>CAZFCH010000073.1:0-8143 GCA_964517445.1 uncultured Oscillospiraceae bacterium | reverse complement strand
CAGGTTCTAGTGTCCACTCCGGACGTGCGGGTTCAAGTCCCGCCTCGCGCACCACAAAAAAAGAAATGACCGTCTATGATGGTCATTTCTTTTTGCATATATGTGACTGAACCCGAGGCAACCCCGCGCCGCGGCGCAGTGCAAGTCTCGCCTCACGTACCATAACTGCACACCCCTTACCGAACCAGAAACTGTGCTCGCAAGATTCACCTGCGAAGACGGAGGACGGCACGACCTTCACAGTCACGCCGTCCTCTGTCTATATTACAAGACTTATAATTATTAGTATCAAAAATCCACCAAATAGATGCCGATGCTGATTTGCGTAAAAGAGCCCTTCTGGGTGATTTTGCTTATTTTTGCCATGAGAAGCTTACCGGCGTCCATAAGCCGTGCGAACACGATGTTATCTTTTTCCGGAACATAACCGAGTTTCTTTTTTTCATTGTTGAGGATAAGGATTGCGTTGTTGTCAAATTTGTTATCCTCTCTTTGCAAAGTCAGCTTGTCGCCAATTTTTATGTTCTCGAGTACGGACTTGTCCTGCAGATGGGTTGTTCCCGCAACGTAGGAATCAAAAAGATGTATCTCCTGCGACAGAGGCTTGATTACGGAATCGAGGCCTTGCTTTCCTATTACGGAAACAAGCCCGCCCGTATGTATGGTTAATTCATTGTCTGCCATGTTATCCCTCCTGTACTTCCTTCAGCTTCGATTCAAGCTCGTTTTTGTAGTTTATATAGGAATCGCGCTCTTCCTCGAATGCGGCCATCTTCTGCCGAACCCGCTCGGCATCGATTAAAAACTCGCGCAGGGTATATGGCTCGGTGGTTATTATGCGCTGAATCTCTTTCTCAAGCTCTTCAATCTTCGCGTCAACGTCGGGAATAACAAGCTCAAATTTTTCCTCACCGATTTCCTCCAGAGCTCGATTCACCAAGACCTCTAATTCCTTCATTTCCTTATAATCATTGCAATGATAGGCAATTAAAACGCGCTGGAAAAGGTCGGCGAGAGGGGGATACTTTTCTGTAATGTTGCTGATGTCGGGATGGAGAACCTTGGCAATTTCTCTGTAAATGCGCTTGATTTCCTTTGCCTGAAAAGCGGAGATTTTTTCACCTTTCTTTGAAAGCTCGTTTTGATGAATCATTTCATCAAGTTCAGCTTGGTATGCTGCCATCGTCTCAGCAATATATTCCCGCAGCTTTTCTGGACTTACGGACTCGCCGCGGTTTTTCGCCATAACGCAGTAAGAAATTGACTTTTTAAGAGCGATGCAATCGATTTTCAGCTTGAAGATTTCGGCGGAAATATCGCCGAAAATACGGGTATATTCCAAAAGAATATGCTCAGCCTCTTTTTCAAGCTCATCGCGGTGAAGAAGCAATTCTTCATATCGCGAATAGTCACTGCTGGCAATGCGAATCAGCTGCATGAAATCACCTCAAATCCGTAAAGTGTATCGTAAATATGCGTAAGGGGCAGACCGTCAATGCAGGCCTTGGCAAAGAAGTCTTCTCTTGTCCTGTACCATTTGTCGTTAAAACGGATAACCTGCTCGCCGTCTTCCTCTACGACCTCCCATTCTTGGGGCTTCCCGTCAAAATAAAATCTCACTTTAACCGGCGCTTTTGCGAGGTGATATAGGTCGTAGAGGTCAAAGTCAGCCTCATCAAAATCAACAAGCTTGTACAGGTCATCCTCAAGCCACATCATAATGTTAAGGTATCCGAAGAAGGCGTTATAACTTATGCGCTGAGCAAGAAAATCCTTGGCAGAATAATAAAGCTGTATTGCCTCGTCTTTCCTTCCTTGCCCGACACGGATGCGCGCGAGCCGGGTAAATATCTCCGGCAGAGGATCGCCGAGGTTTGCGGAGTCTTTTACCTTCGGATACAGTTCCTCGATGATTTTGCAATATGCGTCGTAATCCTTCTCAACATAATAGCCGTTTTTATACATGTCTGCGAGCTTATATGCGGCGACAATATTGCCGGCGTCTTTGGCAAGCTTGAAATAATAAAATGCCTTTTCATAATCCCTTGTGCCCGTTCTGCCGTAATACCAAATATAGCCGAGGCACTCGTAGGCGATATCAATCTTATATTCGGCTGCCATCTCATAATATTTCAAGGCAAGGTCAAATTTGCGCTCGTCATAAAAGTAGCCGCCGAGCGACATCATTGCATTGGGATCTTGGGTAGTATGAATGATATAATCCATTGCCTCAGTGAAGAGAAAAACATCGTCTTCCGACGGCTTGGGATTATTATAAAATTCTCTTTCTATTCTGTGTGCTTCTGCAACTGTCATATTAAGTTCACCCCACATAATATAACTATCTTTCAGCGTGAGTGATAATGCAGCATTTGCCAAGAATGAACCCCGTTGACAGAGGCGGTATTCATGTTCTTAGTGTACCTTCCTGCGCCAATCTCAATTCTATTATATTCGCAAAATTCGTTTCGTCAATCATAAGGCGGTTTTGTTGCCCTATTATTTCCACGGACAGACAGAGAAAAATATTGAAACGCACAGGCGCGCTGTGATTGGAGCGCACCTGTGCGTTTATACGTCCTATATGCTCAAAGCCGCGTAAGTCCGGCGTTGAGCTTTTTATATATTCTCTCCACGAACCACGGCTCGGTCGAAGCCTTGAGCGCATCATCGAGCGTGAACCACGCGACACCGGAGTTCTCCGCCTCGCAGACCGTGAGTGCGTCATGGTCGTCTGCCTCTAAAAGATAGGTGACGTTCATGTGCAGATGGCTCGGCACGTACACGCCGCGCTTCTCGTGCCCATCCACAGTTAGCACCTCAAGAGAATAGATATCCTCCGTCACGGGGTGTACGGACTTCACGCCCGTCTCCTCACGCACCTCACGCAATGCAACGGACAGCAGGTCTCGCTCACCGTCGGCATGCCCGCCTGTCCATGACCATGAGTCGTAGATCTTGTGGTACACCATCAGCACTTTGTCGCGTGCAGGGTTCACAACCCATGCCGAGGCCGTCATATGCGCGATAAGGTTTGAACGCTCAAAAGCGTCAGCATTAGAATCGATAAATGAGAGTATAACGGCTTTGTCGCGCGCTTCCTGTTCACAGCCGGGCCTGTATTTTTCTATCGCTTCACGTATGTCCATAGTGTGTCACCTGATTAAGGCTCTCCAGATAATTTTCTATATCAAAGCTTTCGGCCTTCTCGTCCTTGCGCAGATACAGCGGATGGTGCGGATGCCCCTTTGCCGAACATTTACCGGCACACAGCCAGTGCGCGCCGTACTCATCTCCAATGCGCACCATGTCGCGCACGCAGTAGGGGAGGTAGGGGCGCTTTTCGATAATCGTTCCCCACGCTGCCCAAATTGCCGGGGAAATGCCGTGGGCGACATTCGAGAGAATGTATCGGAAAGCCGCCATGTTCTCCTCGTGCAGCTGCCGGTTAAGCTCCCTGTCCATGTCATCCGGCCGCGTCGCGCGCTGGGCGTAGACATTGAACATTATCCAGCTGTCAAAGCCGTTGCCGTCGGCTATACGTGAGACGGATTTGAGCGTGTTGTCAAGGTTGTCAGGTTCCGCGGTTGAAGGGTTGATGCCGATGCAGATCAGCGGATTCTTGCCGCGCGTACCGAGTATGTATCGGTACTCTGTGTAGAAGTCCGGAACGTATATCCACCGGCTGACGTCATATTCACCGCTGTGCCCAGAGAGGGCGAGCGCGTCCGCAAACGGGAGAATGTCTATTGTCTGGCTTGCGCCGCTCGGAATATGCATGCTGCCGCTCCTATCCTAAAATGTACACCCAGACGGGCAGAGATAGCATGCTCAGCGCCGTTGTAACAAGCACAGCATTTGAGGAAAATGCCGCGTCATAATCATTCTGCAGCGCGAGGATGGACACGACCACAGCGCTTGGGCATGCTGCGATAATCGTGCAGGTCGACACGAGCGTGGCGTCTGTGCTTAGTAGGCCGACGATGAACCATACCGCAGCGGGGATTATGATAAGACGCATCAGACTTACCAGATACACATAGCGCTCCTTGAAGCCGTCGGCAATCTTTACATTGCCGAGCGTCGCGCCGATGACAATCATGGACGCGGGCATCGTCGCATTCGCAGTGGTGCTGATAAGCTCACGGAGAATATACGGAAACTGAATGTTGAAAATGAAGACCAGCAGTGCTGCAAGCGTTGCGAAGAACGGCACGGTAAGCACGTCTTTTATCTTAAAGGCAGCGTCACCGTCAAGAGCTTTTCCGCTCCTGAGCCGCCAGACTCCATAGCTGTATAAGAGAAGGTTATATGGAATACAGCTGAGTGCGCAGTACAGCACGGCAATCGACCCGTACAGCGCTTCGGCTACGGGCAGACCGATGAATATGTTATTCATTACGCTGATGAGCAGCTCGAACACAGGAGCGTTTTCGCGCCCCCTGAAGAAAATGCGCGCGCAGAGTGCACCGAAGGCATAGGATATCAGCATAACCAGGCTCAGCAGCAGGATGACCTTCACAAGCTGCGCGCCGCTTATGTCAAGGTCGCCTGAGATGACGGAGTTAAGAATAGTGCAGCTGAGGAAAACATCCATCACGAGCCAGCTAAGGCTCTTAGCGAAGCCGGGGCACAGAATTTTCTTCCGTGCTCCGGCATATCCGACAAGCATCAACACTATGAAGGTGAGTAGTTTAGCAAAAAGCGGGGAGAAGTCCATTGTTTTTAGCTCCTATATATGCAGAACAAGCTTAGCCACGTAAATGTAGATGAGCAGGGACACGGTGTCTGTTACCGTTGAGATGAGAGGATTTGCCATGACTGCGGGGTCGACGCCAATTTTTTCCGCTGCGATGGGCAGCATCGAGCCGACGACCTTTGCGAACATGACAACGAACACTATCGAAAGACTCACCGTGACCGATACCAGAACCGTTACGTTGGCGTTTCCGAGCAGGAGCCTGTCGACCAGCAGCATCTTTACAAAGTTCACCGCCGCAAGAGTCACACCGCACAGCAGTGCCACGCGCAGCTCCTTCCACACAACACGCAGCGCATCGCGCGGCTCGGTGTCGCCGAGAGAGAGACTTCGTATGACGGCGGTCGAGGCCTGAGCGCCGGAGTTGCCGCCTGTGCCCATGAGCATCGGAATGAACGCGATAAGCCCTGCATGCACGGCAAGGCGATTTTCAAAATTCGTAAGGATCATGCTCGTGAACGTCGCCGAGAGCATGAGGAACATCAGCCACGGGATGCGGTTCTTCCACATCTCAATAATGCCCGACCTTGAATACGGCTTGTCGGACGGCGTCATACCGGCCATGATCTCGAAGTCCTCGGTTGTCTCCTGTTCCATGACATCGATGACGTCATCGACGGTGACGATGCCGACGAGGCGGCCTTCCTTATCCACGACCGGCAGCGCCATAAGGTCGTAGTCGGAGAACTTTTCCGAGACGCTCTCCTGATCCTCGGTGGTGGACGCGAATATAATGTTCGTGTCCATGAGATCTTCTATTATTGTGTCGTCATCCGACAGCAGAAGATCCTTGACTGTGACGATTCCTTCGAGTCTGCGGTCAGCCGAAATGACGAAGCAGACGTATATTGTCTCCTTGTCCTCGCCGATGCGGCGTATGCGTGCAATGGACTCCTTGACGTTCATGTACTTCTTCAGATCGACGTACTCCGAGGTCATTATACTGCCCGCAGAGTTTTCGGGATAGTTGAGGTACTGGTTTATCAGGTTGCGTGTCGCGGGCTTTGCCGTGCGCATGACGCGCTTTACGACATTTGCCGGCATCTCCTCCATCATGTCGACCGCATCGTCGACGTAAAGCTCCTCGACTATACCGGCAAGCTCGGAGTCGGTGATGGAGTTTATGATACGCTCCTGCTCGGGTGCTTCAAAGTTTGCGAAAACCTCGGCGGCGGTCTCCTTGGAAAGTAATCGGAACACCATGGGCATTCTGGCGTCATCAATTTCGGAAAGAAATTCGGCAACGTCAAATTCGTTGAGCTCTTCCATGCGCTTCTGAAGCGCTTTCATATCGCGCTTATCCAGAAGCTCGGTCAGCTCGTCGGTCTTTTTGTCGAGAATAGCGTCATAGTCCAATGCTTCAATTTCCTTATTATCTTCCAACAAACTCACCTCCGACCTTGGCTTTTATTTTTTGAAAAGATTATACTCCCAGATACTCTGCCTGCTCTCCGCTTAGAGAGTCAATCTCGACGCTCATTGCCTTGAGCTTGCGACGCGCGACGGCGAGGTCAAGCTCATGCGGGAAAGCAATAACATCCGGTGAGAGCTCCCCGCGGTGCTTTGCAAGATATTCTGCCGAGAGAGCCTGTACGGCAAAGCTCATGTCCATGATTTCCGCCGGGTGCCCGTCACCTGCGGCGAGGTTCACGAGCCTGCCCTCGGCGATGGTGAAGAGCGTTTTGCCGCTCGGCAGGACATAGCCCTGTATATTGTGCCGCGCATCATATTTCCTGACGGCGAGCTTTTCAAGCCCCGCCATGTCGACCTCAACATCGAAGTGCCCGGCATTTGTAAGTATTGCGCCGTCCTTCATTGTCTCAAAGTGCTCGGCTGTGATGATGCCGCTGCACCCGGTGACGGTGACGAACATGTCGCCCACACGCGCTGCGTCCTTCATCGGCATGACCTCATACCCGTCCATGACGGCTTCGAGCGCGCGGACTGGGTCAACCTCAGTGACGATGACCTTTGCACCCAGACCCTTTGCCCGCAGTGCTACGCCCTTGCCGCACCAGCCGTAGCCGGAGACAACGACGTATTTGCCTGCAACGATTAAGTTCGTCGTGCGGTTTATGCCGTCCCAAACGGACTGACCTGTGCCGTAGCGGTTATCGAACATATGCTTGCAGTCGGCCTCGTTGACCATGACCATCGGAAAACGCAGCTCATGGTTCCTTGCCATGATCTTAAGCCTGTGTATGCCGGTGGTCGTCTCTTCACAGCCGCCGATGACGCCGGGGATGAGTCCGGTGTACTTTGTATGCATGAGATGGACAAGGTCGCCGCCGTCGTCGATTATGATGTTCGGCCCGGCCTCAAGCACACGGCAGAGACAGCTTTCGTACTCCTCCATCGTGCAGCCGTAGCTGGCGAAGACCTCCATGCCGCCGGAAGCGAGCGCCGCGGCAACATCGTCCTGCGTCGAGAGCGGGTTTGAGCCGGTAACATACATCTCAGCGCCGCCCATTTCGAGCACACGGCAGAGATACGCCGTCTTTGCCTCAAGGTGTACCGACAGCGCTATTTTGAGCCCAGCGAAGGGCTGCGTTTTCCTGAAGTCCTCACCGATGCCGCGCAGCACAGGCATGTTGCGCTCCACCCAGTCTATTTTCATTTCGCCCGAGGGAGCGAGGGCGATGTCTTTTATCTGGCTCATAGCGACGCTCCTTATAATTTTATATGTAATTGACCGTGCCCTCTATTTTAACACGCCAAAAAATTTATTACAAGGATAAGATTTGCCCACCGACGAACGAATTTCCTCGGCTCTGTGCCGACGCGGAACACTTGTGTGCGAACAGGCACTATGCTATAATATCCATAAAGATACTCATAAGCGGGAGGAATATATTATGCAGCTGAAGCTTGACACCGGCAAAACCTATGCCATAGCACTTGAGGGCGGCGGAGCCAAGGGTGCGTATGAGATCGGCGCGTGGAAAGCGCTGGAGGAGGCAGGAATAAAATATAACGCCGTTTCCGGTACATCTGTCGGCGCGCTCAACGGCGCCATGATGGCAATGCGCGACCTGCCCCGCGCCGCTGCCGCATGGAACGATATGCGCCTTTCCAAGGTTATCGAGCTTGATAAAGAAGGCGAGGAGGATCTGCACAAGGCCATGAACGGCGAACTGGAGCTTGACGATATCCAGGAATTTATCCCGCAGATGCTCGAGATCATCCGCAACCGCGGGCTGGATATCGCGCCGCTGCGGTCATGGATGCGCGAGGTCGTCGATGCGAAAAAGATTAAGCAGTCCGATGTGGAGCTTTTTGTCTCCACGGTTTCCATCACCGACCGTAAAGGGCTTGAAATAAAGATCAACGATCTGCCTGAGGAAGAGATATATGACATGCTGCTTGCCAGCGCCTATCATCCGA
>CAZFCH010000072.1:0-8169 GCA_964517445.1 uncultured Oscillospiraceae bacterium | reverse complement strand
CTGATAATATATATATATATATATAATACCATGCAGCGTATCCGGAGGTCAAGGTCTGCCGGCGCTGTTTCTGCTCTTTTTGCGAAAAAAGCAGAACGAAGCCCGAGCCAACGCGGAAATGTGTCAAGCGGTATTTGATTTATAGCAAAAGATGCCATAAAGTGGCAGTGAAAATGCCTGTAAAAAGTAACCAAAGTGGAGCGGCATAAAACGACATTATGGAAAAATGCGAGATAAAAGTTGCTGTAACGTGAGCTTTTACACATTTTTAACACAATTCGACGTAAATAGGGTTACATAAAATTCCCCACGATTTGACTATTATAGAAAAAAGTGCTATAATGCCGCCGAAAATCCCAATAGGAGGGTAGAGCTTATGCAAGTGCTGGACAAGATACTCGATGTCCTGGCATACATTTGGTGTTGGATAAAAAGAATTTTTAAGAATCCGGTGTCGAGAGACGCGGCGATAGTTCTGCTTGCAGTGTTGGTTAGCGTAATTGTGATAAACGTGAAGACGAAGAGCATAAACAAACAGGCCGAGCAGAGAATCGCCGAGATAGAGCAGCGTTACGAGAGCGAGCTTGCCGCGGCGCAGTCCCAGACCACGGAATCGACAGAGCAGCAGTCCCAGTATTCAGCCGATGCGGAGTACATAGCAAAGGTCGTTGCGGGCTGCGCCACATATTACAGCGAGAATGTGCAGAGAGCGGTTGCATGGTGCGTGCTCAACCGCGTGGACAGCGCGCTGTATCCTGACACAATCAAGGAAGTCTGCGAGCAGGCCAACCAGTGGCAGGGCTATGAGGACGCGCCGCTTATCGACAGCATATGCCAGGTGTGCCAGGATGTTATAGACACGTGGCAGTCGGGCGGTGTGCGTAATATCCCGAGAGAATGTGTGTTCCTCAAAATGACGGAGGACGGCGTTGAGCTGCGTACCGAGTTTACCGGCGGCAACACATGGAACGTTGTCAATGACTGAGTAAAAAATACAGGAGCTGCAAGAACAGCTCCTGTATTTTTTTATTTCAGCTCTCCGGTATTGCCGTGGCGAAATAGAAAATGTCGCTCATGCGGCGCTCGGCGCCGAACTGCACGGGATTTATAAGCTCGTTTCCGATGATGATGCTTCCGGTCTGCCCGCCGTCGAGCGTGTAGGCGTTATAGCAGCCGTGGCTGATCATCGAGTCCGCGGCCTGACGGAGCGTGACATAGACGTAATAATCAGGGCTCTGACAGTTGATCGTCATGGCAAGATAATGGAGCTTGCCGAGCTGACCTATCGCGCAGCGGGCGTAGGTGTCGCGTACCTCGCCGAGAGGATAGTCATAAGGCGTGACGTCTACACCGTTTTCGACCATTACCGGGCCGAAGCTGAGAGAGAACATGATGTTGTTTTCATCCAGATATGCCTGGGCCTCGGCTTCCGTCTTGAACTGATTCTCATAGGTGAAGAGCATATCGCCGCTGTCAGTGAAGAGACAGGCCTGACCGGCGGTGAGACAGCTGCGCATAAGCTTTCCGTCGTAGGCATAGAGGCCATAGCAGCGGTCGGGGATATCGTAGAAATCACCGCTTACGGCAAGCACGGCGTTTGCCTGTGCGGCAAGCTCCGTCGGATAATAATAGGTCTGCCCGCCGAAGTTGTCGTCGGCAATCTTGCGGCGAAGCTGACTTGCGTCGGCGATGAATACCTCGGCAAAGGTGCCGACCGCGCCGTGCTCGCTCTCCTGCCAGACTATAGCGAGGATTGTTTCATCGAGATAGTAGCGGATGACGCCGCCGTTTATGAGCTCCTTGTCGGGGTTCCAGTCAAGCTCCTGACCGTCAATGAGCTTCTTTGCCGCGTCCGTTTCCAGCAGCGCAGAGATAACGGCGGGGTCTGTCGTCTCACCGTAGAGGCTCGAATCGGGCTTGGGGCCGGCGCTCGTCAGGTCGGGCAGAGTGTAGTGAAAATCAATGTGCTCCATCGCAGCGCCGGCTTCTTCGAATCCGGGCATATCATCGGCAGGATATGCAAGCGCATAGAGGGCAGAGAGATCATCAACCTGCCAGCTGCCGCCGCTATAGCTCATGTGCAGGGTAAGCGTATCCTCGCGCAGGTAATCGCTGATATGCTCAAGGCGCTTGCTTACGGCGAGGTTGTATGCATTTGTGAGCACCTCGGGCAGATACTCGCCATCATCGCTGTATATCTCCGTCGGGCGCGTGGCGGCGTCAACAAGGCCGGAAAGCTCTGCCTGCATCTCCGGCTCAATACCGTCGATAAGTGCGGCAGTGTCCAGATATGTAACATCGACCTCAGCGGTGGCGGAGCGGAAGCTCTGTCGGGGGTCGCCTGAAATGACGGCGCTGAAGTTTTCAAAGGCTGCGGTGCTTATCAGCCAGCTGTCAGAGGGCTGCCCGATAGCGGCGAGTGCCTCTTCAAGCGCGGGGCGGGCAGAAGAGGACGGCCTGAGAACAAAAAATGCGGCAGCCAGCGCCGCGATAATAAGTACAACTGCAATAATAAGCGCGAGTTTTCGTTTAGCCATGAGTGTTCTCCCAAATATATTTTACGAGTTACAACGCACAAATTTTACACTTAACATTTAAAATCGTCAAGCACTGAGCTTGTAAAATGCGGAGAATAAATATATAGTAGACGCAAGCTGATTCACGGAGGAAAAGCAAATGTTCTTTGACACACACGCGCACTATGACGACAAGGCCTTTGACGAGGACAGGGACAGTATTCTTGCCGCGCTCCCGGAAAGCGGTGTGACACTCGTTATCGATCCGGGCTGTGACATTAAAAGCAGCCGGACGGCGATAGAGCTTGCCGCGCGCTATGAGTATATATACGCGGCAGTCGGCATACACCCGGAGGAACTCGGAGACTTCACAGAGGAAAACCTCAGCGAGATCAGACGGCTGGCGGGGGACGGAAAGTGCGCGGCAATAGGGGAGATCGGCCTTGACTATTACTGGGACGATACGCATAAGGCAGAGCAGAAGGAGCTTTTCAGGCGGCAGATAGAGCTGGCAATCGAGCTTGATAAGCCCATAATCGTGCATGACCGCGAGGCGCACGGTGACAGCCTCGAGCTCGTCAGCCGCTATCCGAAGCTGCGTGGCGTGTTCCACTGCTTTTCCGGTTCCGCGGAGATGGCGAAGGAGCTGTTGCGGCGCGGCTGGTACCTGGGCTTTGACGGCCCCGTGACCTACAAGAATGCACGGAAGGCGCTTGAGGTGCTTGAGCTGTGCCCGATGGACAGGCTGCTTCTTGAGACAGACAGTCCGTATCTCAGTCCCGTGCCGATGCGCGGGAAGCGGAACGATTCGAGAAATTTGAAATATGTAGCGGAGAAAATAGCGCAGGTCAAGGGCTGCACTGCCGCGGATGTTGCGCGCGCCGCGTATGAAAACGGGCGCAGACTATTCGGGATTTAATACATAGGGCTTCGGCAGAGATCACCCGACCTCTGCCGAAGCCATTTTTCTCCTGCCCACGGCGAGGGATATATTTAGATAAAAACTCAAATAAAAAACTCCCCGGCGGGAACTTTTTTCGAGAGCGCGCGTCTAACAAAAAAGAAAGACGCAGAGACAAGTCTCGCACGGAGCAAGCCTAAGGTAAATCTGTAATTTTTTGACGCCAAAGAATTTTTAAGAATTGCCGTAGATACGGTGAAAGCCCTGAAAGTACACGCAGTTTGCACATGGGCTGCATAGATTATTGTAACAATTTGAAATTTTTTGAGATTTTTATGTTTTTAGGGCTTGCAATTTGAAGAGACTTGTTGTAATATTATAGCCGAAACGTAACAGTTTTTTTACTTTATTCTGAAACTGTTCGTGATAAACCCGCAAAGACCCACCACAGCACAGTAAATCATTATACCCGCAAGGGTAGTTTAGGGGGAGCAAATATGAAGAAACGGATCATCTGTGTTCTGCTGACAGTGCTCATGGTCATGTCCCTGTTCACAGGGCTGTCTGTAAGCGCTTACGCGGACGACGAAAATCCTCAGGTGGTTGAGTACACCCTCAAGTCTGGCGACTATGTACTTAAGCTTTGCCAGACACAGGGCATCAACTATTTCACCTGCAAGGAAGCTATTATAAAGCTCAACGGGCTGAAGAGTGAAAATGACTTCAGATACTTGGCCGTGGGCAGAGTAATCAAGCTGCCTGTGACCGACGCTGCGGCTCTGAACATCGTTGCCAGCAGCACAAGCACCAGCACCAGCTCGACCGGAACTTCCGGCACAACGACGGGAACCGTCAGTGTCGCAACCGGCAGCGACAGTGTTGCTTATTATCTGATTCCTTACACCATCCAGCGCGGCGAGACCGTTGCGGGCATCTGCAATTCTCTTGGCATCAGCTTCTCTAACTATGCCGATCAGATCATGAAGCTCAACAACATCTCCAGCTGGAACAAGGTTGCCGCGGGCAAGACTTTGCTTCTGCCTTCACCTAAGGCTCCTGCAGTCGGCACTACCTGCTATCAGGTCGTTGCACATAAGGTTGCCTCCGGCGAGACTGCGTACAACATCTCCTCGAGCTACGACGTTGACTACGGTCAGAACACCAAGCTGCTCCAGACGCTGAACAACACCAGCAACCTTGCGAAGATCAAGGCCGGCAGCACTTTCTACATTCCTGTTGCTACCACCATTGCTGCCGCCAGCAGCACCAGTACCAGCACGAGCGGCAGCAGCACCAGCACCAGCGGTAGCAGCACCACCACGAACGGCAGCAGCACCGGTACCAGTACCAGCGGCAGCAGCACGAGCGGCAGCAGCACCAGTACCAGCACCAAGAAGTACAGCCTTACTCCCAACATCAACACCGCTTACGGCACCATGACCTTCTATGTCAATAACGCCACGGTCAGCTCCGCAGCGGCAGGCGATAAGGTCACTGTCGATGTCAACACCACCGACGGCAAGGCAATAAGCAGTCTGGTCGTCAAGCACGCCGACGGCAGCGCCGATGTCAAGCTTGAGGGCAACACCTTCATCATGCCTGGCTGCAACGTCCGTGTCGATGCTGAGATCAACAGCGGCTACGATATCGATATCGAGAGCAACTATCCCACCATTACCGCAGCTACCGTAAGCGGCGTTTCTGCAAGCTCCGCTTCTCAGGGCGCAAATGTCAAGATAGTCAGCACCGATCCCAGCTACACGGTTGAATCCGCGACTGTGTATTACACGACATGGCTCGGAATAAAGAAGTTCGTCACCGTGAATGACGCAATGTGCTTCATCATGCCGGCTGACGACGTCACCGTAAAAGCGACTCTCAAGGCTGTGCCTACATATAACTTCTACAGAGCCGACTGCGTAAACGGCAGCTTCGACCTGCAGGTGAACGGCTTCAGCGCAAGCAAGGCTGCAAAGGGCGCTCAGGTCACCATCGTCTGGAAGGCAATGGATGGCTACACTCTGTCCGGCATCTCCGTTACCGAGAAAAAGACCGGCACATCTGTCAGCGTTCTCAATAACTCCTTCACCATGCCCGGCTGCGACGTCGAAGTCAAACTGACCTTCGGTAAGACCGACAACGCAATCGTTATCAATGCTGTCGAAGGCGGCATACTCAACGCCTACGACACTAACGGAAATTCCATCACCGAGGCAAAGACCGGTGACCTTATCACCATCAAGCTGAAGGATGGCACGAGCGAGGCAGGATACGGCAAGGACTTCAACCTGACCGTTACCCGCAACGCTGACGGCAACCTCGTTTCTACCGCTCCTGCAAACGGCCCTGCCGAGGAGTACACCTTCACCATGCCTGCAGGGGGTGTCACGGTTGACGGACAGTTCATCGGCGACGACAAGGAGATCAGCGTCACCTTCAACGGCGGCAACAACGGCAACACCGTTATCGTCAATGATGCTCGTCTCACCGCAGACGGAAGCGTAAAGGCCGCAGTCGGCAGCAAGGTCACCCTCAGCACGCTGGCAAGAGACGGCTATGCATTCAACAGATTCGAAGTATCCGTTGATGGCGAATACAGCGTTGAGCAGAGCGAGCTTGCAAACGCTCAGGGCTACATCCTTATGCCTAACGGCGCTGTCACCGTCGAAGCATTCTTCACGGCAGACGCGATTCCTCTTGAAGCTGCATCCATCAGAGGCAGCGGCGATGTAAGCTACCAGGTCTCCACCACCGGCAAGGACGGCGAGTACAAGACCGCATGCAGCAGCAAGGTCGGCGACTGGGTCAAGATCATTGTCAAGCCCAGCAATGCAGGCTTCGTCGTACCTGACGATGCTATCCTGGTGACCGACAAGGCAACAGGCAAGAGCATTAAGCTTACAGAAATCGATAACACCACTTACATATTCCAGATGCCTTCACAGGGCGTGGATGTCTCGGTAATTCTGGTTGGCGACCCGCACAAAC
Source organism: uncultured Oscillospiraceae bacterium (assembly GCA_964517445.1). Classification (GTDB taxonomy): domain Bacteria; phylum Bacillota; class Clostridia; order Oscillospirales; family Oscillospiraceae; genus Limivicinus. Next base: position 1,764 of record CAZFCH010000072.1, on the reverse strand, counting down.
TCACGCTCAAGACCGTGAATGCGGATAACAACAGCACTGATCTTCAGGGCAAGAGCCTGTGGCAGATCTCCATCGAAGAGGATTGGCCCATTGTCGAGAACGATCCTAATGGCGGCACCACCAAGGCTGATGTCAAGGCTAATGACCCGATCGTCCTCTCGCTCACCGAACCCGGCGCAGCAAACTATGAGATCGACAAGGTTGTGCTCACGACCAGCGGCGGCGTGTACGCAGGCGGCATCGAGTACATCGGCAACCAGTACTACTTCCTCATGCCCGATACGGACACGACCTGCACCGTATACCTCAAGGCAAAGAACACCAACGAAGTGTCTCTCACCGGCTGCCTCATCTATGACCAGGCTCGCGGCAGTGCAAACTTCGAGATGAACGGCACGGCAATCGGCTCCTGCGAGGCAGGCGACACCGTTATGGTTCGCGCGACCGCAGCTGATGGCTACACCTTCGCTGCAGACGACGTCGTCATTACCAGAGCTGACGGCGGCACGCTGACCAGCGGAACCAGCGTCGATAACGGCAACTACGTACCTGTGTACGAAGACAAGGACGGCACTGCAGTGCTGACCGGCTGGATATTCAAGATGCCTCAGGGCGGCGTGAATGTCGAGATCAGCTTCAAGCAGGTTGAAACCAACGCAGTAGAACTCAAGGTCTACGATGAGAATGGCACTGAACTGACCGGCAACGGCTACGTGTCAATCCAGTACAGCGGCAGCAGCTTCACCGATGTCAGCACCGATTTTGGCAAGGTACCTTACGGCTCCGCAGTGACCGTCTCGCTGACCGACCTCGGCAAGAGCCTCTACGATCTGACTAAGGTCACCGTGGATGGAGTTACCTGCACCGACAGAGGCAGCTACTACGGCTTCTACATGCCGAACGCGACCGCAAAGATCACCGTTACGCTGACTGCCAAGGTCCCCGAGCCCGTATCTTACAAGCTCTATAGCAGCTATGATTACAACAAGGGCACCGTCGGATTCTACATGAGCGGAAACCCGGTCGACTCTGCGACTGAAGCCGACACTGTCAGCATCGTGTTCACTCCTGCAGCAGGATATATGCTTGACAGCTACACCATCGTCCGCAATACCGACAACGTGACGGTCAAGGAAGAGACCAATCTTGCTGAGGGCAGCGCCAAGACTGTTGACGTAAATATGGCGGATGTTAAGGACGACTTCACCGTTACCGCAAAATTCGTGAACAGAACTTACAAGGCCACGATTAAGCTCGTCGACAAGGACGGCAAAGCAATCGCTGACGAGAATCTCGTTCAGGTCAAGGGTGCAGACGGCAAGTACAAGGCTGTGAAGAACGGCTCTGAAATAGAGGTCGTATATGATAACACCGTGAACATCGGCCTTACCTCTACCGGCAACGGCTACAAGATCACGAAGTACACGATCACTGATGCCAGCACCAGCAAAGTTAAGACCGCGACCGACAGCAATTGCAGCGATTTCAGCTTCAAGGTGACAAAGGAAGGCGTTTCGGAAATCGAAATCCGCCTCGAGACCAAGTAAGACCAGTTTAAAATGTCCCCCTAACCGGCAGGGCTTCGGCTCTGTCGGTTTTTTATACCTTGAAGCAAAGCGGCTTATGAGGTGGAGAGCGCCGGAGTGAATATCAAATATACGCTCCACGATGAAAGCACGGCATGGCAGACGGTCAGCGCGTCGGAGTAAATGAGCCGTTTATCGTAGACGGAGAAAAGCTGATGTTTCCGGGCGATGCTTCAAT
>CAZFCH010000071.1:0-8220 GCA_964517445.1 uncultured Oscillospiraceae bacterium | reverse complement strand
GCTACGCGATGGAGAAATACGGCGATGTGTTCATACCGTTCGCGTGGACGGTAAAGTGACTTCAACAAAAGTCTTATGACTTTTGTTGAGAATCGCACTCCGCTCTGTGCCTCGCGCTGCTCGACACTCGCTGCGTGAGAAGTATTTTTCGTGAGGTACACGCCCTCACAAAAAATGGATTTGAATTATTTTGGGAGGTGAGCGTTCATGGCGTTTCCCGAAAATTTCATATCGGAGCTTGTTGAGAGAAACGACATAGTGTCGGTGGTGTCCGATTACGTGAGGCTCACTAAGCGCAGCGGCTCGAACATGTTCGGACTGTGCCCGTTCCACAGCGAGAAGACGCCGTCGTTCTCCGTGTCGCCGGACAAGCAGTTTTATCACTGCTTCGGCTGCGGCAAGGGCGGCGGGGTGATAAACTTCATCATGGACATCGAGAACCTGAGCTACCCCGAGGCCGTTGAGTTTCTCGCAAAGCGCGCGAACATGCCGATGCCCGAGGAGACGAACGACGCCGAGAGCCGCAAGCGCGCGCGGATGCTGGCACTGAACAAGGACGCGGCGCGCTTCTTCTACGAACAGCTTTCGACCCCCGCGGGCGCGAGCGCGAGAGAGTATATAAACAAGCGCCAGATACGCCCGGCGACTGCCAAGCGCTTCGGGCTCGGCGCGGCGCCGGACGAGTGGAGCCTGCTCCTCAACGCCATGGAGAAGAAGGGCTACACCGGGCAGGAGCTTTTCGAGGCGGGGCTTGCGCGGCGCGGGAAGAACGGCGGATTTTACGACACTTTCCGCAACAGGCTGATGTTCCCGGTAATCGACGTGCGCGGGAATGTCATAGGCTTCTCCGGGCGCATTCTCGGCGACGGCGAGCCGAAGTACATGAACAGCCCGGAAACACTGGTGTTTAATAAGAGCCGGAATCTCTTCGCGCTGAATCTGGCGAAGAAATCCAAGAGCGGATATATAATTTTGTCAGAGGGAAATGTGGACGTGGTGAGCCTGCATCAGGCGGGCTTCGACAGCGCGGTCGCCTCGCTCGGCACGTCGCTCACGCCGGAGCAGGCGCGGCTTCTGTCGCGGTATACGAACGAGGTCATCATCGCCTACGATAACGACGGGGCGGGCATTAAGGCCTCGCAGCGCGCGATAGGCATTCTTGAAAAGCTGGACATTAAAGTGAAAGTCCTGCGCATTACGGGCGCGAAGGATCCGGACGAGTTCATCAAGACCAGGGGGCCGGACGCGTTCAGGAATTTACTGGACGGTTCGGAGAATCAGATCGACTACCGGCTGCACGCGGTGACGAGCAAATACGACCTGACGGTGGACGAGCAGAAGGTGGAGTTCCTGAAGGAGGCTTCCGACCTTGTGGCGCGGCTGCCGGGCGCGGTCGAGCGGCAGGTGTATTCGATGCGCATTGCGTCGATGGCGGGCGTGGCGGAGAACGTAGTCACGGCCGAGGTCGAGCGGCTGCGCAAGCGCCTTATGAACCGGGCGGCGAAAGCGGACGAGCGGCAGATAGCAAAGCCGAGCTCCGTAGTCGCAAACTCTGTGGCGATGAAATACTCGAACCCGGAATCGGCCGCCGCCGAGGAGGGGCTGATACGGGTGCTGTATCTTGAACCGGAGCTTGCCGCGACTGTCACGCTGCCGGGGAAAGAGGAGTTTTCTTCCCGGGAGCTCGCGCAGATATATTCTGCGCTCCTGGAGAAAATAAAAAGCGGCGGCGCGCTCAGCGTTGAGACGCTGTCGGACACGCTGAGTTCGGACGAGATGAGCCTGCTGGTGAAGATACTGCAGCGGCCGGAGCGGCTGAGCAACAGCAGGAAAAGCGCCGAGGACTACATAGCGAAAATCAGAAATCAGAAAATCGACAGCTCCGATTTGCGGGCATATGCCGAACATTTAAGACAAACAAAAGGATACGAGGGATAAGATTATGTCAGAAGAACATGTTTACACCGAGCAGGAACTGAGCAAGATGGCCGACGCGCTGCTGGCAGAGGCGGATAACGCGGAGATTCCCGCTGAGCCCGTCAAGCCGAAAAAGAAGGCCGCAAAGAAAAAGGATGCAGCGCCCGAGCAGAACACCAAGACCCCGGAGGAGCGTCTGAACGAGCTGCTCGAAAAGGGCAAGAAGGCCGGCAAGCTCACTGCCAAGGAGCTGGAATGCCTTGAGGAAATGAACCTTGACGGCGAGGCTGTTGACAAGTTCTATGAGACGCTGGAGAAAAACGGCATTGATATAGACGTCGGCGCTGACGATTTGCTCCCGCCTATCGACGATGTGCTCCCCGATGTGGAAGACCTTGCAAGTATCGAAGAGGTCCCGGACGAGGAGATAAACGACACCGACGCGCTGATGGACAACTTCTCCACGGACGACCCGGTGCGTATGTACCTCAAGGAAATAGGCAAGGTGCCGCTGCTGACCCCCGAGGAAGAAATAGAGCTGGCGCAGCAGATGTCTGAGGGCAACGAGGAGGCAAAGCACCGCATGACCGAGGCGAACCTGCGTCTGGTCGTGTCGATAGCAAAGCGCTATGTCGGCCGCGGGATGCTGTTCCTCGACCTCATTCAGGAGGGCAACCTCGGCCTCATCAAGGCCGTCGAGAAGTTCGACTACACCAAGGGCTACAAGTTCTCCACCTATGCGACATGGTGGATACGCCAGGCGATAACCCGCGCGATTGCCGACCAGGCGCGCACGATACGCATCCCGGTTCACATGGTGGAGACGATAAACAAGACCATCCGCGTCTCCCGCCAGCTGCTTCAGGAGCTGGGGCATGATCCCACGGCGGAGGAGATTGCAAAGGAGATGGATATGCCGGTAGACAAGGTGCGCGACATTCTCAAGATCGCACAGGAGCCGGTGTCGCTTGAGACGCCTATCGGCGAGGAGGAGGACTCCCACCTCGGCGACTTCATCCCCGACGAGGATGCATCCGAGCCGTCCGAGGCGGCGAGCTTTTCACTGCTGCGCGAGCAGCTTGAAGAGGTGCTCGACACGCTCGCACCGCGCGAGAAGAAGGTGCTGGAGCTGCGCTTCGGCATTGTCGACGGGCGTACCCGCACGCTCGAAGAGGTCGGCAAGGAGTTCAACGTCACGCGCGAACGTATACGCCAGATTGAGGCGAAGGCTCTGCGCAAGCTGCGCCACCCCAGCCGCTCCAAGAAGCTCCGCGATTTCCTGAACTGATATATAAAAGCAAACAGTCACTCTGCAAAACTGCGGAGTGGCTGTTTTTTTGAGAGAATCAAGACAATTAATTAAAGCTGTCGGAGTTTACGCGCAGCATACGCTCTACGCTTTGACGCAGGGCGGCGTGCTCGGGCAACGTAAGCTCCGGGTCGGCGGTCAGCAGCAGCTGAGCTTCGCTCTGCGCGCGCTGCATTACGTCCATATCCGCGCCGAGATCGGCGACGTGCATCTCCGGCAGACCGTGCTGGCGGGAGCCGAAGAAATCACCCGGGCCGCGCAGGCGCAGATCTTCCTCGGAAATCTTAAAGCCGTCGTTGGTTCTGGTCATTATCGAGAGCCTTGCGCGTACATCCTCGCTGTCGTTATCCGAGACGAGGACACAGTAGCTCTTGTGCTTGCCGCGGCCGACGCGCCCGCGCAGCTGATGCAGCTGGCTCAGGCCGAAGCGCTCGGCGTTTTCGATTATCATCAGGGCAGCGTTCGGCACATCGACGCCGACCTCGATGACAGTGGTCGCGACGAGGATGTTGACCTCTCCTGCGACAACGGCTGCCATGACGGCGTCCTTCTCTTTGGGCTTCATCCTGCCGTGGATGCAGGCGACGGTGAGATCAGGGAAGATTGCGGCAAGCTCGGCGGCGTGCTCCTGCGCGGACTTGAGCTTTATCGGCAGATCCTCATTCTCTTCGACCATCGGGCAGACGACGAACACCTGACGGCCCTCGCCGACGAGCCTGCGGATAAAGCCGTTGAGCCGCTGACGGTAGCTTTCATCGACGGCAAAGGTGTCCACCTTTTGCCGACCCGGCGGCAGCTCGTCAATGACGGACACGTCGAGATCGCCGTAGATTATCAGGGCGAGCGTGCGCGGGATCGGCGTTGCGGACATGACAAGCACGTGCGGTTTCTGACCCTTGCAGATCAGAGCCGAGCGCTGACCGACGCCGAAACGGTGCTGCTCGTCGGTGATGACAAGGGCGAGCTTTGAATATTCAACGTCCTGACTGAAGAGCGCATGCGTGCCGACGACGATGTCATATCCGCCGGTTTTTAATTTTTCCTTTGTCTCGCGTTTCTCCTTTGCGCTCATTGCGCCGGTGAGCCGCCCGATGCGCACACCGAGCGGGGCAAGCATGGAGGTGAGCGTCGAATAATGCTGCTCGGCGAGAATCTCCGTCGGCGCCATGAAGGCACTCATATATCCGTTCTCGGCACACTGCCACATCAGGGCTGCCGCGACAAGCGTCTTGCCGCTGCCGACGTCGCCCTGAACGAGGCGGTTCATCACGGCGCCGGAGCTTATATCGCCAAGCGCCTGATCTATCGCACGCTTTTGCGCGCCGGTCGGAGAGAACGGGAGAGACGCCCAGAAGGGAGCCATATCATGGACGGGCAGCTTGATGCCGTCCTCACGCACGCGCTCACCGCGGATGCGGCCGAGCGCACAGGCGAGAACGAAAAGCTCCTCGAATATCAGACGCCGCCGCGCAAGCTCAAGCGCGTCAAAGTCCTTGGGAAAGTGGATGTTTTCATAGGCATAGGCAGTCTGCGCAAGGCGGCAGCGCTCACGGACGTCATGCGGGAGAACGTCCGGAATCTGGTCAAGGCAGGCGTCAAGTCCCTGACGCACAGCCTGAAGCATAGTGCGCTGGTTGAGTCCGCTGCATACGCGGTAAATCGGGATGATGCGCCCGGTGACGGTGCCGCTGCCGGAGGATTTTTCATAAACGGGGTTTACCATAGAGCGGCGCATGCCGGAGGCTTCTATTTTCCCGAAGAACATATAGCTCTCTCCGCGGACGAGATTGTCCTTCGCGTAGGGTTGATTGAAGAAAGTAATGTCAACCGAGCCGCTCTCGTCGACAGCGCGCAGCTTCACAAGGTCCAGACCGCGGCGCACGCGGGTCAGGCGCGGAGTGTCGGCAACGAGCGCTTCAATGCAGACGCTCTCGCCGCCGTTTGTAAGGGCGATAGGCACAACGGTGCTGCGGTCCTCATATTTACGCGGGAAATATGAAACAAGGTCATAGAGAGAAAAGACGCCAAGCTTTGCAAGCGCCTGCGCCTTCTTCTCCCCTATGCCCTTGATGTATCTGACGTCGGTATTAAGGTCGGTCATTACTCGGTGTACCTTAGAGTGTAATTATCGTTGGAGAGCGTGAACTGTTCCATGAGCCCCTTGGTGCATGTAATCTCATTGCTCTTGTTGACGAGAATCATTTCAAAGCCGCCGTAGGTGCGCCAGTAGTTGAGCGCGTTGCTCTCGCCCATGACGAAGAGCGCCGTCGACAGGCAGTCCGCCAGAGTGCCGTCTTCGCAGATGATGGTGACGGAGGTGAGGGTGTTGCTGACGGGATAGCCGGTTTCGGGATTTATCAGGTGATGATATGTCTTGCCGTTCTGGGTGAAGTAGCGCTGATAGGTGCCGCTGGTGACGACGGCGGTTTCGCCCACGCTGATGACGCCGAGGTAGCTTGAGGTGTTATTGGGATCCTGCACGGCGACCGTCCAATTGGAACCGTCGGGCTTGAGGCCGAGGGTCTGGACATTGCCGCCGAGGGAGATGATGCCGCTGGTGACGCCGGCATTGCGCATCGCGGCAATGGCATAGTCAGAGGCGCAGCCCTTGGCGACCGCGCCGAAGGTTATCTCCGTCCCTGCCGGGAAGGAGACAGAGTAGGAGCCGGAGCTGGGGAAGCTCGTGAGCACCATTTTATCAAAGGCACGCAGCGCGAGATCCTCCGCAAGCTCCTCAGCGGACGGGACATAATACCGACCGTCGGTGAAGCCCCAGCGCTTTATAACGGGATAGAGCGAGAGGTCGAGCGTGCCGCCGCTCTGGTTATACACGGTCTGCGCGGTGCTGAGCATCTTTGCCACCTGACCGGAGATGGAGACATTTGCGCCCTCGGCGTGATTGATGGCGTAGGTCGTGCTCGTCTCAACCTCGGGGTCGAGCATCGAGTCCATAGAGGTGATGACGCTCTGCGCGGCGTTGAGCCCGTCTTCGGCCTTGTTGCCGTAAGCCGTCAGCGTCATGATGGTGTCCATTGCGAACACCTGCTTCTGGTACATTTTAGTTTCACCGCAGGCGCAGAGGGGCAGCAGCATGCAGAGGCAGAGCAGCACCGCGGCGATTCTGTGAAGGAAGTTCGTATGCTTCATATAATATATATCCTTTTTCTGAAAATCTGTCCGCCAAAAAAGGCATCAAAAAGCCGCAAACCGCTATTTACTTTACCCGGAAGTTTTGATATAATGTTTCCCGCAGTAATTATGGGCGCCGCTTTTGTATCTGAAACAAATGCCAGTATACCATATATTGCGATAAATGTAAATATGTGCCCGTAGCTCAGCTGGATAGAGCGTCGGACTCCGACTCCGAAGGTCGCAGGTTCAAATCCCGTCGGGCATACCAAATCAGGAACACCGAACTGATACCAATGTGTCAGTTCGGTGTTTCGTTATTTTTGCGGCTTGAAACGCCCGTGCAGCTCAAGGGCTTGCAAAATGCGTCTCAATGTAAAATGTTGGGTGTTTCGGATCGTTTCCGGATCCGAAACACCCAACATTTATTATAGAGCCTCTTTTTCCAAGGTATAAAATTTCTTAGTAAGACACCCTTGCGGGGCTTCTTTTTCAGCGCTGACGGCGCTGTGATGTTGAGGGTATGTTGAGTTCTCCCCTGTATTTGGCTATCGTTCGGCGGGAGATGTTCAGACCCATCTTTGCAAACATGCAGCGGAGCGTCTCATCAGAAAGCGGCTGTTTCTTGTCCTCAGAGGAAATGAAGTTTTGCAGATGGCGCTTAATTGCGCTTGGGGTCATGGCTCCGCCGTCTGTCGAGGTTAGACCTGAAGTGAAAAAGCCACGCAGCGACAGCAGCTTGCTTCCAAAGAGAATGTATTTTTCACTGACTGCGCGGGAGACAGTGGAAACACAGCAGCCGAGCTCCTGCGCCACCTCGCTCATCGTCAGCGGCACGATATCGGCATTGTGCAGAAAATACTCCTGCTGGCGGCGGACAACGATCCCAATGAGGCTATCGAGAGTTTTTGCACGCTCGCCAAGCCCATAGAGCACATCTTTGGCCTCTGACATAGCTTTTTTAAGATAATCGTGCGCATCGCTGTACTCGTCCTGCCGGAGCATATCGCAGTAGTCATTTTGCAGCTTCACCCGCGGGAACGCTCTGCGGTTGAGCTCTACCGTGAGCTTTCCGTCCTCGCGGCTTATCGTTGCCTCGGGGATCACATACTCTGTGTTGTTTCCGTCGCTGAAGCCCAGCGAGGGGATGGGATTCAGGCTGCGTACCGTGTCGACGGCCTCACGAAGCTCGGCATCCGAAACGCCGAGAAGCTTGCGAAGGCCCGCCATGTCGCCGCTTGCCAAAAGCGGAAGCCCTCTTTGGACGAGCGCAACATTTGCAGCGTTGAACTTGCTGCTCTGGGCAAGCTGGATAAGCAGGCACTCAGAAAGGCTGCTTGCCCCGACGCCCGGCGGATCGAGCATCTGAATGACATAAAGCGCCTGCTCAAGCTCAAATTCGCTAACGTCCGCGACCTCGGAAAGCTCCTTGATCGAACAGTCCATATAACCGGAAGAATTAAGGCATCCGACGAGGACTCGACACAGCTTAAGCTGGCGCTCATCAAGCTCCTTCATCTGGCCAAGCTGGTCCAGAAGATACTCGGAAAAAGTTTTTTCGCTTAAGTAGGCATCCGTAAAATCTGTGTCAGTGGCATCGCTCTGCCGCGAACCACCTTTGTAGAACACCTCTTGCACACTTATCTCATCGGTGTCGGGATTTTCTATCTTCGACTGCGGATACGGCTCCCCTATCGGCGGCAATTCAACATCCAACAGCGGGTTACGCATCGATATTTCTTCAATATAAGACGAAAGCTCCTGAATTGGCATCTGAAGATATTGCAGCGACTGCTTTACAGACGGTGTCAGCTTGAGCTTTTGGCTCTGCACGGTATTATATTTTATCTTCACAACTTCCACTG
>CAZFCH010000070.1:0-8400 GCA_964517445.1 uncultured Oscillospiraceae bacterium | reverse complement strand
TAGGCGGCATAGTCCTGCTTGCGGCCGGGCGACCGCAGCCACCACCAGCAGTTGCCTTTGTATTCAAAAGCTCCATTGGCAACCGCAAAGTCCGTAGGTGCACACTGCCGTGCGTCGTCTGATGAAAAATATTTTTCCGCTTCGTCAATGCTGAGCAGGAAAACCTTGTCTGTAGTATCATTACCGGGATCTGTATCAAAATTCGGATTTTTATCCGCAGTTACCTTAGTTTCAACTATTGCAGCCTGTTCCTCTGCGCTGAAGGCATTATTGAGGAATGTTCCGTTGAGCCATGTGCGCAGGGTGCAGCTTTCCCATGTCACGTTCTCATGTGACGTGTTGTAAGGCTGACAGTCAAGAGCATATTTGCTTATAACAAGTACCCTGTTGTCCTCCTTTGCAAGCACCTGCCACTCGATGTCTTCTTTGCCGTTTGATGTATCGTTATCCTGTTCGTATGTACCGAAAACGACAACATCTCCGACTTCGGCAGTTTTCATTTTCTCCAGGCAACATTGCGTATAAATGTTCTCTTCTTTGTCGGCGCTGTCTTTATAGTCGCCCAATGCAATAAATGCCTCGTACGCCTCTGCGTAGCTGCCGTTCTCCATGAGCTTAACAGCAGATTTGTAATTGCTGTATGGTATGACAATTTTCGTCACAACAAGGAAAATTGCGATAATTGCAATAACCGCCGGAATTGCGATTGATAAGATACGCGCTGTTGTGCTCCTGCCGTGAATCCGCGCCGGCAACTCTGCGGCGCTCCCGGCGTCTGCCTTATCCAGCAGCTTATTAAAATCCTTCTCCGGGTCATTCTCCTTCAGACCCTGCTGCATGGTCTCGCCGTCGATGTATTCCGTGACTATATACGCCGTGGAATTCTCGTAGAAGAAGTCCTTTACGTGCACGCTGTTGCTCTCGCCGCTGAAGCGCGACATTGTCCGTGCCTCGGCCAGGAACTTTTCTCTCTCCCGTTTGAGCTGTTCTTCGCTCTCTGCGCTCGTCGCCTCGACTTTCGTGGAATGCGCGGCATACCTCGCCACATAGCTCGCAGGGTAGAACTCCTTGATGGTTACTCTCTCCTCGAGCTTCAGGTCAAGCCCCATATATGTGATGACGAACCCGCGCTCTTCCAACGCCCTGCCTGTGAGATATCGTCCATCTAATATTGTCATCACCGGCAGCTGATGCGGTGCGTTTTGGATATTCATATCACCGCCGCAGACGCTGCACCTTGAAGCGCCGTCCGCGTTCTCCGCCATGCACGACGGGCAGTATTCCGACATCTCTTTCTCCTCCGTTTATTTTATTTTAATTTTTAATATTATCAGTATACTATAAGCCCATCTCCCGCGCAAGCTGATTCACATTGAAATTCCCCTGAAATCCCGCAAAAAAATATCGGGGCAATTTGCCCCGATATTCAGTCTGTCAATAATTCCCAGCTTCTCTGCCGGGCTTGCCTCTCCCCTTGGGAGAGGTGGCCGAGCGCAGCGAGGACGGAGAGGGCGGCCTGTATCACATAAACCGCTCCATGAACTGTGCCAGTTCATCCTTGATTCTCGCCTGTCCGGCAAGCAGGTTCTCCTTCAGCTTTTCCTGTCCACCGGTCAGCTCGCCCTTTATCTCCGCATATCCGCGGCGCAGCTCGCTGACACGCGCCTGCTGCTTCTCGCGGCTGCGGTTAAACGCATCCATGGCCGTTGCGATGCTGTGGAAAAACTCGTCCGACATTCCCTCGTGCTCCGGGTACTTCCCCGCGCGGTAATTGTCTATGACCACCGCGTAGCGCTCCCATGCGTGGCCGATCGCGTCCTCCCAAGAGATATAGATATCCCGCTGTGCCGCCGCGCCGATGCGCTTCATCGTCTCCGGCTCCCGGCAGAGCTCTTCGAGCTTTGCCGCCATGCTGTCGGCGTTTTCTTCTATCAGCACGCCGCTCACGTTGTCCGTCACGTCCTCCGCCGCGCAGCTCCCCGCGACGAGCACGCTGCCCAGCGCGCATGCCGCGGCCTCCCGCACGACAAGTCCGTTCGTGTCAAATGTCGACGGGAACAGGAACATATCCGCCCTGCAGTACCACGCGCGTATGAGGTTTCTGTCGTGGATCGGCGGCGAGAAAAACACCCTGTCGCACAGCCCGAGCTTCTCGGTCAGTGCGATGATCTCGTCCTTGTCGTTGCCGCCTCCGACAAACACCATGCGGAAATCCTGCCCGCTCGCGCGCAGCTTCGCCAGGCCCTCAAGAATAATCCTGATTCCCTTGTACCACATCATCCTGCCGACAAACAGGAACACCGGCACATTCTCCGGCAGATCGTACCCCTCCGTCACCTGCGCGATAAGTGCCTCGTCGACTCTCCCCTGCGGGAAGTCAACGCCGTTGGGCATGACGATGTAATCTCCCGCGTATCCGAGAGCGCGCAGGTTCTCGCCCGCGCCGCGGCTCACCGTCCACACCTCGTCGCACGCGGAGATGTTCGCCGCCAGCAGCGCCTTGGCCTCCTCCTGCAGGAGCTTGCCGCGTATGGCGTTTGCGATGTCTATGTCGAACTTCGTGTGGTACGTCATCACCACCGGGACCTTTATCCTGTCCCGCAGCGACCGCGCGAGCATCGTCGATGTTATCGGGCAGTGGCTGTGGATAATGTCGAAGTGCCCGCTCTCGAGGGTCTTCTGCACCGCCGCCGAAAACGGCAGTCCCGCCCTGTATCCCACAAGCTTCGTCATGTCAATGCTCGGATAGCGCACCACCGGGAACGGATAGACAGAGTCGTCCGCCTCCGGGTTATCCGGCGTGACGACCACAGCGTTCCCGAATTTCTTCGTGATAATCTGTGCGTAGTTCGTGACGGCGTTCGCCACCCCGTCTATCTCCGGCGGGAACGAATCGTTTATCAGGCAAACGTTGAGCTCTGGCATAGACTTTTCCTCCGTTAATCAGCCTTTTCCATGCTTGATCGCGCCGCTGCGGTAAGCCTCCAGCAGCTTTTCGAGATCCGCTATCCGTGCCGCGATCTCGCGTCCGTCGTCCGTATCGGCAATCTTGACGCGGTTAGGATAGGTCTTGACCGGTATCATCCGCGAATGCATGTCGAGATTATTATATATCGATTCCTGCAGCGATGTAAAGGGCTCGTGCTCGGAAAGATACATCTGGTGCGAGTTCGAAACCAGCGTATATCCCGCGATTCCCGTGACGGACTGGTACGCTCTCGACAGTCCCCCGTCGATGATGAGCAGCTTCCCGTCCACCTTTATCGGGCTCTCGCCCTTCTTTATCTTGACCGGGATATGTCCGTTCACGATAACTGCGTCCTTGTCCGCTATCTGGAATTCCTCCAGTATCCTGTCCGCCATCTCGCTGGTATACGCCAGCTTGAAGTACGGGTCGGAGACCTCCTTGTGCGTCTGCTTGTCGTCGAGGAAATAGCGCTCGAACGTCGCCATCTTATCCTTGCCGAACAGCGGCGACTTCGCTCCGCACCAGAGGTACCACATGAAGTCGCAGCCGCGCTGCCTCTCCTCCGAGCCCTCCTCGCCGTAGCGTCCCTGACGCGCCAGCCTCTCGCAGCAGTCGAGCAGCGACTTGCCCGAGCACACATCTCCGTAAACGTTCAGCGTCGAGAAGCTGCCGTCCTGCTCCATCGGTATGCAGCCGTGGAACATCAGGCACTTGTTGTAATACTTGTACATTGAGCCCTTTTTATACAGAAACTCAATGTGCCGCTGCAGCTTCTCGCAGTTAATAAACGAGCTTGCAAGCCCCTCGATTACCTTTGCCTCCTCCGGGCTGAGCGCATACGGCGCCGCGGGATCGACCGTCGGGAAGTTCGTGTCCTTGAGCGGATACTCCGTCCCGCCGATTTTCAGCGCCCCGCGCTCGAGATCGAGCTTGTCGAGCAGCAGCCTGTCCTCCATGTCATACTCCGGATGCGCGAGTATATCCTGCCCCTCGAGCTTAAACTGGATGACGCTGATGGCCTTGTGCATCTTCGCAATGATCGCGTCGCTGTGATCCTCATAAGCGTCCGGGTTCGAGCGCTTCGGCGCGAAGCACTCGCATGGGTCGTCGGCATAAGTGCGCATTGCGAACATCGACAGCGGCCTGATGTTTATCCCGTAGCCGTCCTCAAGGAAATCGTAGTTGTTGTAGCGCAGGCATATACGCACGGCGTTCGCGATGCAGCTGCGGTTTCCTGCCGCCGCGCCCATCCACAGTATGTCGTGGTTGCCCCACTGTATATCGACATAGCGCTGCTTTTCCAGCTCGTCTATGACCAGATGCGGGCTGTCGCCGCGGTCGAAAATATCCCCCACGATGTGCAGCTTGTCGATAACCGAGTTCTGCACCAGGTTGCACAGCGCTATGATGAACTTGTCCGCCCGGCCTATGTCTATGATCGAATCTATGATCTGGCTGTAGTATTCCTCTTTGTTGAAGTCCTTGCTGCCTGTGGTCATAAGCTCCGTTATGACGTACTCGAAGTCCCTCGGCAGCAGCTTTCTGACCTTTGACTGCGTGTATTTCGACGTCGTTATCTTGCACACGGATACGAGCTGCCGCAGCGTTATGGTGTACCACTCGCGCGTCGCCTTCCCCGCTTCCTTTATCTCCTGCAGCTTGAGCTCCGGATAATATACCAGCGTCGCGAGACCGTCTCTGTCGCTTGAGGATACGAACTCCCCGAGCGCCTGGTCGATCTTGCGCCGCACCGAGCCCGACGCGTTGTGCAGGATATGCCTGAAGCCCTCGTACTCCCCGTGTATATCGCTTATGAAGTGCTCCGTCCCCTTCGGCAGGTTCAGTATCGCCCGGAGGTTTATTATCTCCGTGCTGACCGCCTGAATGGTCGGATAGGTTTTGGATAAAAGCTTGAGATATTTCAGTTCTTCCCTGCTCAGTTCCATGTCCTTCATGTCCGCCTCCTCAGCGCAAAAGATTTACGGTTTGCTGTAACCCCAGTATACAGTCATTCCTCCGAAAACTCAACCTTTGTTTAGCATGCGTCAATAGTACCCATGGTCGCCGCAAAGCCGTGCAGTCTCAACGCTTCCCGCGCTCTCCGCCGTGTTTTATTCTTTGATTTTTGTGCATTATCCCAATCACGATTTCGCCAAAAAAATGCGCCAAATTCATGTAAACCGGTTTACCAAAGAACTCAGCGCGGGTTTTTCCGAATTTGCGTTTATTTTTTAACGTTCTCGGCTTATTTTGCCCCGGATTTTTTGTACATTTTGCACACAAGTTTTTATAACTCTCCGCATAATTTGGAGCTTCCTATGAACTTCGTCATTTTGCATTATTTTTCGCCGTTTCGGTGTTGCCACGCGGCCGTTTGTAGTGTAAAATACACAAACGCACGGAGCTGTCATCTTTCATGACAGCTCCGTCCAAGACAGAAAATGAAAAAGATTGGAGAACTCTCACCCATGCATGTACTGATTTATCTCGTGCCTTTGCTTGCGATAGCAGCTCTCGCATTCGCGGCGTATAAGGCGCACTATGTCTCAAAAATGGCACCCGGCAGCAGCCGTATGCAGGAAATATCAGGCGCGATCGCTGAAGGCGCAAGCGCTTTTCTGAAGTCAGAATATAAAATTCTGGCTGTTTTTATTCTCGTTTTGTTTGTCCTCATCACCGTGTTCATCAATTTCGCCACGGCTGTGTGCTTCGTCGCCGGTGCCGCCTGCTCCATCCTCGCCGGCTTCTTCGGTATGCGCGTCGCCACCAAGGCGAATGTCCGCACCGCGAACGCCGCCCTTGAGCACGGCATGAACCGCGCCCTCTCCGTCGCCTTCTCCGGCGGCTCGGTCATGGGCATGTGCGTCGTCGGCCTCGGTCTTCTGGGCTGCAGCCTTATCTACATCCTCACCGGCAGATATGACATTCTCTTCGGCTTCTCCCTCGGCGCCTCCTCCATCGCCCTCTTCGCCCGCGTCGGCGGCGGCATCTATACCAAAGCAGCCGACGTCGGTGCCGACCTCGTCGGCAAGGTCGAAGCCGGCATCCCCGAGGACGACCCCCGCAACCCCGCCGTCATTGCCGATAACGTCGGCGATAACGTCGGCGACGTCGCCGGCATGGGCGCTGACCTCTTCGAGAGCTATGTCGGTGCCATCGTCTCCGCGATAACCCTCGGCGTCTCCGCCGCCGGTCTCTTCACCGGCGCCGGCGTCATCTTCCCCCTGGCGGTCTCCGCCGTCGGCATCTTCGCCTCCATCATCGCCACCTTCTTCGTCCGCGGCAGTGACGACTCCAACCCCCATAAGGCTCTGAAAATGGGCTCCTACGTCTCCGCCGCCATCGTCGCGGTCGGCTCCGTCATCCTCAGCCGCGTTTTCTTCGGCAGCTTCTACTGCGCCGCCGCGATAATCGCCGGGCTCGTCGTCGGCCTCGTCATCGGCTTTGTCACCGAGGTCTACACCTCCGAGGACTATTCCTCCGTCAGGCGCATCGCCAGCCAGTCCGAGACCGGCTCCGCCACCACCATCATCAGCGGCATCGCCGTCGGCATGATGAGCACCTGGGTTCCCATCGTCCTCATCTGCGTCGGCATCTATATCTCCTATTCCGTCACCGGCGACCTCTACGGCATCGCCCTCGCTGCCGTCGGCATGCTCTCCACCACCGGCATCACCGTCGCCGTCGACGCCTACGGCCCCATCGCCGACAACTCCGGCGGCATCGCCCAGATGAGCGGCCTCGACCCCCGCGTCCGTGAGATTACCGATAAGCTTGACGCCGTCGGCAACACCACCGCCGCCATGGGCAAGGGCTTCGCCATCGGCTCCGCCGCGCTCACCGCGCTCGCCCTCTTCGTCTCCTACGCCTCCGAGGTCAACCTCTCCGCCATCGACCTTCTCCAGCCCGATGTCGTCATCGGCCTGCTCATCGGCGGCATGCTCCCCTTCACCTTCTCCGCCCTCACCATGGACTCTGTTTCCAAAGCCGCCTATAAGATGATTGAAGAAGTCCGCCGCCAGTTCCGTGAGATTCCCGGCATCCTTGACGGCACCGGCAAGCCCGAATACGGCACCTGCGTCGCCATCTCCACCAGGGCCGCGCTGCATGAAATGATCGTCCCCGGTCTGCTCGCGGTCGTCTGCCCGCTGCTCGTCGGCATTCTGCTCGGTCCCGCAGCGCTCGGCGGTCTGCTCGCCGGCTCTCTCGTCTCCGGCGTCCTGCTCGCCATCTACATGTCCAATGCCGGCGGCGCGTGGGATAACGCCAAGAAGTACATCGAGAGCGGCTCGAACGGCGGCAAAGGCTCCGACGCGCATAAAGCCGCTGTCGTCGGCGACACCGTCGGCGACCCGTTCAAGGACACCGCCGGCCCCTCTATCAATATTCTCATAAAGCTCATGACCGTCGTCTCCGTCGTCTTCGCTCCCGTGTTCATCAAGTTCGGCGGCCTGCTGTGACTTTTTCCATATCAAAACTGTACTTGCATTTTTGCCCCGCCATATGGCGGGGCAAATTTTTATTATTTATTCTTTCATTTGCTTTGCGATCTGGTCGGCTCCTGTGGCTGAAAGCCCCGAAACTATGCCCACCGCGACCGCGTTTATGATATCCCCCGCCGGAAACTCCGGCACCGTGTACATCGCCGCCACGCCGAGCACCGCTCCCGCAGCGCCGCATATAACCGGTATGTACCTGTTGTCCGCCGGGCTTATCTTCACCGCCTCGCCTATCAGATACGCTATAACTCCTATCGCCGCGACTCCCGCAACTCCCATGAATTCCATGCTCTTTCTCCTTTTATATTAATATTAATAATTAATTATTATGATTCTCCAGCGCCGTCATGCGTCTGTCAATTCCGCGTATCTGCTCCTCGACCACCGGCATGCGCCGCGCGAAATTGTTGTGCTCTCTGACCTCGCGCGTCAGCTCCTCAAGCCTCGTCTCCGTCACCGCCTGCGCGCGGCTGTTGCTTATAAGCACGCCTATCAGCGTCAGCAGCCCCGTGACAACCGCGCCCGCTATCGTCTCCCACATTTTTCTTTACCCCTTCAAAAGTCTGCTCCATGTTCTCTCTCCGCACACGCCGTCCGCTTCTTCTCCCGTCGCTCCCTGGAAAGCGCGCAGCCCGTCCTCCGTCGCCGTGCCGAACTCACCGTCCGCGCCGTACCAACCCACACTGAAGCCGCGCCCTCGCAGCAGTATCTGCATCGCCTTCACCGCCTCGCCGCCCCTGCCCTTCTGCAGTACCGGCAGCTCGATCGTTACATGCTCCGTCTCTGTCTCCGTCTCTTCCCCGGTGTAGCGCAGTACGCAGTCCCACGGGTAATTATAATACCCCCGCGTGCATATCTCGCGCCCGGTCTGGTCTCCCGTCTCTCCTCCCGTCACGCCGCCGTTTTCGTTGGTGCCCGCCTGTACAATCTGTC
>CAZFCH010000069.1:0-8644 GCA_964517445.1 uncultured Oscillospiraceae bacterium | reverse complement strand
CGCGAGGTTATCGGCTCCGGCGGCAAGGTCATCCAGAAGATCACCGCTGACACCGGCTGCAAGATTGATATCAACGATGACGGCACTATCTTCATTGCCAGCACCGATATCGATGCCTGCCGCGTTGCCCGCAAGACCATCGAGGACATCGTCTTTGAGCCCATTGTCGGCGCACTGTACTTCGGCGAGGTCAAGCGCATCATCTCCAACCTCGGTGCGTTCATCGAGCTTGCTCCCGGCAAGGACGCAATGTGCCACATCAAGGACCTTGAGTTCAAGCGCACCGAGAAGGTTGAGGACGTTCTCAACATCGGCGACAAGACTTGGGTCAAGTTCACCGGCATCGATGAGAAGGGCCGCTGGAACATCTCCCGCAAGGAAGCCATCAAGGAGCTTGGCGAGGACAAGGTCAACACCAAGTAATCTGGGGTTGCATAATCATAAACATAAAAATGCCCGGCTGTTCAGCTGAACAGCCGGGCGTTTTTACGCTTCGAGGCATCACATTTTCTCCAGCAAGCACCCGCCCTCGCGACGTATCGAGAGCACATGGCAGCTGCCTGCGCCGAGTACAGCGTCTATCCCATTGCGGAACCCTTCCAGCATATCCTCCGGAACAAAGGCCTGCACCGTTCCGGCAAAGCCTCCGCCGTGAACGCGGAACGCTCCGCGTCCGCTGAGGAGCCGCTCACAGAGCAGCAGCGCAAAAGCAAGCTCCTGCCGCGACGTACTGCCCGCGGGTATCACGTTCTGGAGATACATCCAGGATGACCGCCCGGACTCGGACACGAGCTGCAAAAAGCGATTAAAGTTTCCTGCACCGAGCGCCGCTGTCTCCTCTGCACAGCGCCGATTTTCATTGAACACGTGCGCTGCACGCAGCACTGCACGGTCACCAGTTGTGCGGCGCAGCTCGGTGATGTTCGCGTAGAACTCGCGTTCGTCCACCTCGCGCAGATATTCCTTTCCGAACACGCGGCACACGGCCTTAAGCTCGTACGGTATCGCAGCATATTCCTCGGTCAGCTCCGCGTGATCCGCCCCACTGTCGATGATGCACAGCGCATACCCGCATGCAGTAAAATCAAACTCAATCGGTGTTATCACCGGAGAGCCGGGATCGGCAAAGTCAATGGCCACTATCCCGCCCACGGCAGAGGCGGTCTGATCCATAAGCCCGCTGGGCTTGCCGAAGTATTCGTTCTCAGCGTACTGCCCTATACGCGCGACCTCTGCCGGGCTCAGCGCGCAGCCGGATATAACGTTTATCACCGTACCGAGCAGTACCTCAAAGGCCGCGGAGGATGAAAGCCCGCTGCCGGGCAATACGTCGGATACGACATATGCGTCAAAGCCCCGGATGCTGTACCCGCGCCGCGCAAAGCCCGCGGCGACTCCGCGCACCAGCGAGGCGGTAGTGTTTCGCTCGTCGGGATGCGCAGCAAGCTCGTCGAGCCGCACCGTGACCGGCGCATAGCCCTCGGATATGACGCGAATGCAGCCGTCATTGTTTTCTGCAACGGCTGCCTTCGTGTCAAGTGTCACCGCCGCAGCGAGGACGATGCCGTGCTGGTGATCCGTGTGGTTGCCGCCGAGCTCCGTGCGCCCCGGTGCGGAGAAAATGTATTCAGCTTGCCGCCCGTACTGCTGAGCAAATTTTAACTTCAGTTCTTCATACATAAGTGTTTCTCTGAAAAAGCCCCGGAATATTTTCCGGGGCTTTTTGACTGGTTTTGTTTTATTTCGCGCCGGGCTTGCCGAGCATACGGAACATATTCTTCTTGTATTCCTCAACACCGGGCTGGTTGAAGGGGTTGACACGGGACATATATCCCGAGATTGCGCAGGCCATCTCGAAGAAGCAGACGAGCGCTGCAAAGCCCTCTTCGTCGCGGCGCTGTACCTCGATGACGATGTTCGGCACGCCGCCGGTGATGTGCGCTTCCTTGACCGCGTCTGCAGCTACAAGGCTTATCTCGCTGAGCTTGCGTCCGGCAAGGTAGTTGAGAGAGTCAGCGTTATCTTCTTCAAAGGGGAAGACGAGGCTGCCGCGGCTTTCGGTAAAGCGCACGACGGATTCCATCAGTGTGCGCGGACCAGCCTGAATGAACTGACCCATGGAGTGCAGGTCGGCGTTGAATTCAACAGAAGCAGGGAAGATGCCCTTGCCGTCCTTGCCCTCGCTCTCGCCGTAGAGCTGCTTCCACCATTCTGCCATGAAGCGGAAGCTCGGCTCATAGCAGGCCAACAGCTCAATGCTGTAGCCCTTGCCGTAGAGCAGCTGCCGTGCCGCAGCGTACTGCCATGCGGGGTTCTCGGGAGAGCGCAGGTCGAGCGCCTCCATCTCCGCGATAGCTGCGTCAATCACGCGGCGCACATCGATACCTGCAACGGCCATCGGCAGCAGACCGACTGCGGACAGAACACTGAAGCGTCCGCCGACGTCGTCAGGGACAACGAAGCTTTCCCAGCCGTGCTGCTCGGCAAGGCCGTGGAGCACGCCCTTGTGCTCGTCGGTGGTGGCAAATATATGCTCGTCCGCCTTGTCGCCGTACTTCTTCGCGAGTATCTCGCGGAAGATGCGGAAGGAGACTGCAGGCTCAAGCGTCGTGCCGGACTTGGAAATGACGTTCACATCAAAGTCCATATCGCCGAGCGCGGCAATTGTGTCGCAGATGGTGTCGGTGGAAAGAGTGTTGCCCATGAAAAAGACCTTCGGGTCATCCTTGCCGGGCATGGGTTTCAGCAGCTCTATCGCGCCGCGTGCGCCGAGGTAGGAGCCGCCTATGCCAATAACGACCAGCGCCTTCGAGCGGCTGCGTATTTTCTCCGCGGCGGTGACGATGCGGTCAAGCTCAGTCTCCTTTATGCGGCGGGGCAGCTCTACCCAGCCGGTGAAGTCGTTGCCGAGACCGCTTTTGTCGGCAAGCGTCTTGTGAGCGAGCGCGGCAAGCTCGTAATCGGGGCCTGCTGCGGTAAAGAATCCGGCAGCGCCGGTGAGATCAACTTTAACCATAATAGCCTCCTGACGGTATATGTATTATAGTGGTGTGCCTTTTGGGAAACGGTTTCCCAACAACACTATTATATACTATCTTCCGCATATTTCAACCGTATATTTTTCCCGCAACAGCATTAACCGTGCGCATGATGCATGGAATATGACAAGGACGACGGGTCATGTCTGCCCCAGAAAACGTACATCAGCACGGAGATAATGTTCGCCGCCGAGAGCACGAGGAACATGTTCTCATAGCCTGCCGCGGTGATGAGCCACCCGGCGATACCGCCGCCGAGCCCTATGCCGATGTCGTATGCGCAGAGGAACGTGGAGTTTGCCGAGCCGCGTTCAGCGGGCGATGATGAGTGTACCGCCATCGACTGCAGTGCCGGCTCAAGTCCGCCGAAGCCATAACCCGCAAGTATCGCCGCGAGGATGAATGTCACGTTGTTCGGCACGAGGGAAAGCAGCAGAAATGCTGCGAACATCGCTGCGTTGCAGGAGTAGACGAACATGCCCTCGCCCTTTCTGTCGGCATACTTGCCGAGGGTAAAGCGAACTATCAGCAGCATGACTGCCATTATCGCGAAGAACAATCCGCCGGAGGGGAGAGATTTCTCTGCCGCGTATTTTGCAAGGAAATTTTCAAGCGCGCCGAAGGTCAGCATGAACACCAGCGCAATTGCCGAGGCCGGCACTGCCGATTTTGAAAACAGCGCCTTGACCTTCAGCGGGTGCGGAGTCGCCTCAACGGGGTTGAGCCTGAGCAGCAGGAAAAGAATGGCCGCGATGACTATAGAGCCTGCGGCGCAGAGGAAGAGCACCGTGTAGCTGAAGCTGTTCATCAGGTAAAGGCCGAGCGCCGGAGCGCAGGAGGTCGCGAGCGCCGTCGCCATGCCGAACATGCCCATACCTTCAGAGAAGCGTGAACGGGGAATGACGTCAGAGGCAATCGTCGCCGTCGAGGTGTTTGATAAAGCAAGCGACGCACCGTGTACCATTCTGCACACAAAGGCGAGGAAAATTACAGACGCGACCATATAGCCCAGCGGCATCAGCATCATCCCGCCCAGACCTATCGCGAGGATGGTTCTGCGCTTTCCGTTGTCGAGCATCCAGCCGACGAACGGGCGGCAGAGCACCGCGACGAAGGAAAACAGCGTTGCCGCAAGCCCGGCCAGCGCTTCGCTGCCGCCGAGGCTCTCAATGTAAAACGGGAAGGTCGACAGCAGCATGATGTGGTTCATAAACACGAGGAAGTTGATAACGATGATGAGCACGAAGTTCCGGCTCCAGAGCTTTTCAGATTTTTCCATTTCAAATATCTCCTGATTTAATATAAAAGGGCAACAAAAAAACAACGGGCAGCTGACAACCGGAATTACGCAGTCAGCTACTCGTTGTTATGAGTATTGTATCAGATTATATAGCCAAAAGTCAAAGGACAATTTGACAAAATCGCCGGGGAAACAGAGTCATTTTATATACTGTTTTATGAACCCGTCGAGCTTTTCGGCATAGCCCTCGGGGTCAACGTGCATGCTCTCAACATGCCGCGCGCCGGGGACGAACAGGCAGTCCTTCTCCGTCGGGCAGAGCTTGTACAGCTCCTCGCCCATGTAGAACGGCACTGTCTTATCCTCCGTCCCATGGAAGAACAGCACCGGCTTATCCGTGTGCCTGAGGTTTTCGCGCACATCGGTGTCGTCCATGTCGTAACCGGATATTACGCGGTTCAGAAGCCTGAACAGGGGATATGCTGCGCCGATCATCCCACGCAGTATTTCCGCGCCGCTGGTGTATCCGCTGTCGGAGACGATGAACTTCACCTGCTCCGGGCAGCTGTCGCTGACCTTCAGTACTGTTGCCCCGCCCATGGAAAATCCGTGGAGAATTATCTGTATATCCGTGCCGAAGCGCTGTATCAGCACATCGAGCCAGAGCTTTACGTCCCGGCTCTCGAAGATATCATAGCCGTATCGCCGCCCTCCGCTCTCACCGGCGGCCGTGAGGTCGCAGGTGAACAGGTCAAAGCCGCGGCTCATGTAGTAGTCGCAGTACATGCCTGCCGTCTCGAGATGCTCCGAGCGATAGCCGTGGACGATAAAGGCGATGCGCCCGCAGGGCGCGTCGGAGCAGGGGTAATAATAGCCTTCAAGCGTGTCGCCTCGGTCGTTTGTCAGCTCAAGGCGGATGCACCTACGGCGGCGCAGCCGCTCGGCATCCCCGTCACGGTGGAGGTAATAGTCCTCCTTGTGCCCTCTCGGGTTGTACAGCCGTCCGATTATCCCGGAGCTGCGGCAAAAGATATAACGGTACACTTCACCTGCCGCGAATGCGGCAGCAGCGGCGCCTGTGAGCACCGCAATTTTCCCCGCACGCCTCATGTTACGGGGAGGACGGCGCCGACCGTCGCAAGCAGCGAGCAGCAGGCAATGAGTATCTGGAACGGCAGTGCACCGAAGCGCCCGAGCAGCGCTGAGGATCCGACGCGCTTGCGCGAGAGATTATAGGCAATGATGATGCCCAGCCCTGTTACGACCTGAATTACGCTTGCAAAGCGCGTGAATCCGACGAAGCTCGAAAGCCCCAAGAACGCGAGAATCAGGCATGGCGCGGAGGCCGCAAGCCAGCTCATGCGGGTCGACCAGCCTGTCTGCTCGCTGACTATATCGCGCAGGTTCAGGGTGTTCGCCCAGAACGAAGTCGCCAATGCGAGCAGCGTGAACACGTAGCCTACGATGCTGACCCAACCGCCGAGGCTTGCCGCGAGGTCGACGAGCGCGCCGTCCTCGGATATATTCTCCCCGGCGCCGAGAAGCGTCGTTATCGTGATGAGGAGGATAAGAGCGGCGTTCACGGCAAGGCCGGTCATGATTGCGGCGCGGATGCGCTTCGCGTCACCGTTCAGCCCTTTGACAACCTGCGGCGTGGACATGACCGCCGACAGTGAGAAGGACACCATGCCGAACATCGCAAGAGCGTTGTTGAAACCGCGCCAGCCGGTGGGCAGCGGGCAGGTATCGCGCATGATTGTTGCGACGAACAGCACGCCGACGACTGCGACCATCGCGCCGACGGAGAACTTTTCGCATA
Source organism: uncultured Oscillospiraceae bacterium (assembly GCA_964517445.1). GTDB lineage: Bacteria > Bacillota > Clostridia > Oscillospirales > Oscillospiraceae > Limivicinus. The sequence continues at coordinate 2,547 of CAZFCH010000069.1, read as the reverse complement.
TGCCGACAAGCTTCATTCCAACGAAGACGACGCCGGCGCCGAGAACGTAGAAAATGAGTATACCGACCCAGTCCGGAAGGCCAAACCATGAGCGGAACACCGCCGCCGCGCCTGTCAGAAAGGCGCTGACGTTCACAATGACGGACACGCCGAGCAGCACGAATGCCGCCCATGTGAGCACGGTCTTGAGCTTTCCCGCGAAGAGCTCAGACTCAAAGCAGCTCACGAACTGCGCCCCGCCGTTATTGAGCGAAAGCTCTGCTATCAGCAGGTGCAGCAGAATATTGAAAAGGTAGCAAAAAGCGATTATCAGCAGTATTTCGCGCAGGCTGTTGTGCGCGGCGAGATACGGCACGGAGAGAATGCCCGCACCGACGCCGTGGCCGACGATAATGCTTGTTGCTTCAAGGAAACTCAGCGAGGATTCGGACTTGACCTTGTTCATCTTGAGCCTACTTTCTGTGCTTTAATTTTGTGAAAAAGCGGGGGGTCACCCGACCTGCCCACGCAACGAAGCGGAAGGCCACATAATTGAGAGAAATGCTGCCGCTGCGCATCACCGCACATAGGAGCTTCACTGCCGCGCCGCCGAAGGGCCTGCGGCTGCGCTCACGCAGCTGGTCGTTTGTGATGATGCTGCGGATGACCTCTCTCTTCTCGGTGCGTGTGAGTCTGCATCCGGGGGAAAACAGCGTCGTAAGGCAGGAAAACACGCTTTTTACGAACATATAACGGAAGTCAGCGTCATCTTCTGCACCGAATTTACGGCAGAGCTGCTGCGCGCGGGCGTCGGCTTCAAGGCAGACATCGAACTTCTTGTCATAGTAGCTGCTGATAAGACTCTGGCCGGGATGCATGATGTAGTTGTACTTGCACTCAGGCAGTACGGCGACGCTGCGGGCATGCTCAAGGCAGTCAAAAATGAACAATCTGTCCTCTCCCCAGCGGTAGTCAGGAAACCCGATTTGACCTGATTTGACCCGCTCGGCACTGAAGAGCTTTGCCCAGACCTGGTTGAGCAGGTTCGCCTTGTACAGCCGGCCGAGGTTTTCACCCAGAGTTGAGGGATCGAGGTGCTGCTCCGGCTCAAAGTAGGATGCGGTGCTGCCGTCGGTGTTCTTTATCGAGAAACCCATCAGCACAAGGTCGGCTCCCTGACCTTTGGTGAGGGCATATTCCAGCGCGTCACGCTCCAGCAGATCGTCAGAGTCGGCGAACATTATATATTCCGCGTCCTCAGGGAGAGCGGCAAGGGCAAAGTTTCTCGCCTTGGCGGGGCCGCCGTTCGGGACGGTCATCGGGATAAGGCGCTCATCCTCAGCACGGAGCCTTTCAAGCACGGCGGCGGTGTCGTCCGTCGAGCCGTCGTTCACGACAATGAGGACAAGGTTCGATACCGTCTGGTTCAGGATGCTGTGTACCGACGCTTCGATTGTTGCGCCGGAATTGTATGCCGGCATGATGACGGCGGTTTTCGGCATGGTGTTATTCTGCTGCATTGCCTGTCCCCCTCGGTGCAGGTCTGCCGGATTCCGGGCAGGCCCTGTATATCTCCATGAAGTATTCGTACATCGGCATAAGCTCCGCATAGGCGGAAACGAGAATCTCCGGCAGCCTGGGGCTGAAAGCGTCCCCGCCGAGGTCAAAGCTCTTTTCGAGGCCGATGCGCTTGCGGTTGTACCAATTGTCTATGAGTGTGTCGCCGCGCAGTTTTTTCGGGCGCTTGTACTCCTCACCGTCAAGCTTGTAGCCGCGGCGCATCACGCCCTCGGCAAGGCGGCGGAAGCGCTCGGGGTTTGCGTCGATGCTGCGGCGGAAAGCTTCCATCTGCGCGGGCGTAGCGCTGTAAAAGCCCATGCCGTAGCTGTAATCCGAAGCACCGAACTCAAACCAGAACATCGGCCCCTCGAGCAGAATCTGACTGGTTTTTATAGAGAACCAGAGATGATCCTTATACGGTCCGCGGCCGAAGAGACGCCGGGCGTCACGGTAGATGCGCGCAACGTGCACCCGGCAGTCAAGCGCCGGGTAGCGCTGCTCCATGAGCGCGAAGCACTCCTCGGCAAGAGCCTTGAACGGAGCGTTCACATACTGCTCGAATTCATCCTTATGCGCCAGAAACCACGGGCGCTCATTATTAAAGGCAAGCTCCCAGAGAAACTCGCCGGTCTTTTGACTGAAACCCTGAAACATACTGCAAATCTGTCTTTCTAAGATGTTTAACTATTCTATTTTAACACACTTTTTCAGTCATATCAACAGCGCGAATATCTGTACAAGCAGTGCTGTTCCTTGAGAATCGCGGAATAATGCTGCAAAAATGAAATATTTTATCGAAAATTCCAAAATTATCGTTTAAAATATACTATGCCAAAAAAACAACTTAATACCTTGAATTTTGATTATCTTTATGGTAATATTTTATTGCTATACAATTGAACATCAGGGCGATGACCAAAGCAGACAGGGGAGTCTGCTTGAAATATTACAACAGAGAAATCTGAAATGCGGGAGGAAAAACCAGTGAAGAATGCAGTGCTGAAAAAG
>CAZFCH010000068.1:6124-8657 GCA_964517445.1 uncultured Oscillospiraceae bacterium | reverse complement strand
ACGTTTCGCGCATGTCCCTGTCCCATGTTTTCGGTCGTGATGAGACGGATGAATTGCGGATAACGGTTTGCATAATCTTGAACAATCACGGGCGAAGAATCGGTCGAACCGTCATTGACGGCAATGATCTCGTAATCCGAAGCTTCACCGCGGGAGATTGCCTCCACGGCGGGAGAGATGAGCGAATCGAGACACTTGGCAACATAGTCCTCCACATTATAGACCGGGATAATTATACTGAGCCTGATCATTTCTTCGCTCCTTTCCGCGCGTTATTCAGCCGCAGCAGCGCACCTGCCTCACTGTATTTTCCATGCATGAAAAGCGAGCACAGAAGCTTGTACTTCGGCGGCATGGCACTGATGTAGGGGTTGTCCTTATATCCGGGACACTTGGCGAGGAAATCCTCACGTAAAGTTTTCAGCAGGGGATGGCGGCTGTCAGCCGGGCATATTCGCGCCGAAGCTGTCAGAAATTCGTTATAGAAACGGATATACTCCAATTCGTTTTTATAGCGATCATACAGGCCGCGCGCTTTATAGAACTCTGTTAGGTCGTCAACGGCGTCGATTATCTCTATGTTCCTGTCAAGCTTTGCGGCGTTTGTTATCGAGCCGGGACGCTGGAGATAAACATACCAGGGCCTGCCGGTGGCGTATATTTTATCCGTCATGGTGTAGAGCTTCGGCATTGTGCGCAGATCCTCGTACCACACCCGCCCGGGGAAGCGCAGACCGCTGTCGGTGAAGAGACTGCGGCGGCATATCTTGTTGCAGCCGGAAGGGTATACCATCAGCAGCTCCGGATAGCTCTCGAGGCTGACTTCTCCTACTCTGCGGCAGCCGGGCTCGGTGCTAAGAACAGCGCCGTCCGGGTTCACAAATACGAAGTCGTATATGAAAATGTCATAATCCTGCTGCATTGTCTCCATGATTTCCGGCACAGCGTTTCGCGCAAGTGAATCATCGCTGTCAAGGAAAAGCAGGTACTCTCCGCTTGCATTCTCAATGCCGACGTTGCGCGCCTGACCGAGTCCGCCGTTCTCCGTAGTGATAAGGCGGATAAGATCGGGACACTGGTTAACATAACTTTCGGCGACATTCTTTGAAGAATCGGTAGAGCCGTCGTTTACAATGATTATTTCATAGTTATCAACGCCGGGACAGATGACGGAGTCAAGGCACTTCGGCAGATATTCGGCGGTGTTGTATACGGGGACAATAATGCTCAGTTTCAAGGCAGATACGCTCCTTCCGCAGCGTTTGTTATATTAATTTTACCATAATGTCCGTGCCGTTTCAATAGCGGTGATGACGCAGTGGAGGATACGCGCCGCCCGTGGGCTTGAATTTGCTGCAAATTGGTGATATAATCCATTGACAGGCACAGTATGTTGCCATCTTAAAGGAAAGGACAGTGCGAGAATGAAGCGGAAAACAATGTGGATCATAACTATGCTTGGACTGTGCCTTGTGCTTTATACGATAGTCGTCTCCAGAATGGAAAGCAGCACCAATGTTATCTTCGGCGGAGCCGAGGAAGCTTTTGTCAGAACGGACAGTATGAACTATTCCGACCTGAGCGCGACCGAGACGCCGGAACCGACAGTGGATATCTGGCCGCAGCTCACCACGGATGATTTTGAAGAGAACCACTGTCTCTGGATGGTCAGGGAAAACAGCCTCCTGTCGTCTGCGTATTCGCCGGAAATATCAAAAATAAGCCGGACGCGCTATATGATGTACAGTACCGAATATATGGATGAGCTCGATGCGTTCCTCGACGCGATAGAGGACGCAGGCTTTGAGTATTTTATCGGTGCGGCGTACAGAGACTACAGCTTCCAGACGCAGCTGTTCAACTCCAAGGCGAGCCAGATCGCGTATGAAATGGGGTTGACTGCCGACTATCTTGACCCCAAGTATCAGGAGGCGGTCGAAGAGGCCAAGACGATAGTTATGTACCCAGGTAGCAGCGAGCACCAGCTTGGCGTTGCGATTGATATTTATGACAAGAACCGTTCAAAGCTTGTGTACAGTGAGATGAACCAGGAGCTATTTGCATGGCTTGACGAGCACTGCGCCGAGTACGGCTTCATAAAGCGCTACCCGACACGCAAGCTGCTTCTCACCGGCTGGGACGAACCGTGGCATTACCGTTATGTCGGCAAGGAAGTCGCGACTTTTATAATGGAAAACGGACTCTGCTATGAGGAGTTTTACAGTCATTATTTCCCGGATTTCGAATATTAAATTATATGCGCGGACAATTACAGTCCGCGCATTCTTTTTGCAGTGGGATAATCGTAAAAAATGCTTGCAATGTCAGCAGCAACGTGATATTATGACTAAGGTAAGCATTAGGTTTTAGTCAGAGTGGGTTCCAGCCCACTCTTTTTTACGAAACTTTTGCCCCGGCAATGAGTCTGCCGGGCGGATTGAAAGTGAGCAGAATATGAGTAAGATCACAGATAAGGTCACGGAGCTTGCAAAGCCCGTGGTCGAGGAGGAAGGGTGCAGCCTTTGGGACGTTG
>CAZFCH010000068.1:0-6114 GCA_964517445.1 uncultured Oscillospiraceae bacterium | reverse complement strand
GATAAGGACGGCGGTGTCGGTATCGATGACTGCGAACGCATTAGCCGCAGGCTCGACCCGATTCTGGATGAGGCCGACCCCATCCCTGACCACTATGTTTTTGAGGTCGGCTCTGCCGGGGCCGAGCGCGAACTGAAGCGCCCTAGGGACTTTGAACAGTTCATGGGCAGCGATGTCGAGGTCAGACTCTATCAGCCGGTGAACGGCTGCAAGGTCTATGTCGGCGCACTCTCCGGGTATGATAACGGCAGAGTGACAGTAACCGCAGGTAAAAACGAAGTCAGCTTTGATAAGAGCCAGATTGCGCTCGTGAAGCTGCACGTATCAATATAAGACGTATAAAGATTGAATGGAGAGTAAAAAATGAACGCTGAATTTTTTGAAGCAATCGAGCTACTTGAAAAAGAAAAGGGCATTCCCCGCAACTATATGTACGAAAAGATTAAGCAGGCAATGCTTGCTGCTTTCCGCAAGGATCATCCAGAGTGCGAGGATAATGTCGAAATCATCCTTGACGAGGAGAAGAAGTGCCTTGAGATGAACGTCAACAAGACCGTCGTCGAAGACGTTGAAGATCCCAGCCACGAAATCGTTCTCGATGCTGCGAAGAAATACAGCCGCCGCGCAAATGTGGGCGATATTGTTCCCGTGCCGGTTGAGACGAAGAAGTTCGGCCGCATCGCGGCTCAGGCTGCAAAGCAGGTCATCATTCAGGGCATCCGCGAGGCAGAGCGCGGCATTATATATGAGGAGTTCACCTCTAAGGAGCATGAGATTCTTACCGGTGTTGTTTCTCGTATTGACCCGAGAACCGGCAATGTATCCATCCGTATCTCCTCCAACAGTGAGTTTACCGAGGCCGAGCTTTCTCAAAATGAGCGCATCAAGACCGAGGAACTTAAAGAGGGAGACCGCATTAAGGTCTATGTCGTCGAAGTCAGAAACTCCCCCCGCGGCGCACAGGTGCTCATTTCCCGTACTCACCCCGGCCTTGTCAAGCGCCTGTTCGAGCTTGAGGTTCCCGAAATATACGACGGTACCGTTGAGATAAAGTCCATCGCCCGTGAAGCAGGCAGCCGCACCAAGATGGCTGTGTGGTCGGCTGACCCGGATGTTGACCCGATAGGCTCCTGCGTTGGCCCCAAGGGCGGCCGTGTTGCGAGCATCGTAAACGAGCTTGGCGGAGAGAAAATCGACATCGTCAAGTACAGCGATGTACCCGAAGAGTATATTGCCGCCGCACTCTCCCCGTCCGAGGTCATCAGCGTCACCATGCTTGAGGACGGCAAGAGCTGCCGCGTCATAGTTCCCGATTCTCAGCTGTCTCTTGCCATCGGCAAGGAAGGTCAGAACGCACGCCTCGCCGCAAAGCTTACCGGATACAAGATAGACATTAAGCCTGAAAGCGAAGGCTGATAGGCACACTCTTACACACGATTCCCCCAAAGGAGGCGGCAGTTATGGAAAAGAAAATACCGATGAGGCAGTGCCTTGGCTGCCGCGAGATGAAACCCAAGCGCGAGCTTATTCGTGTAGTTCGCTCACCAGAGGGCGAGATAAGCCTTGACTTCAGGGGCAAGGCCTCCGGGCGCGGCGCGTACGTGTGCCCTAAACCGGAATGCCTGAAGAAGGCAATAAAGACAAGAGCGCTTGAGAGAGCGTTCTCTGCGCAGATACCGCCGGAGATTTACGCGCGGCTTGAGCAGGAAATGGAGGCCGGCGATGGATGACAGGGCAATAGGCCTGATAGGCCTGATGCGAAGAGCGAGTGCGATTGAAATCGGAGAGGATAATTCCGGCTCTGCCGTCAGCGCGGGCAAAGCGAAGCTGCTGCTCATAGCGGCGGATGCTTCCGAAAATGTGTTCCGTCACGCCGAACGCATCACGCAGGGACGCCGGGTGATAACGGTTCCGCTGCATTACACGCGCGAAGAGCTTGGAAAGGCGCTTGGAATAGGCGGCTGTTCTATGGCAGCTGTCACGGATATCGGTTTGGCAAATGCGCTGATGAAAGCACTGAGCGAGCAGAGGCCGGATATGTACGCGCAGGCTGCCGAGACGATAGAACAGAGACAGGCGAAGGCGGCGCGCCGCAAAAAGGAGACTGCGGCCCTCAAGGGCAGCAGGAGGAATGACAAAAGGAGGACTGGTGCATGAGCATGATAAAGTACAGAATACATGAGGTGGCGAAGGACTTTGACGTCCCGTCAAAGGTTATATCGCAGATACTCACGGACTATATCGCTCCGCCGAAGAATCACATGCAGGTCCTTGAGAATAACGAACTGGATGTTATCTTTGACTATATGACTCAGCATAACCAGGTGGCAAGCCTTCAGGACATTTTCAATGTCCAGCCGAAGGCCGAGGCAAAGGAGACAAAACCCAAGGCAGCAGAGCCCGCAAAGAATGCCCCTGCCGCAAAGCCCAATGATAAGCCCGCGGCAAAGCCGCAGGATAAGCCGGCAGCCCAGCAGAGCGCAGCAGCTCCGGAGCAGAGCACGCCCGTCAAGAAGGATAAACCGCACACTCCGCGTCAGGTCGCAGAGAAGCGCGTTGTCGACACCCGCGGCGGTGCTGCCGTTAACATCGAAAAGTACAACGAGAAATTTGAGGACATGGCCGGTGCGCGCGCAAACAATAACAATCTGCGCCGCGGCAACAAGGAAAAGATCACAAACAAATCCAAGCAGCGTCCGCAGGCACAGCTTTCTTCTGCAAAGCGCCGCCAGGAAGAACGCGACAAGATGAACAAGCTCCAGCTTGAGATAGCCAAGAAGCAGCAGCTCAAGGTTGAGATTCCGGACGAAATCTCCGTGGGCGAGCTTGCATCGCGCATGAAGAAGACCGCATCCGAGGTCATAAAGCAGCTGTTCAAGATGGGCGTATTCGCGTCCGTCTCCGATGTGATAGATTATGACACCGCGGCACTCGTCGCGATGGAGCTCGGCTGCAAGGTCGAGAAGGAAGTTATCGTCACGGTCGAGGAGCGTCTTATTGACGACCATGAGGATAAGCCCGAGGACCTCGTTCCGCGTGCTCCCGTCGTTGTTGTCATGGGTCACGTTGACCACGGCAAGACTTCACTGCTTGACTACATCCGTCATGCGAACGTTGTTTCCGGCGAAGCCGGCGGCATCACCCAGCACATCGGCGCCTACACCGTTGATGTGAACGGCAGCCCCATCACCTTCCTTGACACCCCGGGTCACGAGGCTTTTACATCCATGCGTGCCAGAGGTGCGATGGTCACTGATATCGCAATCCTCGTCGTTGCAGCAGATGACGGTATCATGCCGCAGACTGTTGAATCCATAAACCACGCGAAGGCCGCGAATATCCCGGTCGTCGTCGCGATAAACAAGATGGACGCTGTCGGCGCAAATCCCGAGCGCATCAAGCAGCAGCTCACCGAGTATGACCTCGTCAGTGAGGAGTGGGGCGGCGACACGATAATCTGCCCGATCTCCGCAAAGACCGGTCAGGGCATCGATAATCTGCTTGAGAACCTTGCAGTCCTGTCCGAAGTCCTTGAGCTCAAGGCCAATCCCAACCGTGCCGCGAAGGGCGCAGTTATTGAGGCACGTCTTGACAAGGGCCGCGGTCCGATAATGACCGTACTTGTCCAGAACGGTACTCTAAAGCTTGGCGATATCATCATTGCCGGTACAGCAGTCGGCCGTGTCCGCACGATGATTAACGATAAGGGGCAGCGCGTCACCGAGGCCGGTCCTTCCACTCCGGTCGAGATATCCGGTATGTCCGAGGTTCCGAGCGCGGGCGACACCTTCAACGCCGTTGCTGATGAGCGCATGGCAAAAGAGCTTGCCGAGGAGCGCCGCATCCAGCTGAGCAGCAACGCAATGCCCGGCACGAAGAAGGTCAGCCTGGAAGATTTGTTCAGCCAGATACAGGCCGGCGAAATGAAGACGCTGAACATCATAGTCAAAGCGGACGTTCAGGGCTCTGCCGAAGCGGTCAAGGCTTCCCTCGAAAAGATTTCCAACGAGGAAGTCAGGGTCAAGGTCATCCACAGCGCGGTCGGTGCTATCAACGAGTCCGACGTTATGCTGGCGGCGACCTCCGGCGCGATAATCGTCGGCTTCAATGTCCGTCCCGATAACGCCGCCCGTGACAGCGCGGCGCGCAGCAAGGTAGATATGCGTATGTACCGCGTCATTTATGACTGCATAAATGAGATCGAAGCTGCCATGAAGGGTATGCTTGCGCCGAAGTTCAAGGAAGCCGTTATCGGCCATGCCGAAGTCCGCGAGACCTACAAGGTCTCCAAGGTCGGCACCGTCTGCGGCTGCTACTGCACCGACGGCAAGATCCAGCGCGGCTGCGAAGTCCGTGTCCTGCGCGATAATATTGTTATCCATGAGGGCGAGCTTGCTTCGCTGCGCCGCTTCAAGGACGACGTCAAGGAAGTCGCCAGCGGTTACGAATGCGGCATGCAGGTCGAGAAGTTCAACGACATCAAGGTCGGCGACATTATCGAGTGCTTCGTAATGGAGCAGATAGACGCATAAGAAAGAATGATACGGGCGCTGCATTTGCCGCGCCCGTAAGGCATATCAGGAGATTTACTATGTCATCTAATAAAATCGGAAGAATTAACGACGATATACAGCGCGTGCTTTCAAAGCTTTTGACCGAGGTCAAGGACCCGCGTGTTCAGCAGGGGATGATAAGCGTAACGCGCGTCGAGACCACCGGCGACCTGCGCTACTGCAAGGTGTGGCTGTCGGTAATGGGGATGCAGAGCGAAAAGGACTTCCGCAAGGGTCTCAAGTCCGCTTCGGGCTGGCTTCGCCATGAGCTTGCCGGCTCTATGAATCTGCGCTATACCCCGGAGCTTGTGTTCGAGATTGACCACAGCATTGAGTACGGTGCATACATCAGCCAGATGATAAACGAGCTTGACATCAAGCACGACGAGGATGAGGACAATGAACTATAAACAGTGCGCAAAGCTCCTGCTGACGCATGAGAATATACTGATCATTACCCATCGCAACCCGGACGGAGATACTGTCGCAAGTGCGGCAGCGCTTTGCAGCGCCCTGCGTCGCGGCGGAAGAAATGCTTATCTCTATCCTAACCCCCAGGTGAACCGCCATCTGCGCGCGTTCGCGGAGCAGTATTTTGCTCCTGAGGATTTCACGGCAAAGTATATTGTCGCAGTCGATGTTGCGACAGAGGGAATGCTCCCGAAGGGCTTCGAGGGCGCGGTCGACCTTTGCATTGACCACCACCCGACAAACTCTGGCTACGCTGCTGAGACGCTCGTCCGTGCGGACAAGTCCTCCTGCGCGGAGGCCGTGATGGAAGTTATCCTCTGTATGAATACCGACCTTACACCTGAGGAAGCGACGCTTCTTTATATTGGCCTTACGACCGATACCGGCTGCTTCCAGTACTCCAACACCAGCGCTGCAAGCTTCCGCGCAGCGGCGGAGCTGCTGCGGCTCGGTGCGGACAACGCAATGGTCAGCACCGTGTTCTTCCGCAAGGTTTCCCGCGCGCGTCTCAAGCTTGAAAGCCTGATATATTCCGGCTTGCAGTTTTTCCGTGACGGCAAGATTGCCGTTGCGACGATCACCTTGGAAATGATGGAGCAGGCCGGCGCGACTGAGGACGACTGCGACGATCTTGCCGGGCTTGCAGGCCGGGTAGAGGGCAGCGTTCTTAATATCACCATCCGCGAGCAGGAAGACGGCTCGAGCAAGATATCCGTCCGCTCGACGCCGGAGATAAGCAGCAGCGATATATGCGCTGTGTTCGGCGGCGGTGGCCACGCAATGGCAGCCGGCTGCACAATATACGGCAATCCCGAAAAGGCTTGCCAAATGCTGCTGAATGTCATAGACGAGGTCTGGAAATGAACGGCATCCTCCTCATCGATAAGGAGCAGGACTGGACGAGCAACGATGTTGTCGCAAAGCTCAAGGGAATTTTGCACGAGCGGCGCATCGGTCACTCCGGTACACTCGACCCGATGGCGACGGGACTGCTGGTTGTTTTCGTGGGTCGGGCGACCCGCGCCGTAGAATTTGCCGAAAAGGCTTGCCAAATGCTGCTGAATGTCATAGACGAGGTCTGGAAATGAAC
>CAZFCH010000067.1:0-8768 GCA_964517445.1 uncultured Oscillospiraceae bacterium | reverse complement strand
GGTGATGACTATTACTTCTTCAATGCCGGCAGCGGCAAGATGTATAAGGACATCACCCTATGGGTCGGCAGCAACAATTACGGCGTCACCGGCGGCATGTATCGTTTTGACACAGACGGAAAAATGGTACAGGAGTAAAAGCGTAGCTTTTTAGAAACAAAACCATACGGGGCTTCACAGTTACAGTGAAGCCCCGTATCACATGACGGTTTGCTGTATTCAACGAATGAGGTATGTATATGAAATTCAGCATTGTCGTTCCGGTTTATAATGCGGAGCCCTTTCTGGACGATTGCGTTCAATCAGTTAAATCACAGCTCTTTTCAGATTGGGAGCTGATTCTGGTTGACGACGGTTCAGCGGATAAAAGCAGTAAAATGCTGGATGACTATGCGCTGAAAGATTCCAGAATTCATGTGATCCACCAGAAAAATTGCGGTCAGTTTTATGCACGTAAGAGGGGCATCAACATGGCAACCGGTGATTATATAGTGTTTCTGGACAGCGATGATGCCTTGGAGCCCGAATGCCTGAATGTGATACAGCGCGCGATTTGTGATCACAGCCCGGACATCGTCTTATATACAGGACGCATTTTCAGTGACGGCGCAGATGCCGGACGAAGTGTCGGAGATATAGCATCTACCGAGTTGGAGATTTCTGCACCCTGGCTGAAAAAACAGCTGATTTCCTCCCATCGCTTTAATTCCCTTTGGCTGAAAGCTTTTCGCAGAGAAGTCTTTAACGGAGATACTACCGATTACTCATGCCTTTATGGAACGCATTGCGGCGAAGACAAAGTGCAGCTGCTATACCCCTTGACAAACGCCAAAAAAATCTGGTATCTTCCGAATCGGCTGTACCAATATCATCATCACACTGACAGTACAGTGCATCAATGCAAACCGGATATGATTTCTCGAATGATGGCAGGAGAAATGTTTGCAATCCTTTATCGTTTTATGCAGACATGGGGGATGACAGAGCCTTCAGATTTGGAAACGATTGCGGTTTATTACCTGAGAAACTACTTGTCAGCCTATTATAACTGCCGGAAGTGCTGTTCAGCAAAGGAACGTCAGATTTTGAGACGGTATCCATGGAAGAACGTGATTGACAAATCGGCACTGCGATATTTTTTCAGTTCCGAATTAACTATAAAAGAAAGAGCAAAATTGCTGGCAGCACTGGCAAGGGTTTGACAGAAGCAACGGAGTAGCCAATGGAGCGGAAGGAAACAGACGAATCAAAACTGAATATTCTGACACAGCTTCTCAACCAGCTGGTTACGACGGCCTGCGGAATTTTGATTCCACGGATTCTGATCGCAGCCTATGGCTCTGAGGCCTACGGCATCTCAGCTTCGGTCGCCCAGTTTCTGTCCTATATAACCCTGCTTGAGGGTGGAATCGGTGGAGTTGCCCGTGCGAAGCTTTATGGCCCGCTTGCTAAAAATGACGCTTCTGAAACAAGCTCGGTATATTATGCGGTAAAAGAATTCTTCAACCATGTTGCTGCCGTGTTTGTTGTTTACAGTGTCATTTTGGGGCTATGTTATCACGATTTGGCTCATGTAACAATTTTCTCAAAGACGTATATTTTCCTGCTTGTGTTATCTATCGGTCTGGCCACATTAGCAAAGTACGCATGGGGTCTGGCAAACCTTACCTTGATTGTTGCTGACAAAAAGGTGTATGTCAACAATCTGATCATGGTTGGCACCACGGTGGTTAATACAGCTGCAGTTGCTGTCCTGGTCAGGATGGGGGCCGGGCTGGTGCTTGTAAAACTTGGGAGCAGTCTCATTTTTGTTGTGCGGCCCGTTCTCTATGCGCTTTATGTCAGAAAGCATTATATCCTAACCCGGAGCAGCAAAAAAATTGCCTTGGACCAAAAATGGACGGGAATAGGCCAGCACATCGCATATTTTCTTCATAAGAACACGGATATAGTGCTTCTTACTCTGCTGGCAGATTTGCGCTTGGTCGCAGTTTACTCCGTTCATAACATGGTGATCAGCAGTATTCGTTCCATTACAGAGGCCCTCTCAGGCGGCATGGAAGCGGTGTTCGGTGAGTGTATAGCCAAAGACGATATATCCGCTCTCCGGAGAGCTTACCGGAAATATAAAACTCTCCTATCGGCGGGCACGTTGGTTCTGTTTTCCTGTGCCGGGATATTAATTGTCCCGTTCATCAGGCTCTACACGAAGGGAATAACCGATGTGAATTATATTCAGCCTGCTTTCGCCTGGGTTTTCCTCCTTGCGGAGGCAGTGAACTGTCTGGTGCTTCCCTACTCAAGTCTGCCGGTGGCAGCCAATCATTTGAAGCAAACGCGCTGGGGGGCCTATAGCGAAGCCATAATCAATATCGTTCTTTCCTGTCTCCTGATAAAATGGAATCCGTTGCTTGGCGTTGCGATTGGTACCCTGATAGCAACGGTATTCAGGGCAGCCTACTACATGATTTACTCTGCAAAGAATATTTTACGTTTGCCGATTCACAGGATTCTGCTCCCGTTCTTTGGGACGATTCTCCTTTTATTTGCAGTCACATTATGCGGTGCTCTTCTGCTCCGGACAGTGATGATTAAAGACTTCGTTTCCTGGGTGCTGTGGGGAGGACTGTGCTTCCTAATCATAGCACTCCCTGTAGCCTTTGCAGTACGCAAAATATGCAGCAGATAGGACCGGCTCATGGCGATCGTGTCCTTTGCGACTTGATTATAACGAACTCAATCGCCTTTTTCTTCCCCTCCCAGTCTCACATCTATTGTAACGCTACACAAGAAAATTTGCGCTGCATCAAATAATGCTTGCAAAATTCGCAAAGATACTGTAGAATATCAAAGATAAATAATAAATTTTATTTTGGGAGGTTCCCATATATGGCAACTATTACTGCAGGCGATTTCAGAAACGGCGTTACCTTTGAGTATGATAACGATGTATGCCAGGTCATCGAGTTCCAGCACGTCAAGCCCGGCAAGGGCGCTGCCTTTGTACGTACCAAGTACAAGAAGATCATGACCGGCGCTATCCGTGAAGAATCCTTCAACCCCACCGCAAAGTTTGAGGCAGCTACTGTCGACCGCATGACCATGGAGTACAGCTACAGTGACGGCAATCTGTACTATTTCATGAACCCCGAGACCTACGAGCTCGAGCCTGTCGATGCAAGCGTCCTGAGCGACAACTTCAAGTTCGTCAAAGAGAACATGGAGTGCACCATCTACTCCTACAAGGGCAAGGTCTTCAATGTTGAGCCTCCCTTCTTCGTGGAGCTTGAGGTCACCGAGACCGATCCGGGCTTTGCAGGCAACACTGCGACCAACGCAACCAAGCCCGCAACTGTCGAGACCGGTGCAGAGATTAAGGTTCCCCTGTTCATCGAACCGGGCGAGAAAATCAAGATTGACACCCGCACAGGCGAGTATCTGTCCAGAGCGTAAGTCAAGTCTATAAGCGGGGGAAGATCAGCGGTCTTTCCCCGTATTTTTTCTAAGGAGGTTTTCAAAATGACAGTAGTGGAAAAGGCGGCATATCTGAAGGGCCTGACCGAGGGTCTGGGCATTACTCCGGATTCCAAGGAAGGCAAGCTGTGGAACGCTATTAATGAGCTCCTCTCCGACATGGCGCATGAAATAGAAGACCTTCATGCATGCTATGACGAGCATGACGAGGCTCTCGACGAGGTATGCGACGAGCTGAATTATCTCGAAGAGCTCACCTGTGACCTCGACTTTCCCGAGGACGATGAGTATTACGACTGGGACGACGAGGATGATGCTTCCGCCGGCTGCTGCGGTCGCTGCGACAGCGATGAAGAGGACGAAGAGGACGACGGTGCCCCAGAGTATGACGGCGTGATATATGACGCCACTTGCCCTGTCTGCGGTGAGGAGATCAGCTTTGATGAGGACACTCTCAACGAAGGATCTATCGAATGCCCCAACTGCGGTGAAAAGCTGGAGTTCGACCTGGGCGACGACGATAAAGGCGCGGATCAGGAATAACTTCGTCTCGCTGCGACAGTGATAAAACAGATGTGTAAATGCACATCGCAAAATGTGCACAAAAACAGAGACCGCCGACCAGCCCTTCGGGCTGACCGGCGGCATTTGTTTTGGGTTCTATAATAAAAGTTGGGGTAGCGAACCTAAAAGATACGCTGCACCCAATATTTTTGTGGAAGCAGAAAATAAAAGTAGAGCATAACAGAAAGATCCTTTGAAAAGAAGTTACTACACACCACAAGAAAGGACTCTGTATGCTCTATGAAAGATAGTATAACGAAATTACTTGGATTGAAAGATGCAATCGTAGAAAATGTTTATGAAGATGCGGACGGGTGCCATATAGAGATGGAACTTCCCCAATGTGAACATCGCTGTCCGTGTAAGGTGCTGAAGCGAGTCTGCTTTGGCGTCAAGAACTTCGATACCTTCAGAAACAGAATACTCCACTGCGATCCTACCTACTGAACAAGAGAGTGCACGGTTCTCCGTACACTCTCTTGTCCCAGTTCTTTGTTATTTGCTCTACCCCAACTATTGACTTGGAGCCTTTTTATATCTCAGTTCAGTATTTTGCGTGATATAGATAACATGCCCAAGGCAACTCCGCAAGTTAACCCCCAGCTGAATAAGTTACCGGGCGTTATTAACGAAGCTGCCTCGGGCAGTATTGACGCTTCCTTGGACGATGCAAAGCTCCTGCATCATGACAGCTTCATGTCGCCATCATGCACCCAGCCAATATTCTTGAGCACGGCGTTGAAGAGATACGAGAGCACCGCCGGCAGGACGACGGCAATAAGCGCCAGACCAATCCAGTCGAACGCGCCCGGAGTTATTGCCGCAGCTCCGCTGGCAAGCGCCGCCTCAGACGGCTCGAACCAGCCGGTTATCACACCGATTGGCCCACACAGTCCGCAGGTGCCCATGCCGGAATTTATCGGCGTGCCGTTCATCTGGAGTTTGAAAAGGCAGGTCGCGAGCGGACCGGTAACAGCCGAAGCCAGCGTCGGTGCGATCCATATCCGCGGGTTCTTAAGAATGTTGCTCATCTGCAGCATCGATGTTCCCAGCCCCTGCGACACGATGCCGCCCCAACCGTTCTCTCTGAAGGAGATTACCGCGAAGCCCACCATCTGCGCGCAGCAGCCGGCCACAGCCGCGCCGCCGGCAAGTCCAGTCAGACCGAGCACCGAGCATATCGCTGCCGAGGAAATGGGCAGCGTGAGCGCAACGCCCACAATCACAGAAACGACAATACCCATAAAGAACGGGCGCAGGTTCGTTGCCTCGATTATCAGCAGCCCGAACGCGTTTGCTGCCGTCCCGATAGGCGGTGCGATGAGCTTTGCCAGCGCGACGCCGACGAGTATTGTCACACCCGGCGTGACGAGGAGGTCGACCTTCGTCTCCTTTGAAACGGCCTTGCCGCACTCAGCCGCGGCAATGGCGATTATCAGCACCGCGAGCGGGCCACCTGCGCCGCCCTCGGCATTTGCCGCCCAGCCGACCGCCGCGAGCGAGAACAGAACCATTGGGGGAGACTTCAGCGCGTAGCCTATCGCGACCGCCATCGCTGGGCCGGAGACGGCCATGGCGTAGGTGCCGATGTCTGTAATGAACTGCACGCCAAGCTGCGTTCCCAACGTCTTTATTATTGTGCCTATGAGCAGCGAGCAGAAAAGCCCCTGCGCCATCGCGCCGAGAGCCTCGATGCCATATCTTTGCCATGTCACGGTTATGTCCTTTTTCTTCAGGAAAGCCTTGAACTTGCTCATACCATCACTCTCCGAAAATCCGCGCTTATGCGGAGGATGTTTCTTCATGCAAGATTATAATTCATCCGCCCGCGTTCTTCAAGGATTTGACGTCCAAATATCTTAACAAAGAATTCACAGGCTTGCCATTGTGTGTGGGGGGTAAAATTTAGTATAATTATTCCATAAAGTTAACTCGCCGCCGGGCAGAGGCAAAAGCCGCGGCGGCAGAAACGGAGGACTAATATTGCATCTGCCTGAACTTATTTCCGACCTTGCTATTATACTTTTGACCGGCGGCGTTGTCACCCTCATCTT
Source organism: uncultured Oscillospiraceae bacterium (assembly GCA_964517445.1). Classification (GTDB taxonomy): domain Bacteria; phylum Bacillota; class Clostridia; order Oscillospirales; family Oscillospiraceae; genus Limivicinus. Next base: position 2,676 of record CAZFCH010000067.1, on the reverse strand, counting down.
CAAAAAGCTGAATCAGCCGCTAGTCTTGGGCTATATACTTGCAGGCTTCCTGATTGGCCCGTATATGCCGTTTTTCTTCGATGTCACTGACAGCGCCTCCATAGACACATGGAGTGAGATCGGCATAATAATCCTCATGTTCGGTCTCGGGCTGGAGTTCAATCTCCATAAGCTCGTGAGCGTCGGCGGCACAGCCATCATAACCGCCCTGACCGAAGTCGGCGGCATGCTGCTGTTCGGCTATCTCGTCGGCCAGGCGCTCGGCTGGGGCACAATGGACAGTGTCTTTCTCGGCGGTATGCTCTCCATGAGCTCCACCACCATCATCATCAAGGCGTTTGATGACCTCGGAGTACGAAAGGAGCGCTTTGCTCAGCTTGTGTTCGGCACGCTGGTCATTGAGGATATCGCGGGAATATTTATGATGATAATCCTTTCGACCATCTCCGTCGGACAGGGCATCTCCGGTATGGAGCTTGCACTGAAGCTTGGCATGCTGGTTCTGTATCTCGCGCTCTGGCTCATTCTCGGCATCTACTTGCTGCCGACGCTGCTCAACAAGGCATCGCCGCTGATGAGCGATGAGACTCTGCTGGTCGTCTCCCTCGGCCTGTGCTTCGGCATGGTGCTGCTGGCCGACGCTCTCGGTTTCTCCTCGGCTCTCGGCGCTTTCCTTGCGGGCTCACTGCTCGCAGGCACGGTACACGCTGAGCGTGTGGAGCATTTGACGCAGGGGGTAAAGGATCTCTTCGGCGCGGTGTTCTTCATCTCGGTTGGTATGATGCTCGATCCATCCATGGTCGTGAAGTATATCGTCCCGATTCTTATTCTCTCTCTTGTCACCATTGTCGGCAAACTGTTCTTCTCCTCAATAGGCGTGCTGCTCTCTGGACAGAGCCTGAAGAACGCAGTACACTGCGGCTGCTCGCTCGCGCAGATCGGCGAATTTGCCTATATCATAGCAGGCCTCGGCCTGTCCCTCGGCGTAATCGCGGACTATATCTATCCTATCATTATTGCCGTCTCCGTCATCACGACATTGACAACGCCGTTCTTCATCAAGCGCAGCGATAACATATATGCCTTCGTCGTAAAAATTCTGCCCGAGAAGCTGGCCCAGAAACTCGAGCGCTATACCGATGAGGAGCAGAGCGAGAAAGAGCAGGACAGTGACTGGTCAGCCTTCCTTGGCCGCTATATCCGCACAGTCGCGCTCTATGGCGTCATAATGGCGGGCATCGGGATTATCGGTCGGTACTGGCTGCTGCCGCTGCTTGAGACCGCACTGCCGTCGGAGACTGCTGCAAAGGCCGTCACGCTCGCGGTCATCTATTTTGGCATGGCGCTGTTCATCCGCCCTATGCTCGATACGCGCTCTCCGCAGTATACGGTGCTGTGGATGAAAAAACGCAGCTTCCGTCTGCCGCTCATGGCACTGTCCGGGATAAGGATACTGCTCATCGCTTTTATCGCCTTTGTTCCGCTTCGGAACATTGCCGGCATCGGCAGCGCATGGTTGCTGCCGGTTATAGTCGCGGCGCTGCTGCTTGCCTCGCGCATGGGCTGGCTTGCCTCGGCCTATCTCAATGTTGAAGCGCGTTTCCTTACGAACCTCAACGAGCGCCAACTCCAGCATTTTTCCGACAGCGGCGAATACAAGCAGTGGCTCGATGAAAAGCTTTGTGTGGATTCATTCTCTCTGCCTTCCGGCTTTGCTGGACAGAGCCTCAAGGATCTCGGCTGGGGTCGCCGCTTCGGTGTCAACGTCATAAAGCTCATCCACGGTAAGCGCAAAAAGAATATGCCCGCCGGGAACACCTCGGTTGCCGCCGGGGACACAATCTATGTTGTCGGCGAGCGGGAGAACCTGCGTACGCTGCGGCTCAGCCTCGGCCTTGAAGAATGCGCCGATGCGCCGACTCTCAGAGAGTATATCGCCTCCGAGAGTGAGACGGAGGGCGGCTTATATTCCTACGCGCTGCATGTCAGCAAGGGGGACTCTCTCGATGGACGCAGCATAAAGGACAGCGGCATCCGCGAGAACTATGACTGCATGATCCTTGGTTTACAGCGCGGCAACCTTCCCATTGTTCAGCCGGATATAAATATGACCATCCAGGATAACGATATTGTCTGGCTGCTCGGTACGCGCGTGATGGCAGGCAAGGTTCTGCGTGACGCGGACGTATAAGATTTCCAAAGCAAAAGTACCTGTAACGTAATTGAAGCCCGGATCACTCCGGGCTTCATAGCTTTGAAGTATTCAGTTTTCAGTGCTTCTGTCATTCGGCAACGACTCTATTTCGCCGTCGATATAGGCCGGGGACTGCGCCTCAGGCAGTGCAGTCATCCTCGCGCTTTCGTTTATCAGCACCAGCATCCATATACCGGTGAGCATCAGTGAAACAGTTTGCTGCATTCATGTACCTCCGCATTCCGTTTTGGATCTGTCGATCGGGTATATAGACGAGGAGTTTGCGGAAAAGTTCCTTTGCGGCAATGACTTGACTATCCGGCCAATGAGTGGTAAATTGTTATACGCACCTGCCGGTGTGGTGAAATGGTAGACACAAGGGACTTAAAATCCCTCGCTGGCAACAGTATACCGGTTCGAGTCCGGTCACCGGCACCAAATTAGATACCATAGATTGATACAATGTATCCGTCTATGGTATC
>CAZFCH010000066.1:0-8870 GCA_964517445.1 uncultured Oscillospiraceae bacterium | reverse complement strand
GCGCATTGAGCGCCGCGCTCTCTATAAGCCGCATGCGCTCCCCACGCTGCGGCGTGTCTATATACATTCTGCGTCCGGAGACCTCGCTCAAGAGGCGCTCAAGCTCCTCCCGGTCGTCTATCGCGCAGGGCAGCAGAATCGACTTCGGCCAGCCGCCTCGGTGCGCCGTGTAGTACTGCCGCACAAGGTCGGACACAGCCTCGCCGTCGTCCTCGAGCGGCTCGTCCATCATCTCGACGTCCTTGCCCACAAGGCTTCCGTCAACGAAATGCAGCACCGCAAAGCAGGTCTTGGCCCCACGGCAGAAGCCTATCGCGTCGGTGTCGGCAAAGGCCGTAGCGATAACGCGCTGCTTGTTCGTCAGCCCTTCTATCGCGCGCAGCCTGTCGCGCAGCTCGGCGGCGCGCTCGAACCTCAGTTCCTCCGCCGCCCGCTCCATCTGGCTTCTCAGCTCGTCCGTGAGCTCCTTGCTCTTGCCGTCAAGGATCATTGCCGCTTGTGTTATGCGCCGGCGGTAGTCCTCGGCGTTGCTGTCTTTCAGGCACCAGCCCGCGCAGCTGCCCATGTGGTAATTGAGGCAGGGGCGCTCCTTGCCGATATCCCGCGGGAATTTCCGCGAACAGTCCGGCAGCAGCAGTGCCTTTGATATTGTGCTTATAATGTCATAGGTCTGTCCGCGCCCGCCGAACGGGCCGAAGTATTTTGCTCCGTCCTTCGCCGCGCGGTTCGTCAGCGTCATCTTCGGATACTCTTCATGCAAGTCGAGCCGGATAAACGGGTAGCCCTTGTCGTCTTTGAGCAGAATATTATAGTGCGGCTTGTGCTGCTTTATGAGCGAGTTTTCCAGTACCAGTGCCTCAAACTCGCTGCCGGCTACAATGACGTTGAAGTCATGCACCTTCTCCACCATGGCCTCGACCTTCGGCAGATGCTCACCATGGAAATAGCTGCTGACGCGGTTCTTCAGCTTCTTTGCCTTGCCGACATATATGACCTCTCCGTGCTCGTCGAGCATGATGTACACTCCCGGCAGCAGCGGCAGATTATTTGCTTTTTCACGAAGCGAATCGAGCATGCTTGACCTCCGGTCAATATCAGGCCTTTGTTTCCTCCTGTGCGGGCTTCTGCCCCTTGATGCACCAGACCGTTATCGTCACGATAACGACGACGCCGCCGATGAGTGCGAACACACCAGGCTTCTCGCCGTAGAATATCAGCACCCATACGGGGTTAAGGAGCGGCTCCACCGCGCCGAGCAGACTGCAGGCAAGCGGCGGGCAGTATTTTGTGGACTTAACATAGAGAATATACGCGATGCCGAGCTGGAACACGCCGAGCACAAGTATGCCCGCGGTCGCCGTGAGCGTAAACTCAGGCTTCGTTATTATTATTGACGGCAGTCCTATCAGGAAAGTGAGAAACTGGCCGATCATTATTGCCGAAAAACGCAGCTCGCCCTCGAGGTCGCCGACCGCCATAAACATTCCGGCCATAAACATTCCCGACGCGATGGCGACAAAGTTTCCGAGTATATATCCCGGCTGGAGCTGGTCGAAGAAAAACAGAGCTATCCCGAAGAGCGTGAAGATTACAACCAGCAGGTCAGCCTTGCGTATTTTCGTTTTATATATAAGCGCCGTGAATATCACTATAAACACCGGAGACGTAAACTGCAGCACTATTGCGTTTGCCGCCGTGGTGAGCTTGTTTGCACAGGTAAAGCAGGTATACACGCACGCGGCAAAAAAGCCCGCGATAAAAGTCTGCTTCGTGAAGACGAACTTCATTTTCTTTATGCGCATATATACCACGAAGGTAAGCCCTGATATAAGGCTTCGCATACCCGCAACGGCAAAACCGTTCCAGGGTATGAATTTCATTATTATTCCCGCAATGCTCCACAGCGCAGCCGCTGCGAGCATTTCAAGCATGGCCTTGGTTTCTTTTTTCATTATGTCCTCCAGATGCGGCAAGTGCCGGTATAACTCAAAAAGAGGCGTGTGTAGCAAGTACACACGCCTCTGCCTTTTTATCTCCGATTACTCAGAAAAGTCAGAATCGATCAGTTCCGACAGAGTGGCGATAGCCGCTTCCTCGTCAGCGCCGTCGGCAATGATGGTTATCGCAGTGCCCTTGACAATTCCGAGAGAGAGAACGCCGAGAAGGCTCTTCGCGTTAACACGTCTGTCTTCCTTTTCAACCCAAATGCTGCTTTTGAATTCATTGGCTTTCTGAATGAAGAAAGTCGCGGGTCTGGCATGAAGACCTACCTGATTGTTAATGACTACTTCTTTGGTTATCATACTTGCCACTCCTTATACTAATACAAGACTGTGCTGATAGTTTACCAAATTTGAAGCCAATCGTCAACAGCTTTCGTCTGTTTCGTTGTTTTTCACATTTCTCAACAAATGTGCCGCCGGATTTTATTTCAGTTCGACAACAGTCACGCCCGCTTCGCCCTCGCCGAACCTGCCCAAGCGGAAAGATTTGACGCTTTTGTTTTTCTTGAGCATCTGTTGTATGGCGGCGCGAAGCGCACCTGTTCCCTTGCCGTGGATGATGGTAACGGTCTTGAGCTTACCCATGACGGCGCTGTCAATATATCTTTCCGCCGCGAGCACACCTTCTATCGTCTCCATGCCGCGCAGATCTATCTCGCTTGCGACGCTGACGTTTCTGAGCTGTGAGCTGCTCCTTGCGGTGCTGCTCTTCACCTCAGGCGCTTTCTCGCCCTCGAGCAGCAGTACCTCGTCCTCCTTCGCGCTTACGTTCATTATTCCCGCGCGCAGACTCAATACACCGTCAGGCGATTTGGAAACAACCGTCGCCTTGACGCCCATGGACTTTATTTTTACAACGTCCCCGACCTTCACCGGACGTGAGGACACTTTGTCCGCCTCGTCGTCAGTAAGATCTTTCTGCAAAGCCTGCTCGGAAAGGTTGAGCTGACGGCGCAGCTGGGCGCGTGCCTCGTTCACACGCTGCGCGTCCTGGTCCTTGTCCGCCGCCTTGCGCATTTCGTCGAGCTCCGCGAACACCTGCTCGGCTGTCGCACGGGCATCGGCAATAATGCGCTCGGCTTCGCGGCGAGATTTAAGGTCGGCCTTGTCAAGCCGCACCTCAAGCTCCGCCTTGAGGAATGCCGCCTTCTTCGCGTTTTCCTGCGCTTCGCGCAGCTTAAGTGCCGCTTCGTTTCTGTCCTTTTCGAGCAGCAGCCGCGTCTGCTCAAGCTTTTCTATCGTCGCTTCAAAGCTCGCGCTCTCGGTGCTGACACGGTTTTTCGCGTCTTCGATTATCTCATCACTCAGTCCGAGACGCTTCGAGATTGCAAACGCATTCGACTTTCCCGGTATGCCGACCAGAAGATGATATGTCGGGCGCAGAGAGTCGACGTCAAATTCGCATGAGGCATTCTGCACTCCGGCCTCATTCGTCGCGTAGACCTTGAGTTCTGCATAATGTGTCGTCGCCGCGACTATTGCGCCGCATTTTCTCACATGTTCTATGACCGCGATTGCCAGCGCCGCTCCCTCTGTCGGGTCAGTCCCAGCGCCGAGCTCATCGAAAAGGATCAGCGATCTGTCGTCGCATTCAGATATTATGTTAACTATGTTGCTCATGTGCGCCGAGAAAGTCGACAGGCTCTGCTCAATACTCTGCTCGTCGCCTATGTCGGCCAATATGTGCGCGAACACCGGCAGTTTGCTGCCGTCATCTGCCGGGATGTGCAGACCGCACTGGTTCATCGCAGCAAGCAGACCTATTGTCTTTATCGAGACGGTTTTACCGCCGGTGTTCGGACCCGTGATGACAAGCGTGTCAAAGCTGTCCCCAAGCTCCACATCTATAGGCACAGCCTTGCTCTGGTCGAGCAGCGGATGCCGCGCATGTCGCAGAATTATCGCCCGCTCATCCAACGCCGCCTGCTGGCAGTTGAGCTTATATGAGAGCTTGGCCTTAGCGAATATCAGGTCGAGCCTTACAAGCACATCATAGTCGGAGCTTATATCGTCCCTGTGCTCGGCGCAGTCTGCGGAGAGCTCGGCAAGGATGCGGTCGATCTCCGCCTTTTCTTTTGCGGCAAGCTCGCGCAGCTCGTTGTTTGCTTTCACCGCACCCATTGGTTCGATGAAAAGCGTCGCCCCGGAGGAAGAAATATCATGCACCAGTCCCGCCACAGAACCCTTGAATTCTGCCTTCACCGGCACAACATAGCGGTCAGAGCGCATCGTGATTATCGGCTCCTGCAAAGCCTTGGCATAGCTGGGAGAGGAAATTATCTTCTGCAGCGCTTCTCTCGCCCTTGACGCCGCGGCGCGCATCTGCCGCCGTATCGTCGCAAGCTCAGGCGACGCGGCATCGGCTATCTCATCCTCGCCAACGATGGAGCCGGTTATTTTCTCTTCAAGGAATTTATTGGTACGCAGCGCGTAGAACAGGTGATCTATCGGCGTTTTGCCAACGCTGTCATCTGCGATATAGCCGCGCACAAGGCGGGCGCATTGCAGCACTCCCGCGATATCGAGCAGCTCGCGAGTGTTGAGCGCACCGCCCAAGTCCGCTCTCGCAAGTGAAGCGCGCACGTCCTTCACGCCGTAGAATGACGGGCTGCCGCGCACGACCATCATGGTTTTCGCTGCTGTCGTCTCCTCTATTCTGTGCCGAACCTCGGCCTCATCCGTCGACGGCGTGAGTGCAAGCGCGCGCTCCTTCGCCGTGTCGCCAACGGCCTCGGCGGCAAGCATGGTCAGCACTGCCGGCAGTTCAAGTGTTGTAAGTGATTTTTCAAAAAAGCTCATGTTTTGTCCTATATTTTACGTATATTCCGTTAAATCTTAACTTTTTTCCAGTAATCAAGTGTCGGGAAGCGGCGCTCGGCATGCAGCAGAAGATAATTCTCCGCCGCTGCGGACAGGCGCTTTGTCCCCTCGCTGTCAAGAGAAAAGGACAGAATCTGCTTCGGCGGCGCCGTGCAGATATACCGAATTGCGTTCAGAGATGCCGCATCAAGCCTTGCCGTCTGACCCGCGCCGGCGGCGCAATGGCGGCAGCAAATACAGCCGCGCTCAAGCATCAGCAGCGGGTCACCCGGTTCACTTTCTCCGCACACTGCGCAGCGCGAAAGCTCCGGCGTATAGCCGGCAAGACACATCAGGCGCAGTTCAAAAGCGGCCTTGATATGCTCCGGCGCATACATCCCGCGGCTGAGCGCATAGAGGCAGTTGAGCGCGAGCTGCATAAGCGGCGCATCCGGCTGATCCTCAACGCTCAAGGCATCGACACACTCGGCAAAATAGCTGCCCAGCGCAAAGCTCCCGATATCAGCGCGCAAACCGTCAAAGCCTTCTCTGACAACGGCTTCGTTCACCGTCCAGCGGCCCAAATTGCCGAAAAGTGTCATTTCCGAATAGGTCAGCTGCTGAGTTGCGGCGGCGATTTTGCTGCCTTTTCTCAAGGCTCCGCGGGCTTTGGCGGTTATTTTTCCGTCAGTATCAGTAAGCAGGGTGAGTATCCGGTCGGCTTCTTTATACCTTACTTCCCTCAGTACGAGGGCGTTCACCGTTTTGAACATCTATGCACACCAATCATTTGAGAGTGCAGGTCGGGTGACCTGCTTGGCTGTTTCCCGTTCCGCTTTTTTGTCCGGCGAAATGCTCATCCGGAATGAGCACGGCAAACGCCGTTATCAGTTATCCTGAGTGAAGCCGAAGTTGCGCAGGGAGGCCATGGAGTCGCGCCAGTTTTCCTTGACCTTAACCCATGTCTGGAGATAGACCTTTGTGCCCATAAAGTCCTCAATATCCTCGCGGGCAAGCTCGCCTATCTTCTTAAGCATTGCGCCTTTTTTGCCGATAATAATGCCCTTATGGCTGTCCTTTTCGCAGTATATCGTCACTTCAAGATCGATTATGCCGTTCTCGCGTTCGGAGAACTTTGTGACCTCGACAGCGGTGCCGTGCGGTATCTCCTTATCAAGGCACTTGAGCAGCTTTTCACGAACAAGCTCCGCGCATATCTGACGCTCCGGCTGGTCGGTTATCATATCGTCCGGGAAGAGATGCGGCCCCTCGACGGCGTATTTGTCAAGCTCGGAGAGAAGCTCATCCAGTCCCTCGCCGGTTCTTGCGGAAATCGGAATAATGCTGTCAAAATCATATGCCGCGCTGTACACCGCCATGACTTCAAGGAGTTTGGATTTATCCACGGTGTCTATCTTATTGATGACGAGAACAGCCGGCGCGCCGGTCTGACGCAGGCGCTCGATAAGTGCCTGTTCCTGCGGGCCGATTGACCCGATGGGCTCGACGAGAAGAAGCACACAGTCAACATCCGCGACGCTCTCACGGACGACGTTCACCATATAGTCGCCAAGCCTTGTGCGCGGTTTATGAAAGCCCGGAGTGTCCATGAGGACGAACTGAGTCTCGCCGCGCTCAACAATTGCGGTGATTCTGTTTCGGGTGGTCTGCGGCTTATTGGAAACAATGGCGATTTTCTCGCCGACAAGGGCATTGGTAAGGGTGGATTTGCCGACATTCGGTCTGCCGCATATGGTTATCATCGCTGATTTAGTCATGTATTTTTTCTCCTGTAATTCTATCGTTTTAATCCATATCGTCGCCCATGATGAACTTTTCGCGGGCTCTCATCTGTTTTTTCATTTCTCCCTCATCGACATGGTCGTAGCCGAGCAGATGGAGAATTGAGTGTACTGTAAGATACATCAGCTCTCTTTTATAGCCATGGCCGAACTCCTCGCCCTGAGCCTCGCAGCGGGGCACGGAGATCATCATATCGCCGAGGAGAACATGCCCGGTCTCGGGGTCGCGCTCGCACATTTTGGGGTCGAAATGGCCCGGTTCAAGCTCATTTTGCGGAAAACTGAGAACATCCGTTGCACGGTCAACACCGCGGAATTCTTTATTCACGGCGTGGATTCCGTCGTCATCGGTTAACATAACGCTTACGATACAGGGCACGTTCACCCCCTCGGCATCAAGAGCCATATTCACCGCTTTTTTGATGAGGTCAGCTGACCTGTTTTGACCCAGATGGGGCACTTCGCGGCTCACGTAAATTTCATGTTCCATTTTTCCGGCTCAGCTCCTTCTGAATTTTTTCGGCGGCAGTTTTTTGACCGGGGGCTCCGTCGGGTTTTTCTTATCATACACCTCATAGGCTTCGATGATCTTCTGAACAAGACGGTGACGAACAACGTCCGACCCGGTGAGCTGACAGATGGCGATATCCTCAATACCGTCGAGCACCTTCATGGCGACCTTAAGGCCGCTGGTCTTATCCTCGGGCAAGTCAATCTGGGTAATGTCGCCGGTGATGACGACCTTGGAGCCGAAGCCGATACGGGTGAGGAACATTTTCATCTGCTCACGGGAGGTGTTCTGCGCCTCATCGAGAATGATGAAGCTGTCGTCCAGGGTTCTGCCGCGCATATAGGCAAGGGGGGCAACTTCGATATTGCCGCGCTCAAGATATTTCTGATAGGTATCGGCGCCGAGCATATCGAACAGAGCATCATACAACGGGCGCAGGTACGGGTCGACCTTGCTCTGAAGGTCGCCGGGCAGGAAGCCGAGGCGCTCTCCCGCTTCGACGGCGGGACGGGTGAGGATGATGCGGTTGACTTCCTCGGCGCGGAACGCGGCGACGGCGGCGGCAACGGCGAGATAGGTCTTGCCGGTGCCGGCAGGGCCGATGCCGAGGGTGATGGTGTTTTTCGAGATGGCGTCACAGTATGACTTCTGGCCAAGCGTCTTGGGCTTTATGGGCTTGCCCTTGGCGGTGATGCAGACAACATCCCCGGCAAGCTCGTTTATCTTCGTCTCTTTTCCCTCGGAGACAAGCTTGAGAATATAGCGGACATTCTGCGCATCGATATTCTCACCTTTTGCGGCAAGGGTGAGCAGCCCGTTGATGGCTTTTTCGGCGAGCATGACGCTCTCCTCCTCACCGCAGATATGAATCATATTATCACGGTCAAGCACCTTGACGCTGAGTTCATTTTCAATAATGCGCAGGTTCTGATCAAAGGAGCCGAAGACGCTGATGACGTGCTCCATTCTTTCGACTTCTATGGTTTTGTCTATCATCTTTTTCCTTTCACTCCGCTTATTTGCGATTGCGGTCAGGAGCATGGCGAAAAGCCCGGTGCCGCAAGAGTATATTCTGCAATGATTTTATCACATCCGTCAATAGTTTTTCCACTGTTAAATATAAATTGCGCAGCTTTTTCCGAAAATATTACCTGCTCTCCTTCACCCTCGGGGCGGAGAATGCCGTAAAGCGTAAAACAGAACAAGCAAGGCGGGCAGGTACATGATACCTGTCCGCCTGAGTTTATATATAACCCGGGTTTAATCCTGACCTAAAAGAACAGCTTCAGGACAATCAGAAACGCGACGCCGGGGATGCCGAACACGCCGGAGATAAGGCAGTTGAGAAAATTCATGGGCAGCGAGAAGTTAAAAAAGCCGCTCACGAAATTGACGACAATAAGAAGCAGAAAACCGGAAACGGCGTTTATGAGAATCTTGAACACGAGCTTCACCGGAGCGGCAATCAGCTTTATGACAACGATGGCTGCCAGCACGAGCGCGACGGCGGTAAAGATAAGAGAGGCGGTTTCCATATTTATTCCATGACCCTTTCAATTCAGAATGAGGATCCGCGGCGTGGGCGGACTGAGAAGCTTCAGGACAGATGAGCGGATATGTCTGATAATATATGGATACATCCAAAACGGAAAAATGTCAAGAGGGCTTCGCAGCTTGTCAAAGAAGCTGCGGTTCTTTAACAAAGGCGATGGGCGATGATAATACATACACCGCAAAAGCCGTGCGTTATAAGCG
>CAZFCH010000065.1:0-9101 GCA_964517445.1 uncultured Oscillospiraceae bacterium | reverse complement strand
ATACAGCTTTGGCTTTCGATAAGAACAATCCCAAGAACCGCAAGCGCAGAAAAGTATGCCAGTTCTGTGTTGATAAGGCTACCTTTATCGATTACAAGGACACCGCAAAGCTCCGCCGCTTCGTGTCCGAGCGCAGCAAGATTCTGCCGCGCCGCACCACCGGTGTTTGCGCTATGCATCAGCGTGAGCTCACCGAGGCTATAAAGAGAGCACGTCAGATCGCTCTCCTGCCTTACGTGACCGACTGATAATTATTAAATAACAAAAATGAGACGGCTCAGGCCGTCTCATTTTTTCTTCGTCAAAGAACCAACGGAAAAGAGACGGCTTATGCCGTCTCTTTTTTGTTGGATATTGGGCTTGGGGGCGTCAGTCCGGATTGCTGGGGGCTGATTCGCCGCAGCAGCTGAGGTACATCCGGTATACCGCTATGGCCATCAGCGCACAGCAGATTGTCATAGCCGCGTAGCAGCCGAGGTACCAGTTGCCGTGCCGCTGGACGAGATATTCGGACACGCCTGTTCCGGCAAGACCGACGAACCACGTGACCCATATGACCCAGTGCTTTGCGCCGAGCCCGTTGGCCTTTACGCTCCGGCGACTGTAATAAATGAGCAGCGCGCCGATGCATATCGCGCAGATCATCTGCACGATACTGACAAAGCCGTTGAACTTCATGAAGCTGGAATCGTTGCGCGTGCTGTCCAGGAGCAGCTCTATCGCGCTGTAGAGCAGCAGGAAGTATCTTGCGGTGTTCCCGTCGCTGCTGCCGCGCTTCATAGGACGTCTGCGGCAGCGATAGAAGAACTCGAGAAGAACTGCCGCCGCGATGAGCATGAGCAGAAACTCGACAAAGAAGGTCGCGAAGCGGTATTCCACAACTCCGGTGGAGCCGGTGACGCCGGAAGCGATGGGCAGGTGCTGCAGCGCGGGCGTCGTCACGGTGATTTTGCTGCGGCAGGAGCTGTTAAAGAGCGCGCTCAGGCGGATGAATGCGACAGCGAGGGCAGCCCCGGGGGCAAAGGCGTCCAGCAGACGGGCGGTGCTGCGTTCAAAACCGAGCTTTTTCACGATGAGCGCGGAGAGCCACACGCCGAGCAGTGCGCCGGGCAGACAATAGCTGCCGGTGGAGTAATCAGTCAGCGCGCCAAGGATGCCGTTATACTGCTCAAAGTGGCAGTACCAGTGTATCACACGGCAGATGGGCACGGAGAGGATGATTGCAAGCGGGAAGAAGAGAAGCATCGCGGTGCTGCTGCCGCCGTTTGCGCGCTGCAGGGACAGTGACAGAGCAAGGCTTGCGAGCAGGCCGAAAACGATTATGACCGAGCTCCAGTACAGGACGGTGGAGCCGCTGTATATGGCTATGGGATTCATTTGCTCGCCTCCTCATTCGGGATTGCGGTGGCAAAATAGATGATGTCGCTGACGGTGCGCTCGAAGCCGAAGTCGATGTGGTTTATCGGCTCGCCGTTCATTATGATCTCCGAGGTCTGGCCGCCGTCGAGGTTATAGGCCTTCTGCACGCCCTTGGAATAGACAAAGCGAGCAAGCTCGTTGACCGTTGCGCGGGGACGGGAGTCGGTCGTGTGGTTGATGGTCATGAGGAAGTAGTGCAGCTCGTCCGACATGGCGATGCAGGAGCGGGAATACTCGGTGTCTATCTCGCCGATGGGGTAATGCTCGCAGTACTGCAGCTCGCCGTTATCCACAAGCACGGGGCCGAATGCGATGCCGAAGACAACGTCGTTATCCTCAATGAATTTCTGAGTTTCGCCCTCGCCGGTGAGCTCACCCGCACGGGAAAAGAGCATATCGCCGGTGGAGGTGAAAAAGCATGAGTCGACCTTGGCGGGGTTGTTGCGGTAGAGCGTGCGCTGGTAGACGGTGATGCCGAGGTCGCGGAAGGCGTAGAAGTCGCCGTTTATCGCGACGACGGCGTTTGCCTGCTTTGCCATATCCGAGGCGTAGAGCTGAACGCTGGAGCTGTAGCTGTCCTCGGCAAGCTTGCGCCGCAGCTGAGAGCCGTGCGCGACCTTGACTTCGGCACAGGTGCAGCAGCGCTGATTGATGTATTCCTTCCAGGTGATGACGAGGATGGTGTCATCAAGGTAATACCGGATCGGCTCGCCGGGGACGAAGTCTGCGTTCTCATCAAAGATGACGGACTGACCGTCGAGCAGGTCGGCGGCGTTATTTATGACCTCACGAATGTCGGCGGGGTCGTTGGTCGAGCCGAAGTTTGCGGGGTTCGGAACGGGAGAGACGGTGTCGTTCTCCTGCAGGGTGTATATCTTTTTTATGTATGCAAGCTCGCCGAGAGCGTCGCTTGCGGCGTTGTTGACGTATACGTCAAGCTTATCGGAGAGGCTGAGAGTGCTGCTGCCGGAAGCGGTCGAGAGCGTGCCGGAGGCGGGGTGGATGTTGAAGAGCGCCCACAGCAGTATGAGCGCTGCAAGCAGGCCGAACAGAAGCGTAATAAGCCCTGCGCGCGGAGATTCCTTCTGCTCATGCGGGGCGGGGGCGGCGCTTACGGGCGCGCGCATCGGGCGCGCGGCTGCGGTCACATCGCGGCTTTGCCACATGTGGGTTTCATCACTCGGCTTTTTCTCCTGGGCTTTGGGCGCGGAGACCGGCTGCGGCGGAAGCTTCTGCGCTGCGGCGGGAGCCGGCGGGGTTTCATCCTGAGGGGCGGAGCTGCCGAATTCCGCGAGTATCGAATCAAGATCGTTCATGCTGTCGAAATCGTCTTTCATGCGTGCCCCTCCTTTCAGTAGCCTGCTCCGCCGTTGAGGGCCTTGAGCAGGGAAGTGTTCATTATGAGCTGCCATCTGCCGTCCGTATAATTGAGGGCGAGCGAAATTTCCTCTGTGGTGTAATAGTCCGCGGCGCTCTCAAGGATCTTTTCGAGAGCCTGAAGATAGGCGCGCTCGGTGATCTCGGGCAGATAGTTGTTGTCCTGATCGTAGACCTCGCTTGCCGGGAGCTGCTGCACAAGGTGCTTAAGCTGAACCTGCGTCTCTTCGGCGACGGCGGTTTCAAGCGCGGGGAGCGAGAGATAGGTGAAGCTGACCTGCTGCGTCGCGTCGAGCTTGTCGGTCTCGGCGCTGCCGATAAGCTCATAGCCGTAGCTGGCGTGCAGGGCGGCATACACCATTTTACCGGACTCGGTACTCGGCTCGGTTTCAAGACCGAGGCTTGTGTAATCGCGAAGCCGGTCATAGGCCGTGGTATAATCCCCCGCGATGAGCGAATCGAAGAACACCGTGACGGCCTCCTGCGGATCGCCCGTGGGCTTTGCGATGATTGTACCGCCGAAGAAGCCTGCGACGGCAAGGAGCATCACCGCCGCGCACAGCAGCACTGTGAGCAGAGTGAGCTTCAGGTCGGCGTTATATTTCTTCTTGAGCTTCAGCGCGCCGATAACGTCCGCGGCGAGGAAGAGAGCGATGAACAGGAAGGCGGCAAACGGGGTTGCGGTCTTAGCGGTTTCAGACTCCGACGCAGCTGCCGTGGGAGCGGGGGCGGACGACGCGGTGACGGCGGGCACAGTGGGCGTGGGCTCAGCCGTCGGTTCGGGAGTCGGCGTGGCGGGCGGGTTTGCGACGGTGTAGTTCGTGTACTCGCACACGGCGGTGCAGTAAGCCGTCAGCAGTTCCTCGGCGTTTGTGACGTTATCGGTGAACATCACCAGCGCAATCGGCTGGGAAGTGAAGGCAAGGCCGCAGTCGTTCATATACGAATGACCGTTTTCAGAGACATATCCGTACTTGTGGGCAATCTTGAAGCGCGGCTCGTGCAGCATGAAGAAACGCTCCTGCTCGGCCTGCTGCATGGTCTCAATGATATCGGGGAAGCGATCCTGCTCGTCATACAGCAGCTTCAGGCAGTTGATGAACTGACGGGCGGTGTAGATGTTGTCGGTATAATAATTATCCGGGACGTCGTCCAGATCGACACCCATGTAGGGCGCGGTAAGCTCGCGGAACTTGGAGTATCCGCCGACGACACTGCTGCTCCAGAGGAACATCGACCAGTCGTTATCCGAGTAGATAAGGGATGCGTTGCGCACGTATTCGTAGGTGACGTTCGGATAGTAGCTGTCCCAATCGAGCTGACCGCTCTGGATAAGGTCGGTGAAATACATGTTGAGCGGGAGCTTATACATGCTGGCGGCGGTCTTGTATTCATCGCCGTTTATGTAGTGCTCCTCACCGGTGACGAGGTTGCAGTACCCGGCGGTAATCTGGTCGCGCGAGACACCGCACTCTTCGAGCACCTGATCGACTACCTGCTCCCAGCTTTTCCCGGCATACTGCGAGTCGTCGTCGCCGTCATCGGCGAGGGCGGAAAAGCCGAGCGACAGACACAGGGTCAGCGCCGCGGCCGCGGCAATTACTTTTTTGAGAATCTTCATTGCTCTCTCCCAAAAACAAACAGTTAAAATCTTTTCCATTATATGCAAAATGCGCTCTGTTTTCAAGAGTAAAGCGCAAATTTCGGGGGAAATGCAGCATGTTTGCCGGTCGGACTGCGCGGAAGAATGGCGGTGCGGAAATTAAACCCTCCCGGGCTGTATTATCCGGGAGGGTTTAATCAGATTTGGATACAAGTATGACCTTATTTTTCGTTATCAAGCTTTGAGAGAGCTTTTGCCATGAAGCGCTCGGAGTTTATTATGCAGCGCTTATGAACGCCCTTCCCGATGAGCTCGCCGCCGGCGTAGGAGCGGACAGAGAAGGTTAGGACGCGTCCGGATATTTCCGTAAGCTCGCTTTCAGTGCGCACGTGCATACCGATGGGCGAGGCGACGAGATGCTCAGCGTTCAGCAGAATGCCGACCGTGCCGCAGCCCTCGTCAAGATAGGGCTGCACCGATTCATACGCGGCCTTTTCCATCGACGCGAGCATGGCGGGTGTCGCGAACACGGGGAGCGTCCCGCTCCCGACGGCCTCGGCGGTGTTTGCCGGCGTGACTTCGACTTCGTCAACGCCTGTTATTCCGGTGTGAAGTTCCATGGTGAATATTCCTTTACGGGTGATAGTGCAGGGCTTGAGTAATCGCCGGCTGCGGTGTTATAATACATAAAAACAAACTGGAGGCTGCGGTATGAGCAACGCTTTGATAAATGAGAAATCCCCGTATCTGAGGCAGCACGCCCAAAACCCGGTGGATTGGCTGCCGTGGGGCGAGGCGGCGTTTGAGAGAGCACGCCGCGAGGACAAGCCCGTGTTTCTCAGTATAGGCTATTCCACGTGTCACTGGTGCCACGTGATGGCGCAGGAATCGTTTGAGAACAAGGCGCTTGCCGAAATTCTAAACCATTATTATGTCTCTGTCAAGGTCGACCGCGAGGAGCGGCCAGATATCGACAGCGTGTATATGAAGGTCTGCACCGCGCTCAACGGCAGTGGCGGCTGGCCGCTGACCATTATAATGACGCCGGAGCAGCAGCCGTTTTTTGTCGGGACTTATCTCCCACGCGAGAGCGCCGGCGGACGCATGGGGCTGCGCGAGCTGCTGCTGACTGTTGCGGACAAGTGGCGCAGCGGCAGGGGAGAACTGACGAAGACTGCCGGGGAGCTCACAGTGTGGCTGCGGCAGAAGACTGCGCCGACGGCGGCAGTGGAGTTTTCCAAGCTTACAAAGGCGGCAGAGGCGCAGCTTGAGGAGTCCTACGACGAGGAGTACGGCGGCTTCGGCACGGCGCCGAAGTTCCCGTCTGCGCATAATCTCATTTTCCTCATGGAGTATGCGCAGCTTAAGAACGAGAAAAAGCCGCGGCAGATGGTCGAAAACACGCTGCGGCAGATGTATAAGGGCGGCATTTACGACCACATCGGCGGCGGATTTGCCCGCTATTCCACCGACCGCGAGTGGCTCGCGCCGCATTTTGAAAAGACACTCTACGACAACGCTCTGCTGGCGCTCGCCTACACCGAGGCGTGGCAGGACGGACATATGGCGCTGTGGCGCTCCGTTGCAGAGGACACGCTCGACTACTGCCTGCGCGAACTCAAAGCCCCGGACGGAGGATTCTTCTGCGGACAGGACGCTGACGGCGGCGGGGACGAGGGCGCGTATTATCTCTTCACCCAGGACGAAGTGAAGCAGGTCCTCGGCAGCGAGGGCGGGCACTTCTGCGAGTGCTACGACATTACACAGGAGGGAAATTTCCGCGGGAAGAACATACCGAACCTGCTGTTGAACACCCGCTGGGCCTTTCTGCCGGAAGGGTATGACGGCTTCTGTGAGCGCCTGCGCATCTACCGCGAGGAGCGAATGACGCTCGGCACGGACACGAAGGTACTCACCGCGTGGAACGGCATCATGCTTATGGCACTCTCCCGCGCGGCAAGGGCGTTTTCCGACAGACGCTATCTCATGGAAGCGGAGGAGCTGGCAAAGTTCATGGCGGCGTCACTGCACGAGGACGGCGCGCTCATGGCACGGCTGTGCGAGGGCGAGCTTAAATATGCAGCGCAGCTTGACGACTATGCCTTCTATGCTCTGGGACTGCTCGAGCTGTATTCTGCAGATTTTGATCCTGCGCATATTCTGAAGGCGGAGGAGCTCGCGGAGAATATCCGCAGCCGCTTTGCCGATGAAGAGGGCGGATATTTCCGCACGGCGATTGACGCGGAAAAGCTCATAATCCGCCCGAAGGAGATATTCGACGGGGCCATGCCGTCAGGCAACAGCGCAGCGGCGGTGCTGTTTGACAGGCTCTTCAGGCTGACCGGCAAGGAGCCGTGGCGCGCTGCCGCCGAGGCCCAGAGAAACTTCATCTCGCGCAGCGCGGGGCAGTACCCTGCGGGCTGCTGCTATGCGCTCACGACCATGCTTACGGATGGGGCGGCGCGCGAGCTTGTCTGCGTGACGCCGGATGAGACGCTGCCGGAGACGCTACGTGCGGTGCTCTCGCGCTACGCACCGGAGCTGACGGTGCTGGTGAAGACACCGGGAAATGCTGCCGCACTCAGCGACGCGGCGCCCTACACCGCGGACATGCAGCCTAAGGAAGGCAAGCCGGCGTATTATGTCTGCACCGGCGGCAGCTGTGCTTTGCCGGTAGATATGGAATAAAAAAAGCTTCCCTTGTGCGTACAAGGGAAGCTTTTGCGTAGTATCGGAGAATTATTTCAGCGTTTCGCTCACGATTTTATCTGCGATATCGATGCAGATTGCGGATGCGCGGCCAAGCTCCTTCTCAAATTCAGCCGCGCCGCCTTCAACACTGTCGGAAACTGTTTTAATCACAAGGCAGGGAACCCCGGCGCGTGACGCAGTGATGACGATGCCTGCCGTTTCCATGTCGCATATGTGCGCACCGAAAGTGCTGTTGAGGAAGCGTTTTTTATCCGGCTCATCGACGAACTTGTCCGCCGAGGCGCAGACGACCGCTTTCAGCTCCGGCTGTATTTCGAGTGCTTTTGCCACAAGCTCCGGCGAGGTGGGTATGATCCTGTCGGAAAAATCAGGATAGTGCCCCGCTTCTCCCCAGCCAATCTGATGAGCGTCAAAGTCATAGTGAACAACGCCCTCTACCACTGCCGTCCGTGCCAGCGCCATCTCGGGTGTCAGCCCGCCGACTACGCCGAAGTTGATTATCAGCTCTGCGCCGTAATGCCCGATGAGCAGTGCGGTTGCGGCAGCTGCGGCAATCTCTCCGGCTCCTGAATGCGCGACGTACAGCGTGCCGTATTCGGTGCGGTACTCCATGAAGTTTATACCGACAAGCTTTTCTTCGCACACGGCTTTCCCGTACCGGTCAAGCACTGCGTCCACTTCTATTGCTACTACCATTCCCACTGTTGCCATATTAAAGGTCTCCTCTGCTGCATTATTATAAAGGCATTCTATCAGACAATGCCGGATTTTTCAATCCGCTCGCGCAAAATAAAGCGCCGTACCGGAAATTTTTCGGTACGGCGCTGATTTTTTATTTAGCTTACGACGTGGATAACGCCAAAGGTCAGGGCGGTCATTATCCCGGCGGCAAGGAGCACACCGAGAAAGATGCACGGGATCGCGGACTTGGGCTTGAGTTCAAGCAACGCCGCGATGAGCGAGCCTGTCCATGCGCCGGTGCCGGGGAGCGGGATGCCGACAAACAGCAACAGCGCGATGGGGCCGTATTTCTGTACCTTTTCGCCTTTGAGATGCGCTTTGGCTTCGAGCTTTGTGATGAAATTGTCCATCTTCGGCAGGTGCTTGCGCAGCCATATGAACACGCGCCGGATGAAGATGATTATAAACGGGACGGGAACCATGTTCCCGAGAACCGCCGCCGTCAGCGACAGCGGATAGTCGAGACCGAGGGCGATGCCGTAGGGCAGACCCGCACGCAGCTCGACAATGGGGAGCATGGATATAAAAAAGGTTGATATAAATTTGCCGGCAGTGGTGCCGGCGATCCACTCAAACATACGCTATCTCCGTGCAAGAACATATCAAAGAATTCTTTGACATTATAACAGGCGTGCAGGCAGCGTGCAAGACAGCTTAAGAAAATTTAACGTATAGTTAAATTAAAGTTAAACTAATTTATAAGCGCCGCGGCAGCAGCTCCCGGAAGTGTCGTCTCCTGACCGACTTTCAGGACAAAACGGACTCCGGCTTCTCTGCCGTATTCCTCCAGCAGCCGTTCAAGCTCCGGACGGTAGATGCGGCTCTTCTGCACGAGTGAACCCTCAGCCAGCACACACAGCGGCTTATCCGCGCTCTTTCCGGCGCCGGTGAGCGCCGCGAGCGCGAGAAGATCGGCGCACATACAGCGCGCCGAGCGCCTGAACAGGGCGCGGCTAAGCCGGGAAGCAAAGGCAAGATCGGCTTCTGCGCCGCCCAGGAGATCTCCGCGCTCCATGCACGCCCAGGCGTCGATAACGGCGGAGTCGATGTCCTCGAGACGCCGCGCGCAGTCGCCCGCCGTGCGGGAGATGAGCCCTTCATCCGATGCAGCGATGAGCATCAGGCGGCAGAGCTGGCCGAGATAGACCCCGGCGGTGAGCTTCTCAAAAGCCTTGAGACCGGGATTGTTGCTTGCGGCATCGAGCATGAGGTCGAAGCTGCCGTGCGGGATGCCGGTGTAAAGCCCGGC
>CAZFCH010000064.1:0-9198 GCA_964517445.1 uncultured Oscillospiraceae bacterium | reverse complement strand
CGCTTTATCTCAACCGCCATTTTGTCAAGGTCGCTGTTTCTGAGCCGGTCAAAGTCCTCGGAGCTGAGCACACCGGCGCGATTCAGGAACTCAAGCACCATTTCATTCACTTCAAAATCGGCACTGTAATTATCAAACACATTGGAATGCGTGATGCTTTTCGGATTATATCTGTAGCGATAGAGCGTCTCGGGGATGAACAAAACGCTGCGCGCATTCTCGATGACCTCCAGCGACTGGACAAGATCCTCGCCGCTTCTGATATGGTATCTTGCGCTGTAATCACGCCCGTCAAAGCAGGACGCCTTTGCGCACTTGCGGCAGAGCGAATTATAGGCTTCATCATTAAAGATGATATTATACAGCTCCCGCTTATCGGTTATGACACGGCCGCAGTCGTAAGAAGAACACTGCACATATGACGTTCCCTCCGGGCGCAGCCACTCAAAACCGTAGATGACGCAGTCAGCCCCGGTTTCAGTTATGTACCGGCTGAGCGTTTCCAGCGTGTCAAGGCTCAGGTAATCGTCCGAGTCAAGAAATACATAATAGTCCCCCGTCGCGCGCTCAATTGCATAGCAGCGGGACGAAAAGGCTCCGCCGTTCGGCTTGTGGAACACGCGGATGCGGCTGTCCTTTTGAGCGTACTCGTCGCATATCTCGCCGCAGCGGTCGGGCGACCCATCGTCCACCAGTATAAATTCAAAATTTCCGTATGTCTGGTTAAGCACAGACTCGATGCACTCCGGCAGATATTGCTCCACCTTATACACCGGCGTCATGACGGTGAATTTAATGCCGTTGTCCATAAGCGTTACTCTTTCCCGGGGAGCTTTATCCAGTCACCAACCTTGTAATTCCATTCTGCCGGCTTGATTCCTGTAAAACCACCATTATGAAAGAAAGTCAGTTCACCGAAATAGATTTTGCTGTTTGCGCAATAAAAGTCTGTCCGAACATGAGGAATACCCTCAGACAGCACTGAAGCTATCCGCTGCATTTCTTCAAAACATTCAGGTTTCGGCGGCAGTATCGCCGAATTTGGATCTTTCATCCAGATTGGAAGATGATTGAAGTCCATGTCAAAGAAATCTGTTGTTGTGTCAGCTGCCGCATCTCTTGATATATACATCATTCTGGGCATTCCATTAAAGCAGAAGACTTTGAAATCCCTGAGTTCTCCGGTCTCATCCTCCATGTACTTTTCGGCGATGATTCTGGGCGGCACGTCCTTATACGGCCATTCACGGTTAGCCCAATAATAATTGCGCTTGAGGTGCTTTGCAAGCTTCTCTTTCGCCGCAAGGATATCGAGCTTTGATTTATCTTTGCATATAATAACACCGCCGCTGTCATGGGTGCATTTGAGGACAAACTGATCCGGCAGGGCGGCAAAATCAATCTCGTCCGGGCTGTTCCACGGGCCGCCGACAAGGGGGATAAGGTACTGCTTGCCTATCTTTTCGGCGATGTATTCTCTGACCTCGTATTTGTCGACAAGCTTGGTATACAAGGGATTGCGGTCATAGAGCTTCAGCCACTGGAGCTTTTCATTAAAGGTCTTGGGGTTATCGAGATTGAGTTCATAGCCCATCCTGAGCCTGAATTTTCTTTTAAGAAAAGCTTCGTCCGACATCCAGTTGAGCAGATTGCGGCTGGCAAAGAAGTCAAACATATTTGCCGGGCTTGAAAGATAGTATTTTAATCCTGCAATGCTCATGTTTCAGCCTCTTTTCGCGATTATTCCTTCAACATAGTTCTTCCAGAGAGAGAAAATATTCTCCGGCCGGAAGGCTTCCGCGCGCAGACGCGCGGCGTTTCCGACAGCCTCGCAGCGCTCCGGACTGCGCAGCGCCCAGAGCATTCTTGCGGCAAGCGCCGTCCCGTCCCCAACGGGAATCAGCCAGCCGTTTTGCCCCGGGGCAATGACCATGGCCGGCCCGCCGCAGGGGCAGTCGGTTGCGATGCAGGGCAGCCCCATTGCGAGCGCTTCGAGCAGGGCGTTGGGCATGCCCTCATAGTCCGAGGGCAGGACGAAAAGCCTTGCGCGGCTGAGCACTTCGGGCATGTTGCCGGACGCACCGGGCAGGTGCACGCGCGCCGATATTCCGAGGGACGCGGCAAGCTCAAGCAGCTCCTCGCGCAGCTCTCCGACGCCGTAGATAAACAGGTCATCCTGAACTTTTGAAGCTATTTTGCTATAGGCTTTTATAAGAAGCGCCTGATTCTTCTGAACATTCAGGCGCCCTGCGGTGACGATTCCGCAGCGCTCCGGCGACAGCTCCGTCTCGAAGAAGCGGCCGTCCACCTGATTCATTATAATAGCGGATTTCTTTTGCAGACGCTTCGGGAACCACGCCCTGGCCTGTTCGGTCTGAAAGACGCAGCCATCCGCCATGGGCAGCAGGAGCTTTCCGACAAGGCGGCCGAGACGCCCGGCATATTCCTTCTCCGGGTCGTTCCTGACGGAGACGATGCAGCGGGTCGGGAGACCCAAAGTGGCCAATATTGATCTGAAATTCGGTTCAGCCATAAACGAGATAAGAGCCGCCGGCCGCTCCTTCCGGCACAGAGCACGCAGAGCTTTTATCCGGGACAGATTTCTCTTGAGTCTGGACTGGATGACCTGCTCATTTTCTATCGAAACGCGCTCAACACCCTCCGGGACGGGATACTCATGCTCGTCGACAAAGGAGGTGACAAGGATACTGCGATACCCCGCCTGAGCAAAGCGGTATGCCAGCTGGAGAATAACCCGCTCCGCACCGCCGCCGTGGATGGAGTTTATATAAAACATCAGGGTGTTTTTGTTTACTTTCATTTTTTATCACTTCGCTTTTCATATTAAAAGCTGCGTCGGGCGCTCACTCTTCGCCGGCAAGGCTGAGGTAAAGCTCCGTCATTTTCCCGGCGGATGTACGGGCATCGAAGCCGGCGCGGATTATATACTCCGTCACGTCGCGGCGCGGTGTGTGTGTGTGTGTGGACAGCAGCTTCTCCGCCCAAGTGGAGGCATCATCTATCGGCAGGAACTCGACCAGCGGGGAAACGGCGACGTCAGCGCTGACGTTTGAGGACACAAAGCACGGCAGTCCTGCGGCCTGCGCCTCGATAAGCGTGACGGGCAGCCCCTCCCACACGGAGGGGAAGGCGAAAACATCCATCGCCTGCAACAGCTCCGGCACATCGCTGCGGTTGCCGGTGAAGATGACGCTGTCAGAAAGACCGAGCGCGGCGGCTTTTTCCTCACAGGCTGTGCGGAGGTCGCCGTCACCGACGAGGAGGAGCGCAGAGTCCGGGCGGCGCTCATGCACAAGGGAGAATATATCCAGCAGGAAGGAATGGTTCTTCGCCGGCTGGAAGCGCCCGACATGGCCGATGACAAGCTTATCCGTCAGGCCGAGGTCGGCACGGTACTTCTCGCGCACGCTCTCCGGCAGACGGTAGCGCCGGGTATCGACGGCGTTCGGCAGGAAAATATAATTATCCCGCGAACAGGCCTCCTTGCCGAAAAGCCACTCTCCCGCTTCGCGCGAGCAGGCCATGAGAACATCCGCCTGATTTCTCAAAGGCTTCTGCATAAGCTGCTTCACAACGGAGGAGACGCCGGAGCCGTTCGAGGTATTATGGCTGTGGATAATGGTCTTGAGTCCGTGCTTCCTGGCAACGGGCAGATAGAGCGAGGCATAGCTGCGGACATGGGAATGGAGCACCTTATATTCCGGGTGCTCGGTAAGAAAAGAGTCCCACGCCTTTTTAACCTCATGGGCATTGAAGCCGGTAAAGCCGGGCAGATTATATATCCGCGCGCCGAGAGCTTCGGCATCGGCGGCAAAGTACCGCTCATCGGGGTGGTCGAGCACGAAGTCAAACTGTATCTTCTCGCGGTCGATATTCCGATAGAGGTTCAGGATCATCGTCTGCGAGCCGCCGACGTTCAGGCTGCCGATCATTTGCAGGACGCGCACCATCAGACGCCCACCTCCCGCGTTTTCAGTTCGGTATCGCGCTTCTGGTAGATAAGAGTGTTGGCGGGGAACTCGCCCTTTATGACGCTGCCGGCAGCGACGACGCAGTTGTCGCCGATCTTCGTGCCGCGCAGGATGACGCAGTTTGCGCCGATCCAGACATTGCTGCCGATCTCGACGGGTGCGGTCTTATATTTCATCGCGGCTATCCCGCCCTCGGCGCGGTAGTCATGGTCATGGTCGTAAATCTGCACGTTCGGCGAGAGCTGGATATTATCGCCGAGGATAATCTTCTCATGGCAGACAATCATATCATTGGAGTTGAGAGAGACATTTTTGCCGAGGACGCACTCCGCTCCCCTGCGCACGCGGAGCTTTGCCCCGTCGCGCATCTTGAAGCCGGAGCCGATTGAGAGTTTCCCGCCGCCGTCAAGGGTAATCTCGGTATGCGGGGAGACCATGCAGAGGGCGGGGCCGTGAAAGGCGCCGGGATGAAAGAGCTTTGCAAAGCCCATCTTCAATGCGCCGACAGGCACGACGACAAGGGCGCGCAGGTATCTGTTCATTGCTCGACCTCCCGGATATATTTATCGATAACGATCTCGCGGTCAAACTCCTTTTCCATCTTGGCCCTGCCGGCGCGGCCCATCTCCGCGCGCTCGGCGGGAGAGAGAGCAAGGAAGCTTTCGACGCGGGAGATAAGCTCCTCGGTGCTGCCGGGGGTATAGATGTAGCCGGTGACGCCGTCGTCTATGGTGTCGACGGAGCCGGGGATGCGAGTAGCAATGCAGGCACGGCCGGACGCGGCGGACTCAAGCATGACATTCGGCACGCCCTCGCCGCCGAGCGAGGGCAGAACGGTGCAGCAGCACTTTTTTATCCAGTCGTCGATATCGTCACGGAAGCCGAGGTATTCTATTGAGCCGTCCTTTACATACTCATCGACAAGGGCCTTATAGCGCTCCTCCTCGATGAAGCCGGCCATATAAAAGCGCGTCTCTGGATGAGAGCAGCGGACGGCACGGGCACAGTCCATAAACTGCTCGACGCCCTTGACGGCCATGATGCGGCCGATATAGATGAAGCCGACGGTGTCGCCCTCGGGCATGGGAGAAAAGGCGTGCTGCTCAAGGTTCACGCCGGAGCCGGGGAGCATGTCCCAGTTATCGCGCACCATATGGTGGCGGATGAAATAGTCCCGGTCGCCGGAGTTCTGGAAAAAGACCTTATAGGCATATTTCATCGAATGGCGGTAGAGCACACGCACTAATTTTGCAAGAAGGTTTTCATGCAGGAAGGTCGCGCCGGTGCCGGTGACGTTGCAGACCTGCTTACGGTGCAGGGCGTTCGAGGCCATGGTGCCGTAGATATTCGGCTTTATGGTGTAGCTGAAAATGATATCCGGCTGCACCTCAAGCATGATGCGCTTATACTGACGCAGCAGGGATATATCCTGCGCGGGGTTCATGCCGCGGCGGGACATGGGCGTGACGATTATCTCGCAGCCAAGCTGCGCGAAATACTCGTTGCGCTCATCCTCGGGCATGGAGATATAGACCTTATGGCCGCGCGAGACGAGGCGGGCGATAAGCTCCCGCCGGAAGTTATAGAGAGTGATAAAGTGGTTCGAAAGGATAAGTATTTTTTTACTTTCCATGCTTCATATATTCCTCGACTTCACGTTTGAGTCCTTCATTGAAGCTGTCGGGCACATAGCCGAAATCCCGCGTGGCGGCTTCATGGCTGAATGTGCGGTCCTCGCCGAGGCGCAGAACCTTTTCGACATAGTCCTTCTTGCCGAAGGTCACGGCTTTGAGCACTTTGGCGAGAAAGACGCCGAAGCCCATAGGGCAGCTCACAAAGCGCGTCTTTTTCCCGAGGTACTCCCCTATCAGCGCGCACAGCTCATGCACCGTGAGGGGACGCTCGCCGGAGCAGATATACTCAAGCTGCGGCAGGTGCTCATGCATGGCGGCCTTATAATAGGCCTGGCCGAGGTCGCGCGCATTCACGGGCTGGATGGGGCCGGTGCCGTGGTTTATCTCCGGCATAATGGGGAGCTTATCAACCATGCGGATGAACTTGGAAATGTTATGGTCGCACAGGTCGCCGAAGATCATCGTGGGGCGGATGATGGTGACGTTCATGCCGCGGTCAAGGTACTGCTGCATATTCTCCTCGACGGCTTTATACTCGGCGGAGGCCATTTTATATTTTGAGTAAATGCCGGTGGTGTGCACAAGGACGACATGCTTCACGCCGCCGGCGCGTTCGATGGCGGCGAGCAGGCGCGGGGTCTTCCATATGCCGGCGATATGCACGACGGTATCCGCGCCGCTGACAAATCGCTCAAGGTCAGCATCGGAATCAATGCTGCCGCGGAACTTCTCTATATTGAGTCCGGAGGCATCGAGCGCAGAGGTGTTGGAGCTTTCGCGCACAAGGCAGCGCAGGGCGCCGGGGTAATTATTATCAACAAGCTGTTTAAGAAAGAACTTTCCGGAATGGCCGGTAATGCCGGTGACAGCGATCATTGTACTCTCCCCTTTTTCATTTCTCCGGTGCCGCCCTCGACGACGCCCTTATGATGCAGGACACTGCCGATGGTCATGAAGAAAATTTTGACGTCAAAGGCAAAGCTGATGTTGCGGGCGTATTCCCCGTCATAGCGCGCTTTGTCCTCTATTTCGAGCTCATCGCGCCCCATGACCTGCGCCCAGCCGGTGAGGCCGGGGGTAACATCGTTCGCGCCGTATTTATCGCGCTCGGCAATGAGGTCGTACTGATTCCAGAGTGCGGGGCGCGGGCCGACGATGCTCATTTTCCCGGTGAGAATCTGAAGAATCTGCGGAAGCTCATCGAGGCTCGTCTTGCGCAGGAAGCCGCCAATCTTCGTGATCCAGCGCTGCGGGTCATTGAGCAGATGCGTTGGCATATCGTGCGGGGTATCGACGCGCATGGAGCGGAACTTCATGATATTAAATGTCGTCTTATGAATGCCGATGCGCTTCTGGCGGAAGAACACGGGGCCGGGGTCTTCGATTTTTATCGCAGCGGCAATGATGAGAAACAGCGGAGAGAGCACCACCGTGCCGGCGGCGGAGAGGATTATATCGAGCAGTCTTTTTACATATCTGCGGTACAAGGCGCGACCCTTCCTTCCGATAGCTATAATTACAGTATTTTATAGGATACCATATTTCCGGACTTTTTACAACACAATGTTGCGGATTTGGCGTGGAGTGCGCGGTGAAAGAAAAGCGGCGCAATCTTCATACGATGCCGCCGGGCAAACGGACATTCGGCGGCGTTTATTCAAACTTTCTTAATTAAATCCTTAATCTTTTGTGGCATACTGTTTGATTGGACGACGGTCAAACTTTGTCAGATTTAAGGCATTCCGTGCCCCTCTGTCTCTTGATTTCGCGGCGTTCACGTTATATAATATAGTGTGCGATGTTATTTTTTTGAGTATATGGAGGAATTATGCGCAACATCTGGACGGTTTTCAAAACCGATATAAAATCGCTCAGCCGCTGCTTTTTTGCGATGGCGGTTGCTGTGGCAATAACCATACTGCCCAGCCTCTATGCATGGCTGAACATATACTCCAACTGGGACCCCTACGGGAATACGGGCAACATTTCCATCGGCCTGTACTCCGGCGACGTGGGCTGTACCGAGGACGGGGAGTTTTACAACATGGGGCAGGATGTCGTTGATGAACTGCGCGAAGCGACCTCGATAAACTGGATCGTCTGCGACTCGTCGCAGCAGGCCATCGAGGGAGTTTACAGCGGGGAATACTACGCTGCGGTCGTTATAGACGAGGACTTCTCCTATAAGATGTTCAACATGCTCACGGAGTGGACCGGCAAGCCCTCCCTGACCTATTACGAGAACGCGAAGAAAAACGCCGTCGCCACAAAGATAACCGACACGGCGGCCGACTCCGTGCGCCGTACCGTCAGCAAAGCTTACCTTGAAGTTGTCGTCAATGCGATAATGAAGCAGGGCAACGAAATCGCGGCAACGCTTACGGATGATGATGCCGTTTCGCTGGCGACAGTGCTTGACGACACCAAGACGACCATCAATTCCTGCGTGCGCACGATAGACGCTTTCGCGGCGGCTTCCGGGAACAGCAGCGGTGCGACAATAACGACGATAGATTCTTCAAAGCTCGAAGCTCTTCTTGACACTATCGGCAGCTCCACCTTCCCCAGCTCCTCTATCACGGATATGAACGTCGCGATATACAACGCTTATGAAAAAGCGATGAGTGCCATTGAGGACTACAAGAACTACATTCAGGGCACAATCCCCGGCACGAACGTTGAGCTGAGCGCATCGACTGCAGCTGAGGCGTTCGGGGATATCGCCGATGCGCTCAACGCATGGTCGGACGCAATAAAGCAGGACGGAACCTTTGACCAGATAACAATCTCCGCAGTTGAAGAGACGGCCTACCTGTGCCAGCGGATGGAGAATTACCTCACGCAGATAGCTGCGGGCGGTACCGGCTTTGACATCACGCAGGTGAACGACCTGCTGACCGACCTCATAAATCACACGGAACAGCTGATACCCACGGCGCAGGGGCTGCGTGACGACATCGCCGTGACCATCGGTCAGGCTTCCGATACGCTCGCCAAGATGCGCGGCCTTGCAAGCGACGCGGCACTGCTGGTTGAGGCTTCGAACGCAACGCTCAATTCTCTTCAGGAT
Organism: uncultured Oscillospiraceae bacterium; assembly: GCA_964517445.1. Classification (GTDB taxonomy): domain Bacteria; phylum Bacillota; class Clostridia; order Oscillospirales; family Oscillospiraceae; genus Limivicinus. Next base: position 502 of record CAZFCH010000064.1, on the reverse strand, counting down.
ACGCTCGACACCGCGCGACCCATCCTCCATCAGGTTGGCTCGAACATCGCAGAAAAGCTGCGCATGCTCGACAGCATCGACACGCAGGACTATATTGACGCGCTTGTCGATATCCTCGGTGCAAGTCCCGAGGTATACAGCGAATATTTCTCTGAAATGGTTCAGACCTCGGTTCACAAGGTCTACACCATCGACAACTACGGCTCGGCCATGGCGCCGTTCTACTCGGTGCTGGCAATATGGGTCGGCTGCGTTATACTCGTTGCGATACTCAAGCCTCACGCACGCACTGAAAACCTTGTAAATCCCAGGCCTGCGGAGCTGTTCTTCGGCAGATACGCTCTCTTCTTTATCCTGAACCAGCTCCAGGCGTTTATAATCATCGCGGGTGACCTGTACATACTGAAAATCCAGTGCCTGCATCCTTGGCTGCTGTACCTCACGGGCTTCTTCACGAGCTTTACCTTCAGCCTGCTGATCTACGCACTGACGTATTCCTTCG
>CAZFCH010000063.1:0-9439 GCA_964517445.1 uncultured Oscillospiraceae bacterium | reverse complement strand
GAGCACGATGACCGAGAACATCTCGATGAGGATAAAGAGCGTGTCCCAACGGATGAGACGCAGGCGCTTTATAGACAGGGCGATATGCTCCGACACGAATGCTCCCAGCAGATACGCGCTTATCGGGATGAGATAATACGCCGCATGCGCAAACTGTCCCCTGCCGAGAGCAAGGCCCAGCAGAACAATGTTCGCCGTCTGCGCGTTGCAGAAGACTCCGCCGCGGATAGAATAGGTGAAGCCGCCAAAGAAGCCTCCGATCATCATAAGCAGCAGAAACACCCAACGCTTTTCACATTCGAGATATTCGTGCTCATCAACGGTTGCGGTCTCGGTTATATGCAGCTTTTTGTCCGGAGTCTCCGAAACGCTGACATCTATATCCACGCCCTCCGGGATTCTAATCTCTCCTTCCGGGCTGTCTATAATCTGCGACTCGACGTCCTTATACTCTGTTGCTTCTTTCTCCGTTTCCATGTTTGTCACCTGAGAATAAAATATATTATAATGCACTGCGCCGCAGTAAGCAGCGCAAAGCCCCAGCGGAAGTACCAGTGCTTTGTCTTATGATGAAAGGCATACATGCCGAGCAGCCCGCCAAGTGCACCGCCGAGCGCAGCGAAGACAAACAGAGTTTTTTCACTCACGCGTCTCCGATGCATGACGGCAAGGCGCTTATCGACACCCATAAGGCAAAAGAGCACCGCGCTCATCACAAGCACGACGGCAAGACATACGTAGTTTTTTATTTCCATATACACCTCTCAACCAAGCTCGCCGAAGTACCACCCGGAGACGCCGTTGTGTTTGACAAAGTATCCGCGCGAGGTTTCTTCCACGACACTCACCTTATCTCCCGCGCGCAGAGGCAGGACGTAATCGGTGCAGTCGTTGCAGTCGGTAAACTCGCCGGGCTCGAAAAGGTATTTTGTGAGGATGTCCATCTCATAGCCGGTGCGGACATGACGGCAGTGAGAGAACTCCGCCCCGCGCTCGAGCACCTGCACACGGCTGTCACCCCAGCGTATGTAGTACGAGCGTCCACCTTCTGCCTGATTGCTGAGCACTGTGCGGACAGGGAACGGGTCATATGCTGCAAAAGAAATATCATCACCCTCTATACCGGAGATGATGAGGCAGTTGAGCTGCCCGTCATCCTTGAGCACGCACGCGCCGTCGATGCTGGCGATATGGCGCTGTCTGTCGATTATCGGGTTAGCGCATACTTTGTCCTCGCCGTAAAGCACGACGGGATAGTGCCCGACGACGACCCATTTATCAAAGCTGAAGCCGAGATCCATAAACCGGTCGCAGCGGAGCATCTCTCCCTCTGTGTGTGCTTCGAGCGGCTTTCCGGGGTAGACAGCAGCGTGCGCGAAGATATAGTTCCCGCTTTCAATGGCGTGAGGCAGGGAGCCGAGAAAAGCAAACTCATCCGGAAAGGCCTTGCCGAGCTTGAATTTATATTCCTGAAAATCCCGTATCTGCGCAGGGTCGTCTCCGAGTTTCTGAATCATGTCCCACAGCAGACCGCTTTTGCGCCAGTTGACATACTTCATTATACTGTCCGCCCATCGGCCCCGGGTCTCGACGAATATTGCCGACCACTCATCACAGTTGCCCATGATGGTATAGACATTCTCTCTCGACGACAGTTCCATCACACGGTGCAGCATCTCAAGGCTCTGCGTGCCTTTTTCAAGAAAATCCCCGTCGATAATGAGAATATCGTCATCACAAAAGCCTGCGCGGGATAGCACTCCGTCGAAATACGGGATGTTCGCGTGGATATCCGACACGACGAGCACGCGGCGCGCAGGGTCAATGTCCGGTCTCAGAATGTGCGCGGGGAGTTCATATACTCCCATCGCGCGTGCCTCCAAGTTTTTTCTCCATCAGCAGAAGTTCCCCCGCCGCGCCCGGCTGTGTCGAGAGTCGGCGGAAGCCGCAGCGTTTATAGAACTTCAGCGCGCGTTCATTGTCCGAGGACACCAGAAGGCGCAAAGCATTGCGCTGCATATTCGCATAATCCCGCAGCGGGCGCGCGAGCAGCTGGATGCCATAGCCCTGGCCGCGGAAATCCTCGCGCAGATACAGCAGACTTATCCAGCCGTACTGCGCATGCGCACCGCGGCGGGTGTCCATGTCGATGAGGCCGACAGGCTCGTCCTTATTATAAATAATGGAAACGGCTCTTGGATTGTCTGCATAGTGCGAAACGGCAGCGGCATAATAGGTCTCCGGATCAAAGTCGTTCAAATTACCATGAGCGGCAAGCCACGCATCGGAATAGCAGGCGATGTAATAATCTCTGTGCTCGGCAGGATCTATGTATTCATTGCGCAGGGATATCCGATTCACCGGACGTGCGGCAAGCTCGGGCGTCAGGTGGGAGCAGTCGTTTATATAGTCGACGGTGAAGCTTCCGTCGTCATAGATCAGATGCACGACACCGGTGTTCGACGGAATTGGCAGGGTTTCTGTATCGCCGATAGGGATGCCGAGGACTTCGGAGAGCATACAGCGGATCGCAACGCCGTGGCTGACAACGGCGACAGTGCGGTCAGGGTTATTCGCGGCGATTTCTCTGAGCGCCTCGGCCGCGCGGCGTGCTACCTGAAAGTAGGTCTCCGCGCCGTCAAGCGAGAAGTGTTCAGGTTCAAATATGAAATCATGCAGTTTTTCCGGGCACTGGTACTCAAGGTTGCCGAAAAACTCTGTCTCCCAAGGTCCCATATGTATCTCACGCAGACGCGCGTCAAGCTGCATCGGGATGCTGTGCCAGCGCGTTATTGCGGAAGCGGTAAGGCGAGTACGGTACAGGTCGCTTGAATACAGCGCGTCTATCTTCACATGGCGGAAACGCTCTGCAAGCGCGTCTATCTGCTGCAGGCCAAGCTGGGTGACGTCTCCGTCCCAGTTGCCCTGCATCATGCGGTAAAGGTTGCCCTCGGCCTGGGCATGCCGTATTATATAAATTTCTGTCATAAGGTTTCCTCCAAACGCTTGACCGTCGAGGACATATAAAGTATAATATAATGACTCGGGTGCAGTCAGGCACTGCGTAATACATGTTATTATAGCTTGATTTTCCCGCTTATACAAGAGCTGCTTTGTTAAATCGGCGGTTCTTTTTTGAAGAGAAACAGGGTGAGTGGATTAATATGGTCAGAGCGGCGGCATTGGTGTCGGGCGACGGAGCAAAGCTTCAGGCAATCCTTGACTCCATGTATTTTAAAGAAATACCGGATTTTGAGCTGGTTGCGGTCATCTCCTCGGAGAAGGACGCTTACGCCATGAAGCGCGCGCTCAACGCGGGAGTCCCGGCATATGTAGTCGACCCGGAGCTTTTCCCGAACATGACCAGCCACAGCATGGCAGTCGCGAACAAGCTGAAGGATATGGACATTGAACTTGTCATTCTCGCGGGCTACGATATGCCGCTTGGCGTTATCCCCTATCAGTTCAAGAACCATATCATAGGCACCTTCCCTGCGCTCTACCCAGCATTTGAGGACACGGAGGGCGACGTGCAGCACGCAGTGCTTGAGCGCGGAGTCAAAATAACAGGAGCAACTGCCTACTTTGCCGATGCCGACGGGCGCGTCGGCGGGATAATCCTTCAGCGCGCAGTCGAAGTTATGCCGGACGACACGCCGGACTCGCTCCGTCGCCGCGTACTTGAGGATGCTGAGTGGAAGCTTCTGAGCCAGGCCGTGAGTCTGTACTGTGCGAACCGACTCTCCATCCGCGGAAACCGGGTAATAGTGGAAGCGGAAAAGTAAAATAAATCCGACCGGCGGCTGCAAAAATGCAGCCGCCGCTGTGAATTTTAATATAGTCTTGGGTAAGTATAACAAAACGGAGCGGTCACCCGCTCCGTTTCGTTATATGGTTGAGGACAAAATGAAAAAGATGAAAAACTGTTACTTGCAGTTATTAATATATCCAAAAGATGTTTCGTAATAAACCGCAGAATTGTTTCAGAATTGTTAAATGCAAAAGCATTTTCGGAATTCCCGGAAATATTTCCGGAGTCGATCAGTCGAATGTAATATTCCACACGCAGTCGGCCGGGATGCTTCCCGGTTCAGCTGCAAGATACGGCTCACCATCGGATGCAGGCAGATAGTACAAAGCCTGCTTCGTGCCGAGCTCTGCACCTATCGATGCGGCGATGTCCGCGGCGTCCGTCCCGTCGGGTGCGATAAGCTCCTTTATGACAGTCGCGCCTTCCTCGAGATATGCCGAACATATCCCGCCGCCGCAGGCGTACAGGCCTCCGCCGAGCTCGGCACAGAAGCGGCTTTGAAATTCCAGAGCCGTATGCGAGGGGCGCATATGGCACTGTCCACTGAGCAGCGCTTCGCGGCGCTGACCATACTCCGCCGCCGAGAGTCTTTGGGCAGGGACAACATCCGCAGATTTCTCCTCAAAGTGCTGTCGGTGCAGCACGCACTCCGTGCCGAGTATGGTCTTATACCATGCGTACAGAGACTCTTCTGCCGGGAGTGTGCAGATAACTTCCGCGCCGCGGGCGTGCGCAAGCTCCGCGACGCGCTCTGTCAGTGCTCGGCCTAAACCGTTGCCGCGAAACTCCGGTGCAACCGCGACAGCATAGATATAACCGCAGGATCTCGCCTTCCCGTCAGCATCTGCAAGCTCCATGCCGGTGACTGCATAGGCCGCACCCGCGATCGTTCCGTTCAGCTCCGCGACAGCGGCGGTACCCATATCAGGCAGCAGCTCAAGAAAGGAGCTCACAAGTTCCTCGCCGTCACCGAACACCGTCTGCCACAGTGCGGACATTTCCGGAATATCACCACCGCGGTACTCGCGGATAACAGCGTTATTCATCGCGCATCCTCGCCGTGAACTTTCTTACCATGAACTCCGGCTTATACGAGAGCTTCGATGTGCGCAGCGATTCAAGCCCCATGTCGTCCTCGCGGTTCATGTATACAAGCTCTGGATGATTCTGCATAACCATGCGCGTAAGCTCGCGACAGACCATGGGGTATGCGCCGTTAATGTCGATATCTGCCTTTTCGAAGTGAACATCAAATGTGTCGCGTCCGGCCATCTCGCCCATGGAAAAACCGATGATTTTTCCGTCGGAGCGCAGCACTCCGCCCTCAAGGCCGAGCTTTTCATACACAGCGAAAGCTCGCATTATCGCGTCATGCTCATAGTGAATGCTGCCATCGAGACGGGCGTAGTTTTCTTCCGTCCATACATTCAGCATATCAAGGCAGCCGGGGATAAGCTCGCGCGTGAGAGGAACAAAGTCCCAGTCGTGCTCTGCTTCGAATCGGTTGCAGTGGTTCTTCTTCCCGTGCAGAGCCTTGCCGGAATATGTGGAGAGCTTTTCGGCGGAATAGATATAATCCGCACAGTCGATGTCCTCGCTGTACTCAAACGCGCCTGGGTACTCCGCATCGAGCATTTCGCGGTGCGCTTCCGTTATGCCGCGAATCGTCATGGGATAGCCCTTAAAGCGGGCAAACTCCCGTATCGCCTCGACCGCCGGACGCAGCGGCCCTGTGCCTATCGGGAAAACGAAGGTAGGCTTGCCTTCGTAACGCAGCTTTGTGAGCATTCTGTCCCCACAGCGGCAGACAAGCTGGCGGTAATGCTTGTCCCAGATAAAGATGTTGCCGAAGTTATAGTCAGCACTCCGGCTGTTTTCTTTCATAACTATCTCGTCCACCCACACCTTATCAGCGAGGGTGACGGTTTTAAATTCTACCATATGATATTTTAATACACGCCATCGCAGACGGCTTTGATTTCCTTTCTGAGAGCGCGCAGATCCATAAACGCGTCCGGGCGCTTGCTCTGGTCACGCAGCAGTGCCGAGGGATGGAAGGTCGCCATAACGCGGCGCTGGTCAATATCGAACCACTGGCCGTGTTCACGAGTGATGCGGAAGTCCTCTTTTATGATTTTCATTGCGGCGATGCGCCCGAGGCAGACAATTATTTTCGGCTGTACGAGAGCAATCTGCCGCTCCAGCCACTGCCAGCAGGCGTCCTGCTCTATGCCGAGCGGATCGCGGTTTCCGGGTGGGCGGCATTTCACGATGTTTGCGATATACACCTTGCTTCGGTCGAGGTCAATCATCCGGAGCATATCGTCCAGCAGGTGTCCCGCGGGGCCGACAAATGGTATGCCCTGCTTATCCTCCTGCTCTCCGGGGCCTTCGCCGATGAGCATTATCTGTGCCTGCTCATTGCCGGCGCCGAAGACAAGATTCCGCCGCTTCTCGTACAGCGAGCAGCCGCGGCAGGCGGCGCAGTCTTTTTTCAGATTTTCCCAGCTATCCATAAGCTATTCCTCCGATGCCGACGCCAAACTCAGCAGCAGCTCACGCCGATTATTGTCGGGATACTCCATCACGTAGTCAAGCAGAAAGTTCAGCATTTCTCCAAGCTCGCGCCCGCGCAGACCGAGCGCGGCGAGATCGTCCCCGTCGACGGCAAGCTGCTTCATTGAAAAGCACTCTCCGCTTTTGATAATTGCTTTGAGCGCTCGGTAACTGCTCCCGCCGCAAAGCGCGTCATGGCAGCGCGCAGCACAGCTGACGCTGTCAACCCCATAACGGTGCAGGAGACGCTTCCACTCAAGCGGATTCCCCGGTGCAGAAGCTTCCAGTATCTCACACGCATCATGGCAGCAGCGGATGCTGCGGCTGTCCAGCCGGAGTGCAGTCAGAAACTGCTCCGTGCTCATTATTGCACCTGAGTCAGCAAGCAGTCGGCACAGCGCCGCCCAGCGTTCGAGTGCTTTCTTCGGCAGGGTCGCGACACGGCAGAGCTGTTCTTTCTCCGGTGCGATGCGTCGATCAAGGTACTTATCGAGCAGGCCGAGGGAGATCACCGTATGCAGCGTTTCCGGCCGTGCAGTGAGGAGAATCTTTTCGACCTCGGTGCTGACCCGCTCCGCAGCAAGGTCGGCAGCGAGGGGCGCTTTCTTCCCGATGGCCGCGAGGGTGACCGGTTCTATCTCAAAGCCGAGGCGGGAGGAGAAGCGGATGGCCCGGAGCATGCGCAGCGCGTCCTCATTAAAGCGCTTCTCGGGCACGCCGACACAGCGGATACAGCCGCGGCGGATGTCCTCCGCACCGCCGTATGGGTCGATGATAAGACCGTCGGCAGAGATTGCCATGGCGTTCATCGTGAAATCACGCCGCATAAGGTCTGTCGTCAGGTCGCCGACAAAGGCAACACTGCTCGGGTGGCGATGATCAGTGTAATCGCCCTCGGCGCGAAATGTTGTGACCTCCGCACTGCGCGAACCGATAACGACCGTCACGGTGCCGTGCTTTATCCCTGTCGGCCTCGAGCCGGGAAAAATATCCAACACCTGCTCCGGCAGCGCCGCAGTACAGATATCCCAGTCCTGCGGACGCACTCCGAGGAGAATGTCCCTCACGCAGCCGCCGACGAGATAGGCGGCAAAGCCCCTGGACTGGAGCGAAAACAGTATTTGTCTTACATATTTCGGTGCAGTCACGTTTGCCATTATGCTCTCCCCGGTTTGTTGATTGAAAAGTGACGGGATAATATGGGCTTGCAAGAAATCCGCGCGCGTATTATAATCAAACCGCGCAAATAATTTTATCATTTTTTCAGCGCCGTATCAATAGCATTTGTTTATAACGAATAAAGCTTATCGGGAGACATATATGACTGAATTTGAAAATTTTCTTTCCCCCGGCAGGAAGGGACATCTCATAGGCATAGGCGGAGTGTCCATGTCCTCGCTGGCCGAAGTGCTCAACGGCATGGGACTGTATATCACCGGCTCCGACATGAACGAAAGCTCCAATGTCCTCAATCTCAGGAAGAAGGGCATCCCCATCGTTATCGGCCACAATGCCGAGAATATAACGGATGACGTCGAATTCGTCGTCCGCACCGCGGCGGTACACGATGACAACCCCGAGATTCAGGCCGCACACGCAAAGGGCATCCCGGTGTTTGAGCGCACTCAGGCCTGGGGCGCGATATCGAAAGACTATGACAACGCCCTGTGCATCTGCGGCACCCACGGCAAGACGACCACGACTTCGATGTGCACTCACATTATGATGGCTGCGGATAAGGACCCGACCGTTATGATTGGCGGAACGCTGCCGCTGCTCAAGGCTGGGCACCGCGTCGGTCACGGCAACACCATCATCATGGAGGCCTGCGAGTATTATAACTCCTTCCTCTCGCTGCATCCGACTGTCGCGGTCATGCTGAACATCGAAGCCGACCATCTCGACTTCTTCAAGGATCTGGACGATGTGAAGCACTCCTTCCATGAGTTTGCAGCCAGAGTGCCAGAGTACGGATACGTCGTCGCAAATCACGACGATGCCAACACCATGGATGTTATAAAAGGCATCACGGCCAAGGTTATCACTTTCGGTCTGCACTCCGATGCTGATGTCTACGCTGAGAACATCCGCTTCATCGGCGCAAACTCTAAGTTCAATATTATGTACAAGGGTCGTCTGTTCACGGATGTGACGCTGCATGTCCCCGGCATGCACAATGTGAAAAACGCATTGGCAGCGACTGCCGCCGCGATTTGTCTCGGCGTACGCCCCAACGCGGTGAAGTACGGTCTTGCCGGCTTCAACGGCGCCGGCCGCCGCTTCGAGTTCAAGGGCAAGTACAACGGTGCAGATATCTATGATGATTACGCTCATCATCCGGGTGAGCTCAAGGCGCTGCTCGACACTGTCGAGAACCTTAACTACAAGCGCACGGTCGTCGTGTTCCAGCCGCACACCTATTCCAGAACCGCTGCACTGTTTGACGATTTTGTAAAGCAGCTGCGCCGTCCGGATGTACTGCTGCTGGCGGAAATATTCGCAGCGCGCGAGAATAACACAATCGGCATTTCCTCTGCCGCACTCGCCGAGAAGATTGACGGAGCTGTATTCTGCCCGACCTTTGATGAACTCGAGGACACCCTGCGTGCGATTGCCGCGCCGGGAGATATTGTTCTCACCGTCGGTGCGGGAAATGTTTATAAGATTGGTGAAGATATTCTGAACGGAAAGCGCTGAACAAGGCCGAGCATAAGCAGGGATTCGCCTGCCTGCAGGTGGGCAGGTTGCAGATTGGCGTGTCACCGGCACATTATTCACTACCGTTCCCTTTGAATCTCTGTTTTCACAATATCAAAAATAATCAAAAATATTCCCTCTGCCTTTGGCAGAGGGAATATTTTTGGTGCTCCAGCAGGGATTCGAACCCTGGACACCCGCCTTAAAAGGGCGGTGCTCTACCTGCTGAGCTACTGGGGCATATATGTTTTAAGCTTCTTTCGGTTCTTCATTTTTTCTCTGACATGAGCTTTGCAGGAAACGTAAGAAGCCATGCTGCGCTGGCTGGGATGGCGGGACTCGAACCCACTATATCGGAGTCAAAGTCCGGTGTGT
>CAZFCH010000062.1:0-9585 GCA_964517445.1 uncultured Oscillospiraceae bacterium | reverse complement strand
TATTGACGCGCAGGATTTGGTTGCTGCCCTTGCTCTGCGGCCCCCACAGCTCCTTCATAATGAAATCATAGGTGAGCACCTTGCCCGCGCACTTTCCGAGCAGCGCGACAATTCTGTACTCGTTCTGCGTAAGGTGGCAGTTCTCGCCGGCAATGAGCACCTGATGCTTGTCGTAATCTATGGTCAGGTCGCCCGCAACGAATTTGCCGGTGTTGACAAGAGCCTCGTTTGAAAGCCCGGAGCGGGTGTGGCGTATTGCGACACGCACTCTGGCAAGAAGCTCTGCCGCACTGAAGGGCTTGGTGACATAGTCGTCCGCCCCCATGTCGAGCGCCTGCACTTTATCGCGCTCATAGCTGCGCGCGGAGACGACGATTATCGGCAGACTCGTCCATGAGCGCACGGCCTTTATTATCTCCATACCGTCCATATCCGGCAGACCGAGGTCAAGCACCACGAGATCCGGACAGTGCGAGCTTATCATCGAGAAAGCTTCGTTCCCGGTGCTGGCTGTTATGACCTCATAGCCGTTTGCAGTAAGAATAGCCTTGATAAGTCCGGAGATGCTTTTTTCGTCCTCTACGACAAGAACTCTATCCTTAATTGTCATAGCTTGTGCCTCCTAACGGTAAAGTAAAGGTAAACATCGCACCGCCCTCAGGGAGATTTTCCGCGTATATATCTCCTCCGTGAGCTGCAACTATGGTCTTGCATACGCTCAGGCCGATACCCATACTGCGCGTGGTATCGGCAGATTTGTTGCCGGAGAGCTGGAGACTGCCGTCAAAGAGATGGGGCAGCGTCTTCGCATCTATGCCGCGCCCGTTGTCGGCAACGCTGACTATTGCCTTGCCGTCCTCCTCGCGGGCGTTGATCTTTATCTGGCTGACGTTTCCTCCGTGAACTACGGCGTTATCCATGAGGTTTATAAGCACCTGCTCGATGAGCATCGCGTCCATCGGCAGAAGAATCAGCGTATCCGGAACAGAAACGGAGACAGGGACGTCATGGCGTTTTCTGAATGTCATTACCGCTTCGCTCAGGACCTCTTCGAGAATCTCGTCGGTCTTCGCAATGCCGCCCATGTCGGCACCGTTCATGCGCGTTATGGACAGGAGATTCTCCACCATGCGGCAGAGCCACTCGGCGTCCTGCTTGGCGTCAATCAGAAGCTCATTTTTTTGCTGTGGGGTCAGCACGTCATCTCCCTCAAGCACTGTCGATATCGAGCCGCTTATAGCTGTCAGCGGTGTGCGCAGGTCATGCGATATCGCACGCAGGAGGTTCGCCCGCATCTTCTCGCGCTCTGCCTCAAGACGCAGCTTTTCCTGCGCTTTGAGTCGGGCTGTGAGTGTTGATGTGGCAAAGCCCACGGCAAGCATCGTCATAAACGTAAGCGGGTAGCCGTAAATCGTGAAGTCGATTTTCAGATACGGATAGGTAAATGCGTAGTTAACGAATATGACGCTGACGAAGGCCGCGAGAAAGCCGTAAAAATAACCGTCGGTTGACAGCGAGATGATAAGCACTGCCAGCACGAATATCAGCGGGACATGAACGTCCGAGGTCGTCGTGCGCATGAGCATGGCGCATATCGCAGAAGCGACGCCCAGTGTCGCAAAGAATATCAGCCATCCCTTGAAGCTGGTTGCTATATACTTTTTGCAAAGAGCTTTGATTTTTGAAAAAAATGTATCGGCTTTTTTCATTTTTCCATTTTCCATATCTTTTCTTTGTCTCCATTATAACATCTTTGCCGTTAAAACGGCGTCAAGAAATTAACGGGAAAGATAAATCTTTCCCGTTAATTTGCTTATCTGTAGTTGTTATCGTCGTCGAAGAATTCGCTCATATCGAAATCCGCATCGAAGCGCTCGGACGGATCGACGGTCATGTAACTCTGCGCTTCGTTTTCCTCGCGCTCCTGACGCGCGCGTCGGCGCTGCTCGGCACGGCGGCGCTCCTCGAGGTGCTTTCTGCGCAGCTTTCTGTAGCGGGCGACGAGCACCGTGTATATTACCGCAAACGCGATTATGATTATCAGCAGCGCAATAACCCAGCCCTTGCTGAATATCTCGCCGAGGCGCTGTCTGAGGTAGGCGCTTCTTGAAAGCTCGACGTCAGCGCCGGTTATCAGCTTGACCGTGCCATAGGTCTCGCCGTCAGCGGACAGGCGTATCTCACCGAGCACCGTGCCCGCGGACAGCGGAGCGACAAGTCGCTGGTCATATATCGTGATCTCGCGTTCAATCTCATCGTCGGAAATTTCATTCGGCATAAGCACGCTCAGGTTCCCTGCGGGATAGAGCATGACCGTCCCGTCACCCTCCGCCATTTCGACGTTTACCTTCGTGATAGGCTCGGTGGAGCTGAGGATATTTCGGTAAGAGAAGTTATCGAAAGCCCAGTCATACAGCGTACGGCTGTCGACAAAGTTGTAGCATTCCTCTATTTCCGCGTTGAGCGGGCCGTCGCAGCCCATCGCCACGGCGAGGATTCTGACGCCGTTGCGCTCGGCGCTGGAGACGAGGCAGTAGCCCGCGGCGCGGGTGTATCCGGTCTTGCCGCCCTTGGCTCCGTCATAGAGATAGCGGCCGTTATAGGAATATACCGAGGTTATGTTTATAAGGGCGTTGGAGTTGCCGATGGGTTTGCCGTCGTTTATCGCGCTGTTCTCCGGCTGATAGCTCGTGCTGTCAATGATTTCGCTGAAGAGCGGGTACTCGAGTGCTGCCTGGAAAATGAGCGCCAGGTCGTAGGCAGAGCTGTAGTGCCCATCGGCGGGGAGCCCGTTGGTGTTCGCGAAGTGCGTGTTCGTGCAGCCGAGGTCAGCCGCCTTCTGGTTCATCTGCTCAACAAAGCCGCTGATGCTGCCGCCGAGATATCGACCGATAATGTTGCAGGCTTCGTTTGCCGATTGAAGCAGTGCGCAGTAGAGCAGGTCGCGCATGGACAGCTCCATGCCCGGCGTCAGCCCGGAGGTGCTGCTGTCATCGCTCATGCCGTCAAGGCAGTCGTTCTGCGCGGTAACCATGGTCGTCAGCTCGCAGCGCCCGGAATCGAGAGCTTCAAGTGCGAGCAGCGCCGTCATAACCTTGGTAAGACTGGCGGGAGCGCGCTGCTCATTCTCGTTATAGCCGTAGAGCATTTTGCCGCTGTCAAGATCGATCACGACGGCGGCCTTGCCGTTGAGCTGCGGCTCTTCCATGGCCCATGCTGTCGGCGCGAAGATCGTCATCATAAGGCACATCAGAAGAAAGAGCGGAAAAATTTTTATTTTTTTCATTTTGTTCTCCCGTTTTTTCAGGAATATGTTATAGTAATTACAGATAGTGCCGGATAGAGCGCCTGCCGCAATGCAGAAATATAGTTAGCAGGCAAAACCCGTAAAATATATTATATCTAATTATTCCTGCCCCGTCAAGCGAATGGGCGGATAGCGAAAACGGAGAGCTTAATGAAAATTCTTGTAGTTGATGATGAAAAGCTGCTTGTCAAGGGCATCAAGTTCAATCTTGAGAACGAGGGCTATACTGTCGAATCCTGCTACGATGGTGAGACTGCCGTCACGATGGCACGCGACGGGAACTATGACCTTATAATTCTCGACCTGATGATGCCGAAGAAAGACGGGCTCGAAGCCTGTCAGGAGATTCGCAGCTTCTCCACCGTACCGATAATAATGCTCACCGCGCGCAGCGAGGACGCCGACCTGCTCATGGGCTTTGAATCCGGCGCGGACGATTATGTCACAAAGCCATTCAACATCCTTGCCCTTAAGGCGCGCATACGGGCGCTTCTGAGAAGAGCGTCAATAGCCGCCGCGCCTGCCGCTGCCGAGGAAAAGAGCGGCATGATAAGCCGCGGGCATATCACCGTGGACGAGGCCAAGCGCTGCGCGATGAAGAGCGGCGAAGAGGTCGAGCTTACGATGAAGGAGTTTGACCTGATACTGTTCCTGATGAAGAACCCCGGTAAGGTGTACAGCCGCGAGGCATTGCTCGACCTTGTGTGGGGCTATGACTATCAGGGTGATACCCGCACCGTGGACGTGCATATCCGCCGTCTGCGTGAGAAGCTCGAGCTCAATCCCGCCCGGCCGGAATACATCATCACCAAGTGGGGAGTGGGGTATTACTTTGCAGATTAAACGCTGGACATTCAGATCCGGCAGCATTCGCTTTCAGTTCTTCTCGTTTCTTGCGATGCTGCTGCTGATCCTGCTTCTGCTGCTGAATGTCTATCCGCTCATCTCCGCGCGTGACGCCGTGTTTCAGGAGAAAGAAAAGGCCATGGAGAGCCAGGCCGCGACGCTTGCCTCCGCACTTGCGAGCCTTGACAATCCCGATCAGGAGAGCATTGCCGAGGTGCTGCGTTTTCTCGACATTCAGGGCTATGACAGGGTGATTGTCGCCGGAAATACCGGGGAGATAATATACGATACACAGACGCATTCAAGGCCGCAAACCGCCGCGGGCGATCTGCTCACGGCTCTCGGCGGCAAGACTGTGTTCCGCTCCGCGCAGGAGGACGAGGCTTTTTCCAGCAGCTACGCCATTCCCATCAGCAGCCAGGGCATCATCACGGGAGCGGTGTATCTGCATGAAACGGACGCCGAGCGCGGCCGCATCATAAATGACCTTCAGGTGCAGATACGCACAGTCTCCCTCATAATTGCCCTCGCCTCGCTCGTGATGGCAGTGGTCTATTCTTCAGTTGTCCTTCAGCGCCTGAATGACCTTGCCGATTCCATGCGCATCGTTGCCGGCGGAGACTATAAACACCGGCTCACGATATCCGGTACGGACGAGCTCAGCGAGCTCGGGCGCGAGTTCAACACCCTCACCGAACGCCTTTATGACACCGAGCGTCAGCGCCGCCGCTTTGTCTCCGACGCGTCGCACGAGCTCAAAACGCCGCTTGCGTCTATACGCCTGCTGTCCGACAGCATCGTGCAGAACGAGAACATGGACGACGCGACCGTGCGCGAGTTCGTCACCGACATCGGCAATGAAGCCGAGCGCCTCCAGCGCACAACCGAGAAGCTGCTCGACCTCTCTCGCCTCGATGATGATATTCAGGTCGTCCCGGAGCCGGTCGATGTAAAGCAGGTGGCTGTGGATGCGATGGTGCCGCTGCGCCCGCTGGCGAAAGAGCATAACGTGAAGCTGCGCTGCGAGCTTGAGGATGGCTGCGTCGTCATGGCAACGGTGGACGATATGTTCCACATAATCTTCAATCTCGTGGAAAACGCAATAAAATATAACGTCCCTGACGGCAGCGTTACACTGACCCTGAAGGGCACGGACGACAGCGTCCAGTTCACCGTCGCGGATACCGGCATCGGCATCCCCGAGGAGGAGACATATAACATCTTCTCTCGTTTCTACCGGGTCGATAAGGCGCGCTCTCGCGAGGCCGGCGGCAGCGGACTCGGGCTGAGCATCGTGCATGACGCGGTCAAGGCGCACGGCGGCACGATAGCCGTCGGGCAGAACAAGCCGCAGGGTTCACGCTTTATCGTGACCTTCCCGCGGCCCACATCGGAGGAGACCGGCATATGAATAATATAAGAAAGATACAGCAGGAGCTGCGCCGCCGCGGTCTTGACGGCGTGCTCATCACCGATGAAAAGAACCAGCGCTATGCGTCGGGCTTTCCGATAATGGACGGCGCGGTCGTCGTGGGGCTGGAGAAATCATGGCTTATAACTGACTCGCGCTATATCGAAGCCGCCGAAGCCGCCGTTGACAACAGTCTTACCGAGGTCGTCCTCTATGACCGGGAGCACCCGCTCTCCGGAATCATCCGCAGCATAAGTGCCGGCATGACATGCCTCGCTGCCGAGGATAAAAAGCTCAGTCACGCAGGCTACCTCGGCTACGAGAAAGCTCTCGGCAGGGAGCTGCTCCCGGCAGGGAATCTGTTCGAGACGCTGCGTGCATCAAAGTCCGAGGATGAGATTGCCTGCATGATTGAGGCGCAGCGCATAAGCGAAAAGGCGCTGGAGGCAGTGCTGCACATAATTAAACCCGGCATGGCCGAAAGTCAGGTCGCCGCAGAGCTGGTTTATAACATGCTCAAAAACGGCTCCGAGGGCAATTCCTTTGATCCCATCGTCGTTACCGGCAGCAAAACGAGCCTGCCGCACGGCGTACCGGGTGACAAGGTGATACAGCCCGGTGACTTTGTTACCATGGACTTCGGCAGCATAAAGCACGGCTACTGCTCCGACATGACGCGCACCGTCGCCGTAGGTTCTGCAAGCGAGGAGATGCGCAATGTCTACGACACCGTCCTGCGTGCGCAGCTTGCGGGTATCGCGGCGGCAAAAGAGGGAGTTGCCGGCAGGGAGATAGACGCCGCAGCGCGCAGGGTCATCTCGGATGCAGGCTATGGGAAGTATTTCGGTCACGGCTTCGGCCACAGTCTCGGCCTTGATATCCATGAATGGCCGAACGCAAACCCCTCCGGCGAAACGCCGATGCCCGCGGGCGCTGTGTGTTCAGCGGAGCCGGGGATATATATTCCGGGCCGCTTCGGCGTACGCATTGAAGACGTCATGGTCATCCGCAGCACCGGCGCTGAGATCATCACCAAAGCCACAAAAGAGCTAATAGTGTTGTGAGATACACCAGAAAATTTGCGCTGCATCAAATAATGTCTATATATTGAACTCCCGCAACCACTAAAAACACCGTTTCAGAACTTGAAACGGTGTTTTTCATATACCCTATGCAATCACAAAGCCCCCACAGAATCCGGAGTTGCCGGAAGACATAGGGGCTTTTTCTCTGTCGAGCGGTACGCCGCCGGAATGGTGGTTTCTCACAGGCAGACAGAGACTACTTTGTCGGCGTTGCGCAGGCTTCCGGTGCATGCAGCCTGGAAATTGCTTCTGCGCTTCTTGTCTCTCCGCTGGCGCTACCTCTTCGGGGGTGAATGCCGGTGCACCAGCCCACACCTTTACGTCCGTGACGGCCGAACCCATAGCGCTTGAAAATCCCGGTATTTACATCAGACGGCACTTCTGCCCTTTCGGGTGACCTCGAGACCGTAGTAAATACCGGGAGCGGGAAGAGCGCCAATCCAACCGGCCTTGCAGCTCGTCAGTTGCGCCGGGGCGCTCAGCCCGCATTGTATAAGGCCGTCGCCTTTAATAATGAGTATATATGTCTGACGGCGCGAAGTCAACAGGGGAGTGCGATTAAATCCTACCATCCGCTTTTGCGCCAGATTGCAGAAGTAATTAACTCTCTCCCTTTTCCCCGCATACGCAAATCAACCCCCGGCTCGATTCACGAGCCGGGGGTTGCTCATTATCTTTTTGCGCTGTTTACGCTGCCTGAAGTGCCGCGGCGACTTCAGAGAAATAATTGATCCACATATCGATATGATACTGATCGTCAAGCACGGAGTATATGCGTGTGTATTCCGCTCCGGTAAGCATACCGGCGCCGATGCTGATTCCGCCGATAAGGACGACTATCAGAAATATCACTATTATGATCTTCCATCCTTTTTTCACTGAACCGCCACCTCCTTATAGCATATCTTTCCGCCGAGCACGCACAGCCCATGGATAAGGCCGACAATGGCTCCGCCGATAAACCAGACAAACAGCCACAGGAACAGCAGTGCCAGTGCCAGCAGCACAAGCGACACGCCCGCAACGACAAGGATATCAGCAAGCACCGCAAAGCCGGTGAACGTCGCGGCAATGCCGTATATTCCAAGCCAGCCCGCGATTATCGCCAGCATCAGCGATACGAATGTCGGGATGAGCAGCAGCACAACTCCTATAAGCCCGAGCGGTATTGCAATTATAATATAGAGTATCAGCAGGGGAACGATCGGCTTGCGGACGGTCTCCGCTTTTTCCGTGTACTCTGTGTTTTCTTTCGTCTCCTCAATTGCCGCAGCTTCGGCTTCAATCTTTTTCGGCTCCGCCTGAAGGGCTTCGTGAATCTCTGTCTCCTCGGGCTGTACGGTGACAGCTTCCTCGGCAGATGCTTCCGCGATTTTTTCTTCCGCTGCCGGTGCGGTCATCTCAGGCTCAGCCGTTTTCTCTTCCTCTTCGTCAGCATCCTTGGCCTTCGGGATAAGCTCGTCGTTGCTGATGGTGAAATCTGCAAGAAATGCGTCTACCGCGTCGGCAACTTGCGTGACAGAGCTGTTCGTTTCGTCGGGCTCTGCCTCTTCTGCAGGCTCTTCCGCGAACATCGGCGGGGTCTCCTTCTGCTCCGGAGCTTCTTCGCCCGCGTCCTCAGTCTCCGCTGTTTTCTCTTCTGCCACAGGCTCGGCTTCTTCCTGTGCCGCCGGTGCGGCAGCGGGTTCGGTCACATCCCCGGCGGCGCTGTCGTCAAAGAGAGATATCTGATCCTCGGACACCTGCGGCGTCGTAATCTTAAGCGTCGATGCCTCGTCCTGAAGCTTGTTTATCGCAAGCACAAAGTCCGGTATCTCATCCGTGCTCTGCTCATATTCGTCTCTGCTCTGCGTGTGTACCTGGAGCTTTCTCTCCTTGGCGTTATATGCACGTGCGAGTATGACGGCCTGGCGGGTAGGGGAGACAAAATACTGCAGCAGTGCCTGCTCATTCTCAGCCTCATCGAACATTCTGTTATACATTGCAAGAGCCGTTTGCCTGTCCTCTTCATACATAAAGGTCAGGAGTCTTCCAAGCTCTGCAAGAAACTTCTGTCTGTTAATACTCTTCACCTCCGTAAGTTTTGGAGCATACCATCGTTCGGCACGAATACGTACCCGATGATAATCGTGAATATTATAACTGCATCGGCCCTCAAGGTCAAGCAAAAACTCCCGTATTACGTCATTTCTATTGACAAGCAGCAGCACTGGCTTTAAAATGTAGAATTGCGGTCATTCATTAGTGAAATGATTTGTAAATACGGCGGGGCAAGGGCCCTGGCGAAATGTGAGGTTTATTTATGGCAAAGGACAAAAGAGTAGAACAGATAACCGATATGGAGGTTGACTTTGCGCAGTGGTTCACCGATGTGTGCACCAAGGCGGAGCTCGTCGATTACTCCGGCGTAAAGGGCTGCTTCATTCTGCGCCCCTACGGTTATGCGATTTGGGAAAACATTCAGAAGATTCTTGACGGTATGTTCAAGCGTGACGGGCACGAGAACGTTTCCATGCCTATGCTGATTCCCGAAAGTCTTCTTCAGAAAGAAAAGGATCACGTTGAGGGCTTTGCCCCCGAGTGCGCGTGGGTCACGATCGGCGGCAGTGAGGAGCTCCCGGAGCGTCTGTGCATTCGTCCGACATCGGAGACGCTGTTCTGCGACCATTGGAGTCATGTTGTGCATTCATGGCGCGATCTGCCCATGCTCTATAATCAGTGGTGCTCCGTGCTCCGCTGGGAGAAGACGACCCGACCGTTCCTGCGCGGCCGCGAGTTCCTCTGGCAGGAGGGACATACTCTCCATGCAACCGAGGAGGAAGCCCGCGAGGAAACTCTGCACCAGCTTGAGGTCTATGCCGATCTCTGCGAAAATTACCTGGCCATGCCCGTTATCCGCGGCAACAAGACCGATAAGGAAAAGTTTGCCGGTGCCG
>CAZFCH010000061.1:0-9592 GCA_964517445.1 uncultured Oscillospiraceae bacterium | reverse complement strand
CTACGATCCGGATAGCGGCAAGGTGCATTACACCGTAAATGTTGACACACGGCACGTCGGCTTCAGCGGTGCAGATTATGTAGCTATAACGGATCACTACGACGACCGCCTTGATTTTCAGGAAACGATGTACTACATTGCGCTCGGCGTACCCGGTTATACTCTGCCGAATGTGCCGGTTTATCTGAAATCAGTGAGCGAAAGTCTGGTGATAACCGAACAGGTTGAAACACCGGAAGGGTTCAGCGGAACAACGTGGAAGACCACATACCCGCAGCTGGACGCTTATGCGATGAACGAGAAAGGCGAGATAGAGAAAGTGTCGAACCCGTGGATTTACACAATTCTCGACAGGGAGCATCACACGTTCACGCTGTATCTGCCGTACTCCTATATGTGGTATTACAACGGCGAATACTTTTATCTCTCGTATACTCTGGATTATGATTTGTCTGTGTCGGGGGACAGCAGGTCGTACAACAACGTGCAGAACACCGTAACAGCCATCGGAAGCAACGGCATCCGCTATGGTCAGGCGTCGACAACATTCTCTTTCGCCCAGCTGCTTACCACAAAGACATTGAACGATTCTGCAGAGCATGAGCACAGCGGCGAATGCTACACCTATGATCTCAGCAAAGATCGGTTCGTGCTGACATGTCCGCTGACAGCAACCGACAAAAACAAGGTGCTCTTCAAAGTACGCGTCAATATCGGTGCCTCGGATCTGCAGAATATGACTCAGCTGATTATTGATGACTACATGGACAGCAGCAAGCTCACACCGGACATTGAAAATCTGCAGCTGCGCTTTGTGGATGTTTCAGATTCAACTCAGTCGGCACTGAGCTTTGACGATGCATGTACCATTGCCGGCGTCACCGGCGCCTATTACAAGACCGAATTAACGCAGAGCGGCCTGACCGTTACCGTGAATCTCGGCCAGAAGGACGGTCAGAACTGCAGCGTAAAGGACTTCTGCGACGCATTCAATCTCTCAGACTTTGGGAAAAAATATGAACTGAATCTCAGTGAGTTCAAGTTGGAACTGTCATATCCGGCCAAGGTGAACGGCAGTCTCGGCGAGACAGTGACCGTGAAGAACCAGGCAAACCTTCGCGGCGTGGATTCCAGCGGCAGCGAAGTGGTGTATGACAAGGTCATTCAGGGCTCCAGCGGCAGCGTCAGCGGCCAGAGCTACACCATAAACCTCTGGAAGATTGATGCCGTGTCCACGGGTGGAGAGATTACTCCCCTGCCCAACGCGCATTTCAATCTCTGCGATGAGAGCGGCAATGTGCTTGCATCCGCGATAACCGACGCTGACGGCAAGATTGTTTTCGGCGCAAAGGGCGCAGAAGACGCAGGCCTATGCAACTTGTCACCGTATACCGCGTATTATCTCATAGAGACTGAGGCCCCGGACGGCTATGTGCTCAACACAACGAAGCACTGGTTCTACTTTACGGCGCCCGACGGCACGGATGAGCAGAAAGCGTTTACGGAGGAAGAAAAGGCGCGGCTGGAGGGACTCGGCTGCGTGCCGATGTCGATGGATTCGACGCTCCAGGTATACAACTCCAGGACCGTCTCCTTTAATATCAAAAAAGCAGATGATGAAACGCTTGAGCTTCTGACCGGTGCAGAGTTTACGCTCTACAGCGATGAGGCGTGTAAGACCGCGGTTCAGACATCACGAACCTCCGGCGACGGTATTTATCAGCTGGATGGGCTGGAGCTCGGGACGACATATTACCTGAAGGAGACCAAAGCTCCCGAAGGCTATGTCTTGGATGAAAAGACTCACACCGTAACAGTTGATTCGTCCGGCGCGATTACCATCGATGACCTGACATGGGAGAACGATACTCTCGCCTATGTGTATACAAACACAAAGCAGACCTATGTTCTCCCGGAAACCGGCGGAGCCGGTACGCTCCTGTTTACAATAGGCGGAACGCTGCTTCTTGCGGGAAGCCTGTTGTCCGGATATGTTCTGAGGCGCAAACGGGAAAGGAGGGTCAGATAGCCTCCTTTTCACGGCGAATTTATGCGCCGCAGCATATCCTCCATAAAAAGTCACTCCATTACAGAATGAAAGGAATTCAGTTATGAAAGCACTGAAGAAATCACTTGCTCTGCTGCTGGCACTGATGCTGACGCTGGCACTGGGCACCACCGCATTCGCAGATGCAGAAACCTACACAATCACCATCAACAACGAAGCAACGGGCCACACCTATGAGGCGTACCAGATTTTCGCCGGTGACCTGAGCACCAACGAAAAGGGAGAGAAAGTTCTCTCCAACATCACTTGGGGCAGCGGCATTACCGAGGCCGGTAAAACCGCCCTTGGCGACGCTGCAGAAAAAGCCGAGACCATAACTACTTCGGAGCAGGCTGCGGCCTTTGCAAAGGAAGTCGCTAAGTATCTCCAGAATCCCACTTCCAGCACAGAAGGCAACGGCGTTTATACCATCTCCGATCTTGCAGCGGGCTACTATCTCGTTAAGGATAAGGACAACACGCTGGATAAGGCAGATGATTTCTACACCGCTTATATCATGCAGGTCGTTGGCGACGTGACCGCACAGCCCAAGGGCGACAAGCCTGAGCTGAAGAAAGAGATCAAGCACAACGAAAAAGGCACCTGGGAAGTCGTAGGCGACAACCAGATCGGCGACACCGTTGAGTTCCGCACCATCACCACCATCCCCGACACCAGCGCCTACACCGAGTATGACTACATCATCCACGATACCATGTCCGCCGGCCTGACCTCCAATGTCAAGTCCGCCGATGATGTGACCGTCAAGGTAAACGACGCCACCGTGTTGGATGCCAGCTACTACACCGTTTGCAAACGGCAACAGCTTCGACCTGCAGATTGATGTACTCAAAGCCATCGCAGACGGCAAGATGAAGAGCGGCGACAGCCTGTACACCTACTATTCCGGCGTACTGAATGAGAACGCTAAGGTCTACGATGAGGGCAAGCAGGACAACGAAGCTTACCTCGAATACAGCAACAACCCCAACGACAACACCGGCAAGGGTCAGACTGAGAAGGTAAAGGTCTATGACTGGACATTCAAGATGACCGTCAACAAGATAAACGAGGAAAAAGAGCCCCTGACCGGCGCAAAGTTTGTTCTCGCCAAGACCGACACCCTCAAGGTCGCCGATATGAAGTGCAATGACAATGGCGAGCCTACCGTTACCACCGATCTGATCGGTCTGGTGAAGGTGTCCGATGGCGTTTACCGCATCGCTACTGTGAACGACGCTACTGACACCATCGTTTACGCCATGGACGCCGGCACACCCGTGATCAAGGGTCTGGACGATGCAACTGACTATTATCTCTACGAGACCAAGGCTCCTACCGGATACAACCTGCTGGATGCCCCCGTTCAGTTCAAGATTACTGCTGGCTACACCGCGGACGGCACCGCGCTGCTGGAAGGTTATCCCAAGGCAACAGTCGACGGGACTGAATCCAACACTCTGAGCATCAATGTCATCAACAAGGAAGGCTCCACCCTGCCCAGCACCGGCGGCATGGGTACGACCCTGTTCTACATTCTCGGCGGTCTGCTGGTCGTTGGTGCGGGCGTTGCACTCGTCACCAAGAAGCGCATGAACAAGTCCGGGAACTGATGCTCGCGCTGATCTGAATTTCTGAACATTGCTGCGGGGGCGGGGCGCTTCCACGCTCCGTCCCCCAAACAGCAGCAAGGAGAATCCTGCAAATGAAAAACAAAATATCCACCATTTTACTTTCACTGGCCTTTCTTGCAGGCTTGTCCTTGCTTCTGTACCCTACCGTCAGCGATTACTGGAACTCCATGCACGCCTCCAAGGCGGTGGCGGATTACAGTGCGGAGGTCAGCCAACTGACTCAGCCGCAGTATGATGAAATCTGGGCGGCTGCGAAGGCATACAACCAGTCGCTCCAGGACAGAGAAACCGACTTTTACCTGACGGATGAACAGAAGGAACAGTATGAATCCCTGCTGGATGTCAACGGCACGGGTGTCATGGGTTATATTGAGATTCCGAACATCAAGCTGTCTCTACCCATCTACCACGGCACGGAGGATTCCGTGCTTCAGATTGCGGTAGGGCATCTGGAATGGTCGAGCCTGCCGGTGGGCGGCGAAAGCACCCACTGCGTTCTCTCCGGCCACCGGGGTCTGCCCAGCGCAAAGCTCTTTACCAATCTGGATCAGCTCGTCGAGGGAGACACTTTCGTCCTGCGTGTGCTGGATGAGGTTCTGACCTATCAGGTGGATCAGATTTTAATTGTTGAGCCGGACGATACCGACGCGCTCAAGATAGAGGAGGGCAAGGATCTGTGCACTCTCGTTACCTGCACTCCTTATGGCATCAACTCACACCGCCTGCTGGTGCGCGGGCACAGAATCGAAAACCAGACGGAGGCGCAGACCATCCGCGTCACCTCTGACGCGATACAGATTGAGCCGCTGCTTGTGGCTCCGGTTGTGGCGCTGCCGATGCTGCTCATTCTGCTGATTGTCCTGCTGATACCCGGGAAGAAAAAGAAACCCTCTGGAGGGAAACGATATGATGAAAATTCGTAAACAGCTCCTGTCCTTACTGCTGTGCATGATATGCTTTTTCATGCTGCTGCCGGTGCAGGTGTTTGCCGCCGGTGCGATTGACACAAGCCGGGACGTGAGTCTGACAATCCGGTATGTGTATGATAAAACGCCGATTTCCGGCGTACAGTTCGACCTGTATCGTGTGGCCGATGTGGATGCGTATGCTCAGTTTACGCTGACGGGAGATTTCAAGAATTACCCGGTTCAGGTAAGCGACATGACGGCAGAGGCATGGAAAACACTGGCGGAAACTCTGTCGGGCTACGTTGACCGGGACAAGCTGACTCCGCTGGACAGCGGCAAGACTGATGCGAACGGAACGCTGACCTTCCCGAATCAGGGGTCGAGCCTCAAGCCGGGACTGTATCTGGTCGTAGGCCGTCAGCTGGTGCAGGATGGCTATACCTACACAACTGAGCCGTTCCTCGTCTCCCTGCCCAATCTGGATGCCGGAAGCGATACGTGGACATATGATGTTGCCGTGACCCCCAAGTTCACCCGGACAGAGAATCCTCCCACGCCGGATGAAAAAACTGTCACGCGAAAAGTGCTCAAGGTGTGGAGCGGTGACATTGAACAGTCCCGCCCCAAAGAGGTCATCGTTCAGCTCTTGAAGGACGGCGAGGTCTACAACACCGTGACTCTGAACGCTGCGAACAACTGGCGCTATACCTGGGAAAAGCTCCCCGGATACAATGAGGACGGCTCTAAGATCGTCTGGAGCGTCGTGGAAAAGGAGCTTTCGGATTACAAGGTGAGCATCACGCAGGAGGGCATCACGTTTACCGTGACGAACACCTACTCCCCTGACGAGCCGGGAGATGATACCGTCACCCGCACGGTACTCAAGGTGTGGGACGACAAGGGCTACGAAAGCAAGCGTCCGGAGTCCGTACAAGTGACGCTCCTGCAAAACGGGACGGCTTATGACACACAGACTCTGAGCGATACAAACGGATGGATGTACACCTGGGATAAGCTCCCTAAATACGACAAAGACGGCAAGGAAATCAGCTGGACGATTCGCGAGTTTTCCGTCTACGGCTATGTATCCAGCGTCCGGCAGAACGGTTACACCTTCGTGCTGACGAACACGCTTGATAAGCAGAAGCTGCCGCAGACCGGCATGCTGTGGTGGCCGGTTCCGGTGCTTGCCTGCGGCGGACTGGCATTTCTGATCGTTGGGGCATCGGGCAAAAAGAAAGTAAAATCCGACGAACCAAAATAATCTATATACGGCAATCGGGCCGCTGCTTCCGGCAGCGGCCCGATTACTTACATCATTCAATTTACGGAGCGACGCGAACGCGTCTCTTTTTTCTTATGTTTACTGCTTCTTATCGAGTATCTCCATTAGCTCCTTGGCTATCGTGTTGACCCGCTCCTGAAGCTCCGGCATATCCTCTGTGTTCTCCTGCGCCTGCGTATCAGCCGGCTCAGACTCGGTCTCAGTCTCAGCAACATCGGTATGCTCCTCCGGCATCAGCCCGCAGAGGAAATCCTGCCACTCGTTGTTGAGCATCTCGATCGCCTCAACATGCTGCTTCTTGAGCTTATTCAGGCAGTTCTCAACGCACTTTGCGGCGTACTCCTGCTGATCCGGCAGAGACTCCGTAAGCTCCTGACTCTTATGCTCCGCCTCGCGCACTAACGCGTCGGCCTTTTCCTGAGCCTGCCGTATCGTTTCCTCCGCCTGTGCGCGTGCCTGATCCTCTATCTTCTTCGCGAGGGCGCGCGCCGACAGCAGCGTGTCGCCTATCTCGGTTTTCTGCCCGTTGAGCGCTTCAAGCTGCGTACGGAGCAGTTCGTTTTCCTGCCCCATAGTCTCCGCCTGCCGTTGGATATTTTCAAGCAGTGCGTTGACTTTATTCGCATTATAATATTTTTTCTTGACCACGTCGATATTGACGGAGTCGAAAAACTCCTTATCCAGAGCCATAGTCCTGACCTCCCGCCGGGGTATAACGGCTCATCCGCAAAATGCAGACTTCCCCGCTGTTCGGCTTATTATAACAGATTACCCGCCGCTTATCAACCAATTAAATTTTGCATCGCGCAGCTGCTTTTGTCCGGTCAGCTCCCGGATATAAACTCACTTACGGCTGTGATGCATAATTTGTCATTTGGGAATTGTCAAACCGAACGTACTGTGTTAAAATCCATGTTGAAATATTATTATGGATAGGTATGTGATTTCCAAATGTGGTTCACCTTCGCGATTATTGCCCTGCTCTGCTGGAGCGGCTCCGATCTCTTTTCCAAAATAGGCTGTCAGTCTGAGACCGATAAATACAGTCACCTGAAAATGGTCACTGCGGTCGGTGTAGTCATGGGTCTGCACGCCTGCTATGAAATTTTTATCGGCGGCGTTGAGATAAGCTGGAATGTTATCCTGACTTATCTGCCCGTCTCGATACTATACATTCTCTCCATGGCCATCGGCTATGTCGGCCTGCGGTATATCGAGCTTTCGATATCCTCGCCGATTTGCAACAGCTCCGGCGCGGTTGTTGCCGTGCTCACCTTTGCAACCGTCGGCATCGGCGATGACCTGCCCCCCGTGGCGCTCGTTGCAGTCGCGCTCGTCTGCCTCGGTGTGTTCTTCCTCGGCCTGACCGAGGCGAACGAAGACCCCGAGCTTCGCCGCGCGCGTCAGGACGAATCCAACCGGCACTATGCCAAGAGCTGGATTGCCATCCTTCTTCCCGTTATCTACTGCCTGCTCGACGCTCTCGGCACTTTTGCCGACAGCCGCGTGCTCGAAGTGCTCGATGAGGACTCCGCGAACGTTGCCTATGAGCTGACCTTCCTTGCCGCTGCTATCGTAAGCGCGGTATACACTCTCGGTATAAAGAAGCAGAAGCTCGTCTTCAAACAGGAAGCCCCGAAGTATACCGGTGCAATATTTGAGACCATCGGTCAGTTCTTCTATATCTACGCCCTTGCCGACACCCAGCACGTTGCCTTCGCCGCGCCTATCATCTCCTCGTACTGCGTGGCCTCGGTCATCTGGAGCCGCATCTTCCTCAAGGAGAAGCTCTCGCTCAAGCACTATCTGTCGATTGTGCTCGTCGTAGCCGGCATAGTTATTCTCGGAATCTTGGATATTTAAATAAGGAGAAATCGTATGAGCTTTGCTTATAAAAGAGTCGTCGTCAAGATAAGCGGCGAGGCGCTTGCCGGAGAAAAAAAGACCGGCTTTGACTTTGATTTTATCTCGCAGGTCTGCTCCGTTATCAAGGGCTGTGTCGATGACGGCGCTCAGGTTGGCATCGTTATCGGCGGCGGCAACTTCTGGCGCGGTGTCAAGGACGGTGCGGGCAAGGTTGAGCGTGTGAGCGCCGACCGCATGGGTATGCTTGCCACCTGCATGAACTGCCTTGCCGTGTGCGACGTGTTCCGTCAGCTCGGCGCAAAGGCCAGAGTTATGACCGCGGTCGACATTCAGGGCGTCGGCGAGCGCTACGATACCCGTAAGGCCATAGAATATATGGAGGACGGCAATATCGTCCTTTTCGCCGGCGGCAGCGGTGCGCCGTTCTTCTCCACCGATACGGCAGCAGTCCTGCGCGCGGCGGAGATACATGCCGACGGCATACTTCTCGCGAAAAACATCGACGGTGTCTACGATTCCGACCCGCGTACGAATCCCGGCGCGAAGAGGTTCGACCGCATCAGCTATGACGAAGTCCTCGCCCGCCACCTTGCGGTCATGGACACCACCGCCACGAGCCTTGCGATGGACAATTCCATTCCCGTCATCGTCTTTGCCCTCGCGCAGCCCGAGAACATCCGCCGCACCCTCTCCGGCGAAGCCCTCGGTACGACGGTGGGTTAAAACACTGTAAAATCTTAAAACACGATAATATAAACGGAGGAAACACCATGTCTGACTACAAAGAATTTGAAAGCAAAATGAAGAAGACCTGCGAAGCTCTGACCACTCAGCTCGCAACGATCCGCGCAGGCCGCGCCAACGCGTCCGTCCTCGACCAGATTGAGGTCGATTACTACGGTGTGCCGACTCCCGTGCAGCAGGTCGCAACCATTGCGACCCCAGACCCCCGCTCCCTGCTGATTCAGCCCTGGGACGCAAGCCTTCTGAAGCCTCTGGAAAAGGCGATTCTCGCCTCCGACCTCGGCATCAATCCGCAGAACGACGGCCGCATGATCCGCCTCGTTTTCCCGCCGCTGACTGAGGAACGCCGCAAGGACCTCGTCAAGCAGACCAAGAAGTACGCCGAGGAGAGCAAGGTTGCCATCCGCAACATCCGCCGCGACGCTATCGACAAGTTCAAGAAGCAGCAGAAGTCCTCCGAGATCACCGAGGATGATTACAAGATCGCCGAGAAGGACATCCAGAAGCTGACCGATGACTATATTAAAGAGCTCGACGGCATCTGCGCCAAGAAAGAGAAAGAGCTGACCGAGATCTGACGGAGATAATATGGCTGAAACGCTGAACAATAAGGCGGGGGAACGGGCAGACGCCTGTCCACCCCGCCATATTGCCATCATTCTGGATGGCAACGGCCGCTGGGCAAAGAAGCGCGGCCTGCCGAGAACCGCAGGACACGCGGTCGGCTCGGAAAATTTTCGCAAAATCGCAACATATTGCAAAAATATAGGTGTACAATATCTCACAGTGTACGCATTCTCTACCGAGAACTGGAAGCGTCCGAGCGACGAGGTCTCCACCATAATGAAGCTGCTGAGCAAATACCTGCACGAAGCGATAGACACCATGGAACGCGACCATATAAAGATGAAAGTTCTCGGCAACGTTGAGGGACTCACGCCCGAACTTCAGGCACTCGTTGCGAAGACTGAGGAGATATCCGCGCGTTATGACGGCTTCCAGGCGAATATATGCCTGAACTACGGCGGGCGCGATGAAATCGTCCGCGCAGCAGCACGCTACGCAAAGGACTATGCCGAGGGCAAGGCTGAGGGCGAGCTTACCGAAG
>CAZFCH010000060.1:0-9682 GCA_964517445.1 uncultured Oscillospiraceae bacterium | reverse complement strand
ACATATCCGATTGGACGGATATCACTGCAGTAAGCGCGGGATCTTTTCACACTGTTGGGCTGAAGTCAGACGGCACCGTAGTCGCTGTTGGAATGAATTACGACGGTCAGTGCGACGTTTCCGGCTGGACTGACATCGTTGCGGTGAGTGCCGACTATTCCCAAACCGTGGGTGTGAAAGCAGACGGCACCGTTGTTGCTGCAGGTTATAATGAATATGGTGCATGCGACGTCTCCGACTGGACAGATATCGTTGCTGTAAGTACAAGCTATCGGCATACCGTTGGTTTGAAATCCGATGGTACGGTTGTTGCTGTTGGGGAAAACGGGGATGGTCAATGCGACGTTTCCGATTGGGCAGATATTGTAGCTGTGAGTGCTGGGGCTAATTTTACGGTTGGTCTTAAGACTGACGGTACGGTAGTGGCTGTTGGAACAGAATGGGACGGACTTGGCACACCATATAAATGGATGCTGAAGCTCCCATAACCAACCATGCATAGCAAAAAGCCACAAATAAAGGATGCACTGCAAAATACAGCGCATCCTTTGTTCTGTCTTATCTACCGGAGTGCCCTCTTCATTTCACCAGATCGAGCAGGGTCTGGGTGAAGCCGTATTTCTCGCGCAGGGCTTCTGCTTTCGCGCGGCCCGAGCTGCGGCGCTTTCCGGTATACTCCGCGCGGAGCATGATGTTCTTCGGCGAATGCTCAAGGTCAATGAACTCAATCATATCCACCTTATATCCTGCGTCCTCAAGGACAGCGGCGCGGATAGAATCCGTCAGCAGGGCGCAGACGCGCTCCTTGACGATGCCGTATTCAAGCAGCAGGTCAAGCTCTCCCCCGCTGTGGATGCTGGAATTCACCTCATGCTGGCAGCAGGGCACGGAGAAAATGCGCCCGACGCGGCGGTTCACAGCATAGGCAAGGGCGTAGTCTGTAGCGGTGTCGCAGGCGTGGAGCGTCACGACCATGTCAATATGCGTATCGGCAAGCGTATCCCGCGTCACATCCGCGACCTGAAAATGCAGCCCGTCATAGCCGTAGCGCGCGGCAATCTCATTGCAGCGCTCGACGACGTCGGCCTTGAGATCATAGCCGATGATGCGGGTGCGCATGCCTTTCTTGACGGAAAAGTAATAATAAAGAATAAAAGTCAGGTACGACTTGCCGCAGCCGAAATCAAGAATGCTTATCTCTTCCCTGCCGTCGGCGGCAAAGGACTGGTCGACAAGCTCGACGAAACGGTTTATCTGCCGGTACTTGCTGTATTTGGCGCGGACAATCTTGAAGTCCTGCGTGAACACGCCGAGGTCGACAAGCGCCGGGATGTCCTCTCCCTCGCGCAGAAGATATTCCTTCTCACGGTTATGTGCGGCAGCGCCGCCCGGCATTGGGAGCGCCGCGGTCTTTCCGGTGCGCTTATACTCGCCGTTCACCTTCAGGCAGAACTGCCCGCCTCCGCTCTGCGAGACTATCAGCACCTGACGATACCGGCCTTCAAGCTCCTCCTCGGCGTAGCGCAAAAGCGCGTCGGCGCTCAGGTTCCGGTGAAAGGCCTTGTTGTCGCGAAAGCTCTCGGCCTGATAGGCTGTGCCGGTCTTGGTGCTGACGGGACGGATGACGACCTTTTCGTCGGAGAGCTTATCAATACTCTGGGAGAAAACGGCCTTGGACAGACCGGGCAGCGCGTGCTCGAGCTCCTGTATTATCCTGCTCATATCATTCTCCGAAAAGGCGCTTGAGGTTCAGCGCGGCGGCCTTGAGCTCGTTCTTGCTGTAGGAGTTATTCTCATCCGCGAGCACGGCGGCAACGGCGTCCTTCGCCGAGAGGCCGCCGGAGACCATCGCGTCGACAAGCATCGCTTCGGCACTGACGGTATGCTCGACCTTGTTGAAAATATAGTCCTCGTCTATCTCGACGACAATGGCATACTCGCCCTTATCATAGCTGCCCTTGGCAAGGAGCTGATCCTTGACCTCGCTTGGCGTGCCGCGGAAGCTCATTTCATGCAGCTTCGTAAGGTCGTTGCACAGGCACATGCGGCAGTGCGCATCGCTGTCGATAAAGAAATCTACCAGCTCCATAATGCGCTTGGGCGACTCATAGAGGGCGTAAGTGCGCGTATCGCCGCGGCGCATCTTTTCGAGCAGGCGGCGGCGCTCTACGTTCTCGCGCGGGAAGAAGCCGTAGAACATGAAGCTCGACAGATCAAAGCCCGAGACGGAAAGAGCCGTGACGGCGGCGCAGCAGCCGGGCACGCCGATGACCGGGATGCCGGCCTCGACCGCGGCCTTGATAAGCTCATTGCCGGGGTCTGAAATGCAGGGAGTGCCGGCGTCGCTTATAACTGCGACGTTCTTGCCGGAGAGCAGCTCGTTTATAAAATACTTCGCCTTACCGTATTCGTTGAACTTATGGTTCGAGACCAACTTATTGCGTATCTCAAGCTTATTGAGCAGCACCATTGAGCGGCGCGTATCCTCGGCAGCGATCATATCCGCGTCCGCGAGAATCTGCCTGCCGCGCGGGGACATATCCTTTGAGTTGCCGATAGGCGTCGCGACAATATAGAGCTTGCCGACGCTTCTGTTTTCGTCCATTGTTTCACCGTATCCTGTCTGTTTTATTTCTGATATACTGCATTATAAACCGGACACGGGCAATTGGCAACAGAAAACCGCTCCGACCAAAAGATCGGAGCGGTTTTCGTATCAGACAAATATCAGTATCAGCAGGTGTGAGTCAGCCACTCGGAAAGCTTGTTGGCGCTGCAGCCAAGGCCATCTCCGACAAACGCAACGAATTCATTGAAGTCCAGTTTCTTGAGATGCTCGAAATTCGTCGTCCCGGCCAAGACCTTGGCGGGGCGGGAATTTCCTCTGCTCTCAGTGTATCCGCAGTTGTAGCACATATCGATGGGATACTTGCGATGATCATCACGGGTCATTTCTCCACCACAGCGAGGGCACTTCATATCAAATACCTCCCAAAAATATTTTGAGTAAAAATTAACGATAATTTTTTAACTTTCCTTGTGTCTATAATATACACCCTCTCTGCAGAAAATGCAAGACTTTTTTTTAACAATTTCAAATAAATTTTTAGTTTTTGTATGAACATCTTTTTTCTTCTGTTGGCAGGCAAAAAAATTCAGCGCCGCTGTTTGCGGCGCTGAATTTTTATATATTAAGCTAAGTCTCTGTCGATGAAGGAGCGTGTCTCAATCGTCCATGCCGTCGTCACAGATAAGGCCATAGCCGCCCTGTTTGCGCTTATAGACAACGGAAACTGCGTCATCAGAGTCCATATTCTTGAAGACGAAAAACTCGTGCCCAAGCAGGTTCATCTGAAGTATCGCCTCTTCCGCGGACATGGGCTTTATGGAGAAGCGTTTGCTGCGGACGATCTTGAACTCCTCGTCCGGCTCATCCGGGACTGCGGCGAACGCCGCGCCGGCATCTCTCTCCAGCGCGCCCTCTCTGAGCCGCTTTTCGAGACGAGTCTTGTTTCTGCGGATCTGGCGCTCGATAGTGGCAACGCCGGAATCCACAGACGCGTACATGTCGCTCGTAAGTTCGCTTGCCCTGTAGTACATGCCGTTGTTGTGGATGGTAATTTCTGCGAGGAAGCGGCCGCGCTCGATGCTGAAGGTAACGTAAGCATCGGCCTCGGTCTTAAAGAACCGATCGAGCTTACCTATCTTTCTTATCGAATAGGCTCTCAGATCCTCGGAGGACTCCATCTTTTTCTCGGTAAAAGTGAACTTCATTTGTGACAACTCCTTTCGACTTTGCTGTATTGACCATGGAAGCATCTCTGCTTCTTGTGGATATTATATCACAGCACTGCAGAAAAAAGAAGTCTTTTTTGTGAATATTGCAATAATCGTCACATGTTACCGACTTTGCTTCAAATTTTTGTACAGCTTTACAAAAAACACGGTACAGACCTTTTGCCGTGTCTGTACCGTGTATTGCTTTCAGTCATTAAAATTGGAAATTATTGAATCAGAAAATCACTTCGCAGTTCGGAAGGTTCTTGCGGATAAGTTCGACCTGCTCATCCGTCAGGGGATTGCCCGTAAGATTCAGCGACTCAAGGCTGTACATTGCCATAAACGGCAGCTCAGAGCTTATGTCGTTATAGGACACATCCAGCCGCTCAATGTTCTGAAGATACGACAGCGGAGTGACGTCCTCAAGGCGGTTGCCGCTGAGATTCAGGTCGGTTATCGTGAAACGGCAGTCGGCATACTGCAGGGAATAGAGATTGCTGATGCAGTTGCCGCTGAGGTCGACCGACACAAGGTTCGGCAGCTTCGCGATGTTCTCGATATTGATGATGCCGCAGGACGGCAGCGAAAGAGTGTTGGCGTCCGTCGTCACCATATGGCCGTCTATGGACACGGAATACGCAAGGTCGGAGTGCTCTATGGTGCAGTTGCCGAGAGCGGCGCTCAGCTCGTCAACGGCTTCACCGGTCAGTGAAGGGTTATCCTCAACATAAAGCGTGCGCAGCAGCACAAGACCGCTGAGATTGTCAAGCCCTTCATCCGTAAGACCGGTGCCGCTGAGGCCGAGCACGGTGAGGTTCCGCAGCTTGCTCAGCCCGGTAAAGCTCTTGAGCGGGTTATTGTCAAGATAGAGCTCTGTGAGCCCGGTCATCATGCTGAAGGCCGCGGTGCTCGTGACGCTGTTGTTCGAGGCATTGAGGAATGTGATCGTGCTGATGCCCATGAGCGGGCGCAGGTCGCTCAGCTGGTTATCAGACACATCGAGCCATTCAAGCCCCGGAATGTTCATAAGCGGGCTGAGGTCGCTTATCTCGTTATTGCTGAGATTGAGACGCTTGAGTTCCTTGCAGCTGGCAAGAGCGGAGATATCGCGCAGCCCCATGCCGCTGAGATCAAGCTCCGTGACATCGGACTTGAATGTTGCGCCGCCGAAGCTTATATCCTGCACCTCTTCCTGCGCGGCTTCGCTATGGATGGCGCAGTTGGGCAGCGCTTTAGAGAGCGTCTCAAGCTGGCTCTCGGTGATGCTGATGCCCTTGATGCTCAGGCTCGTCAGGCTCGTGAGACTGCACAGCGGCGTAAGATCTGTAATGGGGTTATTGTCAAGATACAGAGTGCGCAGATTTGTCAGCTGGGTCAGGGGCTGGATGTTGCTGATATTGTTGCCGCTGAGGTTCAGCGTCGTGAGCCCGCCGAGAGCGGTGAGCTTTGAGATATCATACAGCGAGTTTCCGGATACAGACAGGCTCTCGAGCGCATAGAGCTGCACGACCTCGTCAAGTGCGGCGTCCGTCAGTCCCTGATTATCAAGGACAAGGCTCGTCGTACTCAGCGAATACTGCCGGCCTGAGACAGTCACCTTTTCCGCCTGGCTGAGAGTCTGACGATATTTCTCGATAGACGAAATGCGCGAGGCGACCGTGGGGTTCTGGGTGTCCATCTTGCGCAGCGTCTCAAGAGCCTTGGTGTAGTTCCCCTGGGTCTCGTAGCAGTCGGCCATGAGCATGAGGCAGTCGTCCGTCTCATCTATCGCCGCGGCCTTGCGCAGTGCCGAGAGCGCGCTGTCAAAGTCATTTGACGAATAGCTCTGCTGCGCCTGCTGCATATAGTTGTTGTACATGCGCTTATCCGAAACGCCGCGCAGCACCACCGCGACGGCGATGATGAACACCGCCGCGAGAACCGCACAGACGATATATATCGTGCGTTTCTCATTGTGCACAGCAGCCGCGCCGCGTGCTTTTTTCTTCTCAGGCTTCATTATTGTTCTCCTGAGCGTCCCCGGTTTCTGTCTCCGGAGCGGCTTCAGGCTGCTCCTGCTCTGCCGGCTCAACAGCCGCAGCTTCTTCCGCGGGAGCCTGCGGCACTTCAGCCGCGGGTTCGCTCTGCGGCGGAATCACGATGGGGTCGGCGATCTTAGGAAGCTCCGGTTCTGCAGGCTGACGTTTCTTCAGCCCCATGCCGGTGCAGAACAATGCCGCCATAATGCACAGCACGGACATCTCCTGCATACCGGCCGAAAATGTAACCGGCTGAGCCGTGTTCGACAGGGCGGGGAGATCCTCAACAAAAACATGATAGATAAACGGCAGACCGAAGAGCGGCGGCAGGAGCCACTTTGTTCCGATGCTGCCGGTGACGGTGCCGGTATACAGCACTGCAACGACGAGATACAGCAGGATGCAGAGCACCATGTGTATCTTGCTGTCAAAGGTCAGGGACTTGATTATAAAAAACACGACGCCGAGGAGCACAGGCAGCGCCGACACAAGAAAGCCCTTCTTGCCAAAAAGGCAGACGCACAGCGCAAAAAGGATGTTGCACGCGATGGGCAGCACAATCTGCGTCCATGCAAAAGACGCATCGCTCCACAGTCCCCAGCAGCCGATAATCCGAAACACTGCCGCGATGAGCATGAGCATTACGGCGCGCTGCCCCCAGATGCTCTTGCTGTCGATATAATACCGGACTCTTGCGTTTCCTTTTACTTCGTTTTTCATATATACCCTCCTTCTCGGAGTTCTTAACAGTATTATAGTTAGTAGCAGTATAACATATATCCGCAGTATTCGCAAGTCGCAGTGCTGAATGCGGTTTTAGGGTTTTGGTATGTACAAATCAGGGTGGAAATGATATAATAATTTCACATTTTCAGATTTGATGACACAGAGGTGTTTATTATGAGAGAGCCTACTCTTATCATTCTCGCCGCAGGTATGGGCAGCCGCTTCGGCGGACTGAAGCAGATCAGGGCGGTGGACGACTTTGGCCATGCGATTATTGATTTTTCGCTCTATGATGCGTACCGTGCGGGATTCCGCAAGGTCGCCTTCATCATCAAGCATGAGATTGAAGAGGACTTCAAGGCTGCAGTCGGTCGGCGGATGGAAAAGTACTTCGACGTGAAATACGTCTACCAGCAGCTTGATCTGCTGCCGGAGGGCTACAGTGTCCCGGAGGGGCGCGTGAAGCCATGGGGCACGGGACACGCCGTGCTCTGCTGCCGCGGGGTAGTAGACGGCCCCTTCGCCGTTATTAACGCGGACGACTTCTACGGCCGCGCGGCCTATGAGGCGATGTACGACTTTCTCTCAAAGGAGCGCCCCGGTACGGAGCACGCGATGGTCGCCTATCAGCTAAAGAACACGGTGACGGAAACAGGCTACGTTGCGCGCGGCATCTGCCAGGTCGAAAACGGCCTGCTCACGGATGTTGTGGAGCGCACGCACATCGAAAAGCACGGAGATGCCATCTCTTTCACCGAGGACGGCGAGCACTACACTCCCCTGCCTGCCGACGTGCCGGTGTCGATGAACTGCTGGGCATTCAGCAATTCCATGCTCGATGAGCTTTATAAGCGTTTCCCGGCTTGGCTGGATGAGAACCTTCCGGCCAACCCGATCAAGTGCGAATATTTTCTCCCCTTTGTCACGAACGCGATGATAAAGGCCGGTGAAGGCACGGTAGCAGTGCTTCCCTGCCATGAGCAGTGGTACGGCATGACTTATAAAGAAGATATCCCAACGGTTGTGAACGCGATAAAGGCGCTGCGCGAAGGCGGCATATACCCCGAAAAGCTTTTGGACTGAGAGGTAGGCAAAATGGATATTCTCGTTACCGGCGGTGCAGGATACATCGGAAGCCACACTTGCGTTGAGCTTCTGAACAAGGGCTACGGCGTCGTTGTGATAGACAATCTCGTTAACTCCAACCCCAAGTCGCTTGAACGCGTTGAGCAGATCACCGGCAAAAAACTGAGCTTTTATGAAGCAGATGTGCGTGACCGCGCGGCGCTCGACAAAATTTTTGAAAAGCACGACATCGGCTGCGCGATACACTTTGCGGGGCTGAAAGCTGTCGGTGAATCGGTGGCCATGCCGCTGGAATACTACGACAACAACCTCAATTCCACTGTCACACTCTGCCGCGCGATGAAGGATCACGGGGTGAAAAACATAGTGTTCTCCTCCTCCGCGACGGTTTATTCCGGCGACAACAGCATGCCGCTGCGCGAGACCTCGCACACTGGCATGTGCACGAACCCTTACGGCTGGACAAAGTACATGTCAGAGCAGATACTGCGCGACACGGCAAAGGCCGTGCCGGACTGGTCTGTCGTCCTGCTGCGCTATTTTAACCCAATCGGAGCACACAGCAGCGGGCTTATCGGAGAAGATCCGCGCGGCATTCCGAACAACCTGATGCCCTATATTTCGCAGGTTGCCATAGGCCGCCGCGACCATCTGAATGTGTTCGGAAATGACTATGACACGCCCGACGGCACCGGTGTACGCGACTATATTCACGTTGTTGACCTGGCACGCGGACATGTCTGCGCGATAGATTATATGCTCAAACACCGCGGAGAGAGCGTGTTTAACCTCGGCACCGGAGTTGGCTACAGCGTGCTTGATATGGTGCACGCATTTGAACGCGTCACGGGCAGGAAGATTCCTTACGAGATAGTCGACAGGCGTCCGGGCGATCTGGCGACTGTATATTCAAGCCCCGATAAGAGCGCGGAGCTGCTCGGGTGGAAGGCAGAATACAACCTTGACGACATGTGCCGCGACACTTGGGCATGGCAAAGCAAGAATCCGATGGGCTACGAGAGCTGAATCACCCGACCCGCTTTTGACCTGATTTGACCCGCTTTTGACCTGATTTGACCCGCTGCAAAAGTAAATTTACAGCCTGAAAACCGCATTGCCGGCATGCTTGCCGACGGTGCGGTTTTCATAATATTGTCTACGTAATTTTATTTTCATAATTTTGTTTTCATATTTCTGTCTACGTAATTAAATTAACATATTATAATTTACGTATTTTAGTTAACGTATTTTAATTTACATATTAAGAGAAAAACATGGTTGCCAAGCGCTTTGCGGCATGGTAAAATACTGTCAAAATATTACAGCACTGAAAGCGAAAAGGAGACAAATTATGATAGAACCCAATGACGTTATGAAAGTCGATGACGAGAACTGGGAGGAGTTCAAAAAGGAAGCCGCGAATGACGAGCTTTACTACAACGGCCCCGGCGACATTCTCGACACTCCGGAGGGGCGCGCGAAGTTCTGCCGGCTCAACGAATCGAGCGTGTTCAGAAAGCCCGACCCTGAGTTTCCGGGCAGCAAGATATGGGTATTCAATCTCAAGGGTCAGGGGCTGGTGATAAAAAAGAGAAGCCGCGTCGACCCGACGCTCATGGAAGATGTCGAATACAACGCGGACGGCATAGAGGTAAGCAAGTCTTACGAACCGGCTTGACGGCAAAAAGGCGGACAGGTACATGTACCTGTCCGCCTTTGGTGTTATTTGGTGTTATATACTTCGTTCTGCGCTTTACAGGATATCGCTTATGTCGATATTCTCTGTGCCGAAGGTAAACGTGAGGGCCGCGCCGTCGTGGGTGAGCTTATAGGTATCGGCGCTGCTGCCATTTTCGAGCAGATCGTCAAGGGTAAAGGTCGAGGTTGCACCGTTTGTGACGAATACTATCTCATCCACGCCGAGTGATTTCAGAACGCTGATGCCCCACAGCTGCCCGGTCAGGATGGCAAAGTCCCTGTCAGCCGTGATGGTCAGAACGCCGTCCTTCTGCTCGGCCTTGTGGCTGATGTCTTTGTCATCTTTATCGGTCACGCGGTAGAGAGGCTCGTCC
>CAZFCH010000059.1:0-10127 GCA_964517445.1 uncultured Oscillospiraceae bacterium | reverse complement strand
TCGCGGTGCATTCTGTTCGACCGGGGCGGCAACATTTGCGCATCTGTGCAGAAGGAGTTTAGGCAGATATACCCGCAGCCGGGCTGGGTTGAGCATGACGCAGAAGAGATATGGGACACAACGCTTGAGGTGTCCCGCGCGGCTATGGCAAAGCTGGGCGTCGAAGCCGGAGACATTGCGGCAATAGGCATCACGAACCAACGCGAGACAACCGTTATCTGGGACAAGGTCACCGGCGAGCCCATCGCGAACGCCATTGTCTGGCAGTGCCGCCGCACATCCGACATCATCGACGGGCTTGTGAAGGACGGCTACGCCGAGACGATACGGAAAAAGACCGGGCTTCAGCCGGACGCATACTTCTCCGGATCGAAGATAAAGTGGCTGCTCGACAATGTCCCGGGGGCGAGAGCGCGCGCCGAGGCGGGAGAGCTGCTGTTCGGCACGATAGACACCTGGCTTATCTGGAAGCTGACGGGCGGGCGCGTCCATGTGACGGACTACACCAACGCCAGCCGCACGATGCTCTATAATATCCGCGAGCTGTGCTGGGACAAGGAGCTTCTCGGGCTGCTGGGCGTCCCCGAGTGCATGCTCCCGGAGGTAAAACCATCAAGCTGCATATACGGCAGCAGCGAGTTTGAGCTGTACGGCGGAGAGATACCCATCGCGGGCGCCGCGGGCGACCAGCAGTGCGCGCTGTTCGGGCAGTGCTGCTTCGAGCCGGGACAGATGAAGAACACTTACGGCACGGGCTGCTTCATGCTGATGAACACCGGGCGCGAGATCGTCGAGAGCCGAAACGGGCTTGTCACGACCATCGCAGCAAGCTGCGGTGACCATGTGGAATACGCCCTTGAGGGCAGCATCTTTGTCGGCGGCGCGGCGGTGCAGTGGCTGCGCGACGAGCTGAACGTTGTGTCGGACGCGGCGGAAACGCAGCAGTACGCCGAGAAGGTGCCGGACACGGCGGGGGCATATGTCGTCCCGGCCTTTACGGGGCTCGGCGCGCCGTACTGGAACCAGCGTGCGAGAGGCACGGTCGTCGGCATCACGCGCGGTTTCAGCCGGGCGCATCTCGTGCGCGCGACGCTCGAGTCGATAGCCTATCAGACGCAGGACATTGCCGAGGCGATGGAGCGCGATTCCGGGATCGGCATTGCGGCACTCAAAGTGGACGGCGGCGCGTGCGCGAATAACTTCCTGATGCAGTTTCAGGCGGACATCGCCGGCTGCAGCGTATACAGGCCGAAGTGCATAGAGACGACGGCACTGGGCGCGGCGTACCTTGCCGGGCTTGCCGTCGGCTACTGGGAAAGCCTTGAGGACGTGAAGCAGAACCAGGGGATTGACCGCGTGTTCACGCCGGAGATGGACAAAGATAAACGCGCGGAGCTTCTGCGCGGCTGGAGGAAAGCCGTAAAATGTGCCCAAGTATGGGCAGAAGAATAAAAGCATATTCAAAAACATCATTGATGCCCTTTGACGTAAACAGACCGGGTCATGCAAACATGCATGATCCGGTCTGTTATTTGGCGTATGTTGTTCGGCTTTCCGAGTAAGGCGGATCACCGCGTCAGGGAGTTTCGTTGCGCTTTACGACGCTGCGTTCCACATACTGCGGAGAGGCGTTGACGCACATGAAGATGCGCCCGATATATTCACCGATAAGGCCGAGCACCAGCAGAATCACTCCGCCGAGAAGAAGCAGAAGCGCCGTGGTGGAGCTCCAACCGAGCGGCGCCAGACCGACGGCAAAGTGGCGTATGACGATGATGAGCGCATAGATGAAGCCGGCAAACGCGGTGAATGCGCCGAAATAGGTCGCAATGCGCAGGGGCTTTATCGAAAACGAGGTGAAGCCGTTCATCCACAGCGACAGGAGCTTGCCGAGAGTATAGCCCGACTGACCCTGCTCGCGGCAGCGGTGGTTCACGGGGACATTGCAGATGTTCTTCGTGCTGCGCAGCACGAGCCCCATAATGTATGGAAAACAGTTTTCATAGCGGAGCATCTCATCGGCGATGAAACGCTTCGCGGCAAAGTAGCTTGTGAGGCTCAGCTCTTTGGGTTTACCGAGCATGATCTCCGTCATCCACGCGTTCACGCGGCTGCCGAAGTTGCGAAAGCCCGAGTGCTGCTTATGGTCATAAGAGGCGTAGACAACGTCATAGCCCTCTTCGATTTTTTCAAGGAGCTTGCCGACCTCGTCCGCCGGGGTCTGGCCGTCGTCATCAAGACAGACGAGGATATCCCCGCTGCTGTGTCTGATGCCGCACATGAGCGCCGCATGCTGACCGAAATTCTTGGCGAGGTCGACGGCGGTGATGTGCCCGTCGGCTTCGGCGAGCGCGGAGATGACGGCAAAGGTGTCGTCCGGCGAGGAGTCGTTCACGAGGATGATCTCATACTCATAGGCCAGCTGCGCCATGGTGCTCTCTATCTCGTTCACAACGCCGCCGATCGTCTTTGCCGAGCGGTAGCACGGGATGACAAAGGATACTTTGCTCATTTATCTCACTCTGTTCCTTATATATAATATATCACGACGCCGAGCATTATCAGCCCCATGCCGATAAGCTTGTTCTTCGTCAGCTTTTCGCCGTAGAATATCCGGCCGAGGATCATTACCAGCGGGAAACCCAGCGATTCTATCACGGGCCCGTTCTTGAAGTCGACGCCCTTGAAGGCGAAGATCACGCAGATCGTCGAGGCGGCGAGAAGAAAATAGCCGCTGATGACCCACGGGTTCAGGTATTCGAAAATGACACTTTTGTGCTCCTTCCCCGCCGACTTTTTGAGAAGCATCTGCGAGACGGACGAGAGCAGCACTGCGCCGAAAAGCGCGAGCCAATGTTCAAGCATCTCTGTTCACCATCCATATCCCGGCAAAAATGACGATGATGCCGATAATATTCTGAACCGAGATGTGCTCATGGAATACCACTGCTGCCCACAGCGTCGACCAGAAGATGGCCGAGGCGCGGTTGGAGTAGGCGACGGAGATATCGACCTTTTTTATTATCTGCTGCCAGAAGATGGCATAGACGCCGAGTATAAGAATTTCGACGCCGTAGCAGAGCACGAAGCCTACGGACAGAAAAGGATAGCGGCTGGCAAGCTTCGCGGCGATATCGGTGCAGGTGTACAGTATCACCGCTGCCTGGAGCAGCACGATATAACGCAGAGAGATACTCTTTTTCAAGACATTGGTCCTCTATATTTCAGATTCATCGGGAAACAGACTGTCGATGCTCTTTTTGCGCAGGAGCGTATACTCCTCGCCGCGCTTGAGATAGATGTTGGGCGCAGCGTTTATGAAGCTGCTGTTATGCGTCGACATATAAGCCCCGCAGCAGTGGAAAAGAAATTTGCTGTCGTGCTGCGCGAGGTTTTTCATATCGCGCGGATAGAAGCGGTCAAGCTCCATGCAGGTGCTGCCGCCGATTATCTGCTCCTCCGCACTCTCCGCGCCGGGGTTTATCATCGTAAACGGTGTGGGGTGCGGATTCATGAAGGGGTTAATATGGACGACGCTGCCGTCCACGGTCACGATCCTGTGCCCTCTGACTTCGCGAATATTGAGGACGCTTGTGAGGTAATCCATCGACGTTGCGAGAATTGCCGCACCCGGTTCGAGAATGAGCGTCGTTTTTTCGGGAGAGTATAATTCGCGCAGCGTGCTGCATACGGTCTCGGCGTACTCGGCATATGTGGGCTTTCCGGGGAAGAAGCTGCCGCCGAAGAAACCGCCGCCGATGTCGACATATTTAAGCCCGGACAGGCCGTACTCCCGGCCTATCTGCACCGCTTTCCCGGCGATGCTGCGGTAGATTGCGAGGCTCCGTGTCCTGCTGCTCTGGTGCATATGCAGTCCGGCAAGCTCGATACCGCTGTCACGCAGCATGGCGAGTGCCTTTTCAAAGTCCCCGTTTTCAAAGCAGATGCCGAAGCGGCCGGGGATGCCGACGCAGGTGGTTTCGCCGGGGCAGTCGCGCTCAATGTCATAGTTCACGCGCAGACCGACGGCGGGCTTGCGCTCGCTGTCACGGAACGCCGCGCAGACAAGCGCGACTTCCTCAAGGTTATCGAGGTTCACTATGCCACCGGCGGCACAGGCGGAAACGACGGTGTCTCGCTTTTGGGGGCCGTTATAGATGATGTTGTCCTCCCGGCAGCCGCAGCGCAGCGCAAAAGCGTATTCATCCGGGGAGACGACCTCAGCATAAAAGCCGTGCTTGAGCGCAGCCTTGAGCATGTAGGGGAAATTGTTGGTTTTCACGGAGTAGCCAAAAAGAACACGCCCGCTCCAGCGGCTCTCGAACTCAGCCTTGAAGCGCGTGATGTTTTGGGCGTACTCTTCGTCATTGATTATATAGCAGGGGGTGACAAGTCCGTCGAATCTCATTGGCAGACCTCCACGCGGAGACTTTCCCTGAAAGCCCTGACCGCAGCCTGAAGCTCGTCATTCGATGCGGCCCGGAAGATTGCCTGACCGATTCTGTCCGTGCCGTTGCGGAAGGCGTCGATATCGTCGCCCGGGGCGAAGCTCACTTCGACCTTGCCTTTTCCCGGGACAGCGGCGTTTTCGTTCACATATTCGCGACCGGCGAAGCGGTAGCGTATCTCGCGGAGGATGCCGGAGCGTTCGGTGTACAGAAGCAGCGAGGCCGTCGGCGTGCCGTGCGTCAGGTCAAAGGGTTCTATCGGGCGGCCAAGGGCGGCGTCGATGATACAACCGTAATAATCGCGCCCGGTGTAGCCGCTGATGACCTCGGGGATGCCCGTTGCGCCGCAGCGCCCGGCGGCTTCGATTATGCTGACGCTCTCGTCGGGGAGAATCATCGCGTCAATGTTTATCGCGCAGTTATCCATTCCGGTGGCGCGGATTATCTTCTCCGTCTCGCGCAGCATGTTCTCGTGCAGGCGCGGGGAGACATCCATCGGGCAGAAGTGGCCAATGGGGATGCCGGTGTGACCGGAGTGATAGACATATTTCTCGTGGGGCAGCATCAGCAGAAGCTTACCGTTCTGCACGAAAGCGTCAATGCCGACTTCCCTGCCGTCGACAAAGCGCTCGACGACCATGTGATCAGCATCCGTCGCAGCGAGAGCGTAATCATACGCCTCGCGCATACGGGAAATGTCGGTTATTTTGGTTATCCCTCTGCTGCCGGATTTGTCGACAATCTTGAGCATGACCGGCAGACCGAGCT
The DNA here is from genome assembly GCA_964517445.1 of uncultured Oscillospiraceae bacterium. Taxonomy (GTDB): domain Bacteria; phylum Bacillota; class Clostridia; order Oscillospirales; family Oscillospiraceae; genus Limivicinus. The sequence continues at coordinate 4,911 of CAZFCH010000059.1, read as the reverse complement.
CCTCGGCTGCGGCAACAGCTTCTTCGTAGCTCTCTACCCGGCGAAACTCCGCCGTCGTCACGCCGCCTTTTACAAAGGCTTCCTTCATAAGCGCCTTGTCGGTGAGCACACGCGCAGCCTGTTCGCTTATCCCGCACAGCCCCAGCTTGCGGCAGACATACCCGATGGAGGAGACGGCAACGTCGGTACCGGTGGTGGTCACGGCGGCGACATGCTCGGAGCGGGCGATGTCGAGCACCGCTTCCTTGTCGGTGGTGTTCGCGTAATAGACCTTATCGGCGACGGCAAAGCCCGGATAGTTGCCGGGGATACTTGTGATTATTGCGCGCAGCCCCATTTCCTGAGCTTTTTTTATCAGCGGGACCTGATAGATCCCGGCGCCGAGTATCAAAATCGAATCCTTGTTATCCATGCGTGCTCTCCGGTTTTATTCGCCGTCCCCGCGGCGTATCACGCTGCGCTCCACATACTGGGGAGCGGCGTTGATGCACATATAGATGCGCCCGATATACTCGCCGGCGAGGCCGAGAACCAGCAGAATCACGCCGCCGAGGATAAGCTGAAGAGCCATGGTGGAGCTCCAGCCCATGGGGATATCGCTGTAAATGAAGTGCTTGATTATAATTACGATGGTGTAGATAAACCCGGCAAACGCAGTGAGCGCGCCGAATATACTCGCCAGGCGCAGGGGCTTGACGGAAAAGGCCGTGAAGCCGTCCATCCACAGCGCGAACAGTTTGCCGAGCGTATAACCGGAGGAGCCCTCCATGCGCGCGCGGTGCTGCACCGGGACGGTGCGGATCCTGCGCGTACAGCGCAGAATAAGCCCGTCCAGATACGGGAAGCAGTTTTTATACTTGAGCATTTCATCCACGATAAAACGCTTTATCGCAAAATAGCTCGTCATGCTCAGGTCGCGGGGCTTGCCGAGCATGACCTCAGTCATACGGTTATTGAGTTTCGTGCCGAAATTGCGGAAGGCCGAGTGCTGCTTATGCTCATAAGACGCCATGGCGACGTCGCAGTCGTCCTGCTCAAGGCGCGCGAGGAGTTTGCCGACCTCGTTTGCCGGGGTCTGGCCATCGTCGTCAAGACAGACGACAAAGTCCCCCGTGCTGTGGCTTATGCCCGACATAAGCGCCGCGTGCTGACCGAAGTTCTTCGCGAGGTCGACGGCAGTGATGCGGCTGTCGGCCAGCGCAAGCGCGGAGATGACCTCAAGCGTGTTATCCGGGGAACAGTCATTGACCAGAATTATCTCATAGTCATACTCCGGGAGCGTGGGCATCGTATCTCTTATCTCGTCCACAACGACGCCTATCGTTTTCGCGGAGCGGTAGCAGGGAATCACGAAAGATACCTTTTTCATTCGGCGCTCCTTTCCGAGAGTATGGCCATGAATACAACATCACGAAACTCACCGTCCAGCCTGACCATGTCGCGAAAAACGCCCTCAGTCGCAAAGCCGGCTTTTTCATAGCTGCGGCGGGCAACGTCGTTTCCGCCGATGACGCGCAGACTGATCCTGTGCAGGCGCAGAGTGTTGAGCCCGAAATCAACGAACATACGGGCTGTAGCCGTGCCGATGCCGCGGTGACGGGCACTGGCCTCACCGATAAAAATACCGTATTCCGCGCTGTCGTTTGCCGGGTCGACATCCCGGAAATACACGCTGCCGACGCTCTTTCCGTCCGCGTTATCAATAATAATATACTGGACGACTTTTCCTACAGCGACTTTCGTCTGCAGCCAATTGCGGTGCATCTCCGGAGTAAACGGCTCGCGGAAAATGAAAAACTGCTGCACGGCGGGGTCGTTGCGCCAGCGGACGATGAGATCGGTATCGTCATCAGTTATGGGGCGGAGTGTGACCTTATCGCCGGTGATGACCGGCAGGTCGCAGGGCTTGAATGAGATCATAACTCACTCACCGTAAAATTCCTTGACCGCTGCGATGACGCGGCCGCGATCCTCGGCGGTCAGGCCATAGTACATCGGCAGGCGCAGGAGCCTGTCAGACTCGGCGGTGGTGTACTTGTCCTCACCGTCAAAGCGGCCGAAGCGCTCACCGGCGGGGGCAGAGTGCAGAGGAACATAGTGGAACACAGCGAGGATATCGCGCTCCTTCAGGAAGCGGATAAGTGCGGTGCGCTCGGTGAGGTCCTTACATTTAATATAATACATATGTGCGTTGTGTGCGCAGCCCTCGGGAACCGTGGGCAGAACGAGCTTGCCCTCAGCCTCGAGGGGCTTAAAGGCTGCGTCGTATTCGTGCCAGCTGTGCAGACGGTCATTATTGATCTCGTCTGCCATCTCAAGCTGTGCCCAGAGATAGGCCGCGTTCAGCTCGCTCGGCAGATAGCTGTCGCCGAAATCAACCCAGGTGTACTTGTCAACCTGACCGCGGAAGAACTTGGCACGGTTGGTGCCCTTTTCGCGCAGTATCTCGGCCTGCTCGATATAATCGGGGTTGTTTATGACGACGGCGCCGCCTTCACCCATGGAATAGTTCTTCGTCTCATGGAAGGAGTAGCAGCCAAAGTCGCCGATTGTGCCGAGTGCCTTGCCCTTGTAGCTTGCCATGACGCCCTGCGCCGCATCCTCAACGACCAGCAGTTTATGGCGGCGGGCAATGTCCATTATCGTGTCCATCTCACAGGCGATGCCGGCATAGTGCATGACGCAGATGACCTTGGTTTTGTCGGTGATGGCGCGCTCGATAAGCGTCTCATCGATGTTCATCGTATCCGGACGGATGTCGACAAACACAAGCTTTGCTCCGGCAAGGACGAAGGAGTTCGCGGTGCTGGAGAAGGTAAAGCTCGGGAGAATGACCTCGTCCCCCGGCTCAAGGCCGCACAGGAGAGCTGCCATGTCGAGGGCAGTGCTGCCGCTGGTGGTGAGGAGCACCTTCTTCGCGTCAAAGCGCTGCTCAAGCCATGCGTTGCACTTCTTGGTAAAGCTGCCGTCGCCGCAGATCTTGTGCGAGGCAATGGCCTGCTCGATATATTTCATTTCGTTCCCGGTGCAGGGAGGTACGTTGAAGCTTATCATATATTTTCCTCCGTATAGAGTGAATTGGGCGAACCATTCCAAGTTAATTACAGTACATTATATCATATGCGCGACGAAAAACAAGGAATTAATTCGATGGATATGACGTACTGCGGCGGAGATTGTTTCGGCACGGCAAAAAAACTTGCTGCGTGCGCCGTGAGGATTCGGCTTTTGTGTAAAATGCTATAAAATGTCCAAAAAAATCTGTACAGTATCACGTCGTTAAGATCCTTGGAAACCGGTTGACAAAACGGAAGTCGGATGCTAAAATTTATTACAGAATTGTTAATTTAGTGGTAAATGATGGACGCTCAATCAGAAAAGAAAGTTACTATAAATCAGGTCGCAAGCTACTGCGGAGTTTCAAAGACGACGATTTCACGCTTCCTCAACGGCAAGTATGAGAACATGTCGGCGGAGACGAAGGAGAAGATATCTGCAGCGGTCACAGCGCTCAACTATCACCCTGATCGTTCGGCGCAGCGGCTCAAGTCCAGCAGGACGATGCTGATTGGCTGCGTTATCGGAGACATCAGCAGCCCGTTCTCGGCGCTTCTGCTCAAGGGCATCACCTCGGTGTGTGAGGAATCAGGTTATCAGGTTCTGTTTGCCGACAGCCGCGAAAGCGCCCGCCGTGAAAAGAGAGCGCTTCGGGGCTTCCTTGATAACCGGGTGGACGGTCTCATCGTCAACACCTGCGGCAGCAACGATGAATATCTGCTTGAGCTTCACAAGCGCGGCATCCCGCTGGTGCTTGCAGACAGACCGCTGATGAAGTCCGGGCTTATCGACACGGTATGCAGCCGCAACCAGGAGAACGCGGCAGAATGTACACGCCTGCTTCTCTCACAAGGCTATGAGCATGTGGCCTTCTTTTCGGAGACAATAGCAATGATAGCTCCTCGAGAGCTCAGACGCAAGGGCTATTCCGAAACCGTCAGGGAAAACGGAGTAGAGCCGGAGATATATGAAATAGATTGCGAGCGGCCGAACAGCTGTGTTGACAGTCTGCGTGCTTTCCTCGAAAAGCACGATGGCAAACGTGTGGCGGTGCTTTCCGCCAACGGCACGACGACCCAGCGCATCCTCACGGCAATGAAGTTTCTGGGCATTAAGCCGGGCGCACAGCTTGGTCTGTGTACCTTCGATGATTGGGACTGGCTGCAGATTGCAGACCCCGGGATAACCGCGGTGGCGCTCAGCTCGGGCGAGATCGGTGCGAGAGCTGCAAGGCTCCTGCTCGACAGAATAAACGGCAGCTCCGCCAAAGCTCCTGCAGAGGAAATAGTACCGTCCTCTATTATTATAAGAGAATCCACTATCGCAGTTGCGGCAAACAAATAAAAAGAAGATCAGAAAATTTCGAAACGGCCGGCCGTTTCCACATCCTTTCATGATGTGATGACCTTTGACAGATTAAAATAATTCCTCGCTTATGGGGAATTATTTTAGAGCAAATTTATAAACCGGTTTACGAAACCGTTGCCTTGACGAAACATATATGTTTCTGCGGCAAGCAGTCGAAAACGTTGTCAAAATTAACGTAGTCTTAACGCCCGTCTCTCCCCGCGCGGAAACCTTTATTTGTTTTACCGGCAGAAGATCTGCCTGTAATAAAATTCATTATGGAGGAAAAATAATGAAAAACGTCAAATCTGCTCTCGCAATTCTCCTCGCGCTGTGCATGGTATTCGCACTGTGCGCATGCGGCCAGTCCGCAAGCACCGACACTTCTGCAGCTACCGAAGCTCCTGCAGCTGATGCAGCAGCCGCAGACGATGCAGCTGCAACCGAAGCAACTGCAACCGACGGTGAAAAGGTTGGCCAGACCGTTCTGAAGTGCGCATTCAACCA
>CAZFCH010000058.1:0-10305 GCA_964517445.1 uncultured Oscillospiraceae bacterium | reverse complement strand
GGCGTCGGTTATCCCGGCTGGCACATTGAGTGCTCCGGCATCTCCATGAAGCATCTCGGCGAGGATCTCGACATCCACTGCGGCGGCATTGACAACGCATTCCCCCACCACACCAACGAAATTGCCCAGTCTGAGTCTTATCTTGGCCATCATTGGTGCAATTTCTGGGTGCATGTTCACCACCTGAACACCGATCACGGTAAGATGAGCAAGTCGAGCGGCGAGTTCCTCACCGTCTCTCTGCTTCAGGAAAAGGGCTACGATCCCCTCGCCTACCGTCTTTTCTGCCTCCAGAGCCATTACCGCAACAACCTCGTCTTTAACTGGGATAATCTCGACAACGCACAGGCTGCGTTCAACAAGCTCATAAACCGCATCGCCGCGCTCAAGCCCGGCGACGGTGAAGTTGACGCCGATGCCATGGCTGCGATGAAGGAGAAGTTCTGCGCCGCGATGGACAACGACCTCAACACATCCCTCGCCGTTACCGCGCTGTATGACGTGCTCAAGTACAAGACCAACGACGCAACCAAGCTTGCCACCATTGCGGACTTTGACCGTGTGCTGAGTCTGAGCCTTATCGAGAAGGCCGACGCGAGACGCGAGGAGCTCAAGAAGCAGAACGTCGCCGCCGGTACGTTCACCATCGTCTCCGAAACCGGTGAGGCTGACGCCGAAGTCGAAGCTAAGATTCAGGCGCGTCAGGACGCAAAGAAGGCCAAGAACTATGCCGAGGCCGACCGCATCCGCGACGAGCTCAAGGCTGCCGGCATTGAGCTTACTGACATCCCCCACGGCGTAACGTGGAAGCGTATCTGATATCGTAAAGAATGGCGCGCCTGCCGTGCTCTGCTGTCACGGCGGCGCGCCGTAAAAATATGAGGTGAATTAATGAAAACCACTATCATCTGCTTCAGCCCCACCGGCGGCGTTGAAAAGGTCGCCCAGCTTATTGCAAATGAGCTGAAAGCCGCAGCCCCCTATGATTACACCACCCGCGGCTATGAGGTCAGCTTTTCCGCTGATGACCTTGTGTTCTTCTGCTTCCCTGTCTACGGCGGCAGAATTCCCGTTCCGATGTACGACCGTATGAACTATGTCCACGGCAACGGCGCAAAGGCTGTGCTCGTGGCAGTCTATGGCAACCGTGCCGTGGATGATGCTCTTCTTGAAATGAGCGACCTGTGCCTCAAATGCGGCTTCAAGGTGGTCGGCGGCGCAGAGATGGTTGCCCCGCACTCTATCGACAAGCGCTTTGGGGCAGGGCGTCCCGATGCGTCCGATATCGCCGCGCTCAACAAGTTTCTCTCTTCCCTCATGGCAAAGCAGGAGCTCACCCCCGTCGCCATGCCCGGCAAGCGCCCGTACAAGGAGTACAAGGGCATTCCCGTTTACCCGACCTCAAGCTCCAAGTGCTCCGGCTGCGGCACCTGTGCGCAGGAGTGCCCGACCGAGGCCATCGATCCGGGCGACCCGCAGCACACCGACAAGACCAAGTGCATCAGCTGCATGCGCTGCGTGAGCATGTGTCCGTTCTCCCAGCGCCGCGTCCCCAAGGCGATGCAGCTTGCCGCCTCCGCCGCGCTCGTCAAAATGTGCTCCGGACGCAAGGAGCCGAAATTCTATCTGTAATTCTATGACATGAAAAATGCAGAGGGCAATGTGCTCTCTGCATTTTTATTGCCGGGCATGTCGGAAGCAGATTAAAACATTTATTCCCGGCAGTTTTTTCTTGATGGATCGCATAATGTTCTTCTCCTCTCTATTCAGCGATGGTCACATTTACGGCACTGGATCATGGGCGTGTCGCCCTCGTCCTTATAAAACGCACCCGCCCACTGGCAGATGCTCTGCAAAATCGGAACAACGGACGCGCCCTTTTCCGTCAGTGAATATTCCACGCGCGGCGGTATTTCATCGTATGACCTGCGTCCCACAATGCCGTTGGTGATGAGTCCTTTCAGCGTGGAGGCCAGTACTGCGTCGGTGATGTTGCCCATCTCGCGGCGCAGCTCGCTGTACCGCAGCGTACCCAGCGCCGCCAGCACGCATATGATGCGCGAGTTCCACTTTCCGCCGAACAGCTCCATGCCGTATTCCAGCGGACAGCGGATATTTTTCTCAAGCTTTCTCTGATACATAGCTGCACCTCCTCTGTGCTCTTTATTATAACCGGATATGCGCCCGGGAACAAGTAACTATAAAATTTATGAGTGGGCACGTTTTCGCGCCCACTCATGCTTTACAGCTCTTTCTTGTTGTCCGCGCCGGGAGTGGTGACGATTACTTTCTCAGGCATGATGATAAGTGCGCCCTTTGCAGTGGTTGCACCGTTGAACATTTTCTCTACCATGGCCTTAAAGGTATCGACCACTTCGCCCTCAGTGACATACTGTGCCGTGCCCTTGACCTGATAGCCTTCGAGGTTCTGCGCATCGTAAACCGAGATCGCGATCCTGCCGTTGTTCGCGGCAAGGTTCTTCAGCGTCGTGTCCAGAAAACACATCCCCGACGACCAGCTTGCCGTCAGCAGTCACGTCCTTGAACGCGACGGGCACCACATTGGGTTCTCCGCCGGCGCAGGTGGCCAGATCCCACATTCCGCCCTTGAGCAGCTTCACAACGTTTTCATTCAGCATGATAAGTTCCTCCTTGTATTCTGAGCCTTTCGGCTCATCTGCTGCGTTCATTATAGAGCGGATACAAAGGGGACAGAAGATATGGGTCGGTTTATGAGTGACTCATAAATTTTATAGTGAACATTATAAAGAAAAGAATAACGGCCTGACGATGCAGGCCGTTATACCAGCTCTATAAAACAATACCGTTTGTTCAGTCTTTTCCGATCATTCTTGCTGCGTGGGAGTAAATCGCATCAAAGGATTTCTGGCTCAGGTCATGCTCCAGCTTGCATGCGTCCTCCTGCGCGGTTTCTTCATCGACACCGAGTATGATGAGGAACTTTGTAAGCGCCTTGTGACGCTTGAGCATCTCTGTGGCGACCTGCATGCCGGTTTCCGTCAGCGTGATGAGCCCGTCCTTATCCATTGTAATATGTCCGCTTTCCTTAAGGCGCTTTGTTGCATAGCTGACGCTGGGCTTCGTGACATTGAGTTTCTCCGCAACATCAATAGAACGGATATACCCGTGCTTCTCCTTCATCATCAGCATCGCTTCAAGATAATCCTCTGAGGCTTTTTGAATCGCCATGTTAAAATACACCAACTTCCGTGTCATTGTGTTGTATAAGTTAACACACTTTAACCAAAAATGCAAGAGTGAAATAATTTCTTTAACTTTCTGCTTGACAAGTATGGTTAGAGATGTTAAACTGCGCTCAGTTAGAAGAGGTTAACAGTTTGAAAGAAACAACATCTGACTGCGCTCGACCGTTTCTGACAAGTTTTTTCAACTATGGTTAGTTGAAGCTAACCTGAAAGGCGGAAAGAGAATATGATGCCGCTACCCCTTGCAAACCTCGGAGAAGAATATCTGATCCGAAAAGTCGGCGGCAGTCCGGAGGTCAAGAAGCATCTTGAGGATCTGGGCTTTGTTGCCGGCGGTACCGCGACTCTCATAACCGTGCTAAACGGGAACGTGATTGTCAAGGTCAAAGAAGCCAGAGTCGCGATAAGCGAAGAGATGGCTCGCAAAATCATGGTCTGAGAAAGCAAAAAAGGAGAGGAAAGAATGAAGACACTGCGTGAAGTCAAGATCGGCGAAACTGCCAAGGTCGTTAAGCTCCACGGTGAAGGCCCCATCAAGCGCCGTATTATGGACATGGGCATCACCAAGGGCACCGAGGTTTATGTCCGTAAGGTCGCTCCTCTGGGCGATCCCATGGAAGTCACCGTGCGCGGCTACGAACTGAGCCTGCGTAAGGCTGACACCGAAATGATCGAAGTCGAGTAAAAATTTTCTGATTTTTTGTAGACAGGTTAATTTAATTTAACCGGAAGAAGGAGCAGTAATCAATCATGGATAAGCAGATCAAAATTGCCCTCGCAGGCAACCCCAACTGCGGTAAAACAACGCTGTTCAATGCGCTGACCGGCTCCAACCAGTTCGTCGGCAACTGGCCCGGAGTCACTGTTGAAAAGAAGGAAGGCCGCCTTAAGAAGCACGATGACGTCGTCATCATGGACCTTCCTGGTATATACTCTCTGTCCCCCTACACGCTTGAAGAAGTCGTTGCACGTAACTACCTGATAGGCGAGCGTCCCGATGCAATACTCAACATCATCGACGGCACGAACCTCGAGCGTAACCTCTACCTCACCACCCAGCTCACCGAGCTCGGCATCCCCGTGGTGATTGCCATCAACATGATGGATATCGTCCGCAAGAAGGGCGACAAGATAAACATCGAAGAGCTCTCCCGTGAGCTCGGCTGCAAGATCATTGAGATCTCCGCCCTGAAGGGCGACGGCGTCATGGACGCTGCTGAAGCCGCTATCGACGCTGCAAAGAACGGCAAGACCGTTCCGATGCACACCTTCTCCGGTCCCGTCGAGCACGCTATCGCTCACATCGAAGAAGCGGCTCTGCACGCAATGCCTGAAGATCAGCAGCGCTGGTACGCAATAAAGATCTTCGAGCGCGACGACAAGGCACTTGCCCAGCTCAACATCGATGCTTCCGTTATGGAGCACATCGAGAGCGACATCAAGGCTGCCGAGACCGAGCTTGACGACGATGCCGAAAGCATCATCACCAACGAGCGTTACATCTACATAGCACAGCTCATCAAGAACTGCTACAAGAAGAAAGAGGCCGGTGCTCTCTCCACTTCTGATAAGATAGATAAGATCGTCACCAACCGTTGGCTCGGTCTTCCGATCTTCGCACTGGTTATGTTCCTCGTTTACTGGGTCGCAATGGTCGGCGTCGGTGCTCCCGCTACCGACTGGGCAAACGACGGTGTATTTGGCGATGGCTGGCACCTGTTCGGCATAGGCTCCGCTGCGTACAACGAAGTCGCCGAAGAGTGGAGCGACGCCTCCGCTGTCGTAGACGGCTATGAAGCCTACGTTGAAGAAAACGGCGAACCCGCTGACGGCGTCTTCACCTACGATGTAGAAGATGAAGAGACTTTGGCTGTTGAAGAAGTCACTGCCACTGTCGCTGATTACGAAGATGCTCAGGCCACTCTCGAAGAGATCGGCGAAGAGCCTGATCCTGCGGACTACGGCGTTTGGGTTCCCAGTATTCCCACTCTTATAGGCAACGCACTTGATGCTGCCGGCACTGCCGATTGGCTCAACGGTCTTATCCTCGACGGTATCGTCGCAGGTGTCGGTGCAGTCCTCGGCTTCGTTCCTCAGATGCTGGTTCTGTTCCTGATGCTCGCTTTCCTTGAGGCCTGCGGCTACATGGCCCGTATCGCATTCGTCCTTGACCGTATCTTCCGTAAGTTTGGTCTTTCCGGTAAGTCCTTCATCCCGATGCTCATCGGTACCGGCTGCGGCGTGCCCGGTGTTATGGCTTCCCGTACCATCGAGAACGAGCGTGACCGCCGTATGACCATCATGACTACGACCTTCATCCCCTGCGGCGCAAAGGTTCCGTTCATCGCAATGATCGCAGGCGCAATCTTCAACGGCTCTGCATGGGTCGCGACCTCCGCATACTTCGTCGGCATGGCAGCCATCATCGTTTCCGGCATCATGCTCAAGAAGACCAAGATGTTCTCCGGCGAGCCCGCTCCCTTCGTTATGGAGCTGCCCGCATACCACTGGCCGACTCTCGGCAACGTTCTCCGTTCCATGTGGGAGCGCGGCTGGAGCTTCATCAAGAAGGCCGGTACGATAATCCTCCTCTCCACTATCTTTGTATGGTTCACCACTTACTTCGGTGTTGTTGACGGAACCTTCCGTATGCTCTCCGAAGAAGAGATCAGCTACTCCATCCTCGCAACTATCGGCAATGCCATCGCCTGGATCTTCATCCCTCTGGGCTGGGGCAACTGGCAGGCAGCTGTCGCATCCATCACCGGCCTTGTTGCAAAGGAAAACATCGTCGGTACTCTCGGTATCCTCTACGCCAGTGGCGTCGGTACCGTTTACCAGAACCTCGCAGCAGCTTTCACCAGCGTGACCGCTTACTCCTTCCTCGTCTTCAACCTTCTCTGCGCCCCCTGCTTCGCAGCTATCGGTGCAATCAAGCGTGAGATGAACAGCTCCAAGTGGACTTGGTTCGCCATCGGCTATCAGTGCGGCTTCGCATACGTCTGCGCCCTCATGGTCAACCAGTTCGGCGGTCTGTTCACCGGCAATGTCAATGTAATCGGTCTGATCTTCGCCATTGCAGCGCTGGCAGGCATCATCTACATGCTGGTAAAACCTTACAAGGAAGCAACCAAGCTCTCCGAGAAGCTCTGATCCAAATCATCAACTCCGGGAGGGTGTCTCCCCCTCCCGGATGCTCCAAAAGTTTTCCATCACTTTCACATAAAAGGAGCGATATACCATGCTTGAATTTCTCGCCGCAAACCTTTCCACCATTCTTGTCTCTATTGTACTCCTTGCCATAGTGGTACTCATCTCAATACATCTTGTGCGGGAAAAGAAGCGGGGGCAATCCTCCTGCGGCTGCGGCTGCGCTGACTGTGCGATGCACGGCAGCTGCCACAGCTCCAAGTAGGAAAAGGGGAGATGCAGCTTTCACCTCTCTGCATCTCCCACATTTCTAACCGGGAGGCTCAATATGTCGAACTCCAGCAAAGCTCTCTCCTCCTCCGCAATCAAATATCTGCTTGTGCTCTCCGAGCTGTGCGTGTCCGGTCAGGGCGCACGATGCAAAGACATTGCGGCACGGATGAGTGTGTCAAAGCCCAGTGCGCACTCGATGATTCAGAACCTGTGCGACCTAGGCCTTGCCGAAAAGCAGAAATACGGTGCGGTTCACCTCACCGAGCAGGGCAGCGAAGAAGCCGCCCGGTACTCGCTAGGCTGCGCTCAGCTGAGTGAAAAGCTGAAAACAGCTCTCGGTCTGAGCGAGGATGTATGCAGCCATATCGCCTGCACGGTGCTTGCGGAGCTGCCCGAACAGCTTACCGCGCTGTCGGAATGAAATCGGGAGTGACAAATCATGATTGAAACTACAGTTAAAATAGACGGCATGATGTGCTCCATGTGCGAAAGCCATGTGAACGACGCCATCCGCAATCATCTCAGCGTGAAAAAGGTCTCCGCCTCTCACAGCAAAGGCGAAGCGACCATAATCAGCGAAGGCCCCATAAGCGAGGGTGAGATTGAAAAGGCTCTCGACGGCAGCGGCTATAAGATTCTCTCCATCAGCAGCAAGCCCTACGAGAAGAAGAAGCTCTTCAGCTTCGGCAAAAAGTAAGATTGTCAATAACCGGCCGGCTTTGCCGCGCATGACAGAGCCGGCCGTATAAATAAAACCACAAAAATCTACTGCGCAGAGTGCGCAAATTTCTTTTGTATTTCAGTTAGATGTATTTAACTCATTATTAAAAGGAGCCGCTGCCATGTCCGAGATCAGAATTATAAGCCAGTGTGCGCCGACACTCGCCGGGATAAAGACCGGCAGCCTGTTTCCCCATCCCTATGACAGCAAAGCACAGGTATATAAGGACATCCGCGAATTAAACCGCCGCTTGATACCGAAGGGGCTGTGTCTGATTCCGCTGCGCTTCACGGAAAAGAATGTCCTTCTCTATCTCTATCGCCCGGCATGGCTGCGCCGTGACCTCTCCGACGAGACAGCCGGTGAAGTCCTGCGTGAGATGGGCTATACACGCTCCGACTGCGGCAGCTGCCTTGCGCAGCTCATACGCCGAATGCAGCATGCAGACAGCGAATTTCCCCATGAGGTTGGGCTTTTCCTCAGCTACCCACCTGAGGACGTAAAGGGCTTCATCGATAACGAAGCCGCGAATTACAAATACATAGGTCTCTGGAAGGTATACGGAGACGAGGAATGTGCAAAGCGCACCTTCGCGCGATACAGGAAATGCACCGAGCTCTACTGCAAGCTCTGGCAGAGCGGTTCAAGCCTTGAACAGCTCACCGTTGCGATATAAGAAAACAATATACCGACTTGATAAGAAAGGAATTTTTATTATGAAGAAAACAGCTGTTGTATACTGGAGCGGCACCGGGAACACCGAGGCTATGGCAAAAGCCGTTCTCACCGGCATGAAGGATGCGGGCGCTGATGCAGTGCTCTATACCGCCGCCGAATTCAGCCCCTCGAATCTCAACGGCCTCGACGCTGTCGCTTTCGGCTGCCCCGCAATGGGCGCTGAGATGCTTGAAGAGTCCGAGTTCGAGCCGATGTTCGATGACTGCAAGGACAGCCTCGGCGGCAAGAAAGTCGCGCTGTTCGGCTCCTACGGCTGGGGCGATGGCGACTGGATGCGCAACTGGGAGGACGACTGCTCCGCTTCCGGCATAAAGCTCTGCTGCGAGAGCGTCATCTGCAACGATGCTCCCGATGCGCAAGTACTCGCGGCCTGCCGTCTGCTCGGCAAGCTGTTGGCCGAATGAGGTTGCCGCAATGCCCGGCATACTCAGACGCCGCCTGATAATGCTGTCGATTATTGCGGTTCTGCTCACCGCCGCAATAATAGCCTCCAAGCTGGCAGCATAATTTCTTTGCTACATTCTATCCTTTTCTCTCCATTTTTGTTTCGCGCCCCGGGTCATGTGATCCGGGGCAAATTTTATATTCTCATTTGTTCACACTTTTTCGGTTGACAAAAGGCATGCTGCGTGTTAGTATCTCATAAACTCTTTGCACTGCATCGCGTATACGACAACAGTACAAACTGAACAGGCAGCGCCAAAGTGCCAGCCGGGTCGCCGCAAGGCGACAGCAGAGAAGACAGGCAGTCTCTGCGGGACAGTAGTATGTTCCGAGGGGACTGTATTTTTTTATTCCCCTCGGCTCGAGAAGTGCATATTATACCGTGGAGGGATCTGTCATGTCTGAAAAGAAAATCGTCGCGCGGCTCACTGCCGTCGGCGTCATAGGAAACATACTGCTCGTTGCTTTCAAGCTCTATGCGGGCATTGCCGGGCACTCCGGCGCAATGGTGTCGGACGCAGTGCATTCGCTGTCCGATGTGTTCGCGACATTCATCGCCTTTATCGGCGTAAAGCTCGCGCAGAAAGGGCCGGATCGGGATCACCCATACGGGCATGACAGGCTCGAATGCCTAGCGTCCACCGCGCTCGGCGTGATTCTTCTCGCAACCGGCCTTGGCATCGGTTGGGGCGGCGTGCAGAAAATTATCGCGGGTCACTATGAAGATCTCGCCGTACCCGGTGGGATAGCTCTCGTGGCTGCTGTTGTGTCCATCGTCGTCAAGGAAGGGATGTTCTGGTACACCCGGCACTACGCTAAAAAGCTCAATTCTTCGGCATTCATGGCCGATGCGTGGCACCATCGCTCTGACGCACTCTCGTCTGTCGGTTCGCTCATCGGCATAGGCGGGGCGATGCTTGGCGCAGCGGTACTGGAGCCCATCGCCTGCGTCGCGATATGCCTGTGCATCCTCAAGGTTGCTTATGACATTCTGAGGGATGCAGCAGACAAGATGCTCGACACCGCCTGCGGCGACAGCTATGAGAAAAGCCTTGGCGATTTCATCCGCGCGCAGGATGGCGTAGTGAGCCTTGACACGCTGCGCACGCGCAAGTTCGGCAGCAAGGTGTATATTGACGCTGAGATAAGCGTCGATGGCAGCATTACGCTTAACGACGCACACAGCATCGCCGAGCGTGTACACAACGCTGTCGAGCACAAGTACCCCGAAATAAAGCACATTATGATACATGAGAACCCGGCGGGCACAGGTGAAATGAAATCCGACCGTTCCTGAGAGGCGGATATTCTGTCCGGACGGGATGAATTGATGCGTAGCTCTAAGCTAAAAGTTGAGGTAATCGGGAAACGAATACACCAGACTTTTAGCTTAGAGCTTTTTCATGCTTGAATCAGGGCTTAGTTTTTGTTGTAAATTCCATTGCAAATATGCTAAAATCAAAATATAGAATCTTTTTATGGATGCGGAAGCGTGATAAGAAGAATAGCCACAGCGATGCTCGACATTGCGCCGCTGCTTTCCGGCTGCGGTGCAAGCATGGAATGCCGGTAAAGGAAGTATAGATCTATGCTGAATAAGTTTTGCAGTCTCTCCCAAAATGGAGAGGCGGTCTGGATAAGCGACGTAAGAGCCGCTTTCGACGCAGACAAGAATGCGTTGTCTCTGGTGCTGCGCCTCACCTGTCTTGACGGCAGTCTGCGCAGCTATGACTGCTCTGTACCACACTGGAG
>CAZFCH010000057.1:0-10314 GCA_964517445.1 uncultured Oscillospiraceae bacterium | reverse complement strand
TCAAGCGCCGTTGCCAAAAGCTCTGTTGTAAATTCTGCAGGCGATGATATAATATCATATGATAAGTTCCGGCAAGCCCCTTCGGAACGGAAAGGCTCAATCAAAAATTATGGAATACTGTAAGAAGAGATGTGAAAGCGCATGTTGACGAATAAGGAGATAAGCGAGATTTTTGAAAAAGCAGTTAAAAACAGCCCAGAACTTGCTAAGTTATTCAGAGAGCATCCTGAACGTATTGAAATGTATAAATGGAAAATAGCTGATGTTTGGGACGACGGCGGTGGAGGTTCTTTAAATGAGGAAGATGTTGCACAACAGTGTAGAGCTTGTAAAACTTGTAGGTTTGCAGAACGTAGTAAACCACCTTTTGAAAAATTGCCATACGCGCCGTATTGTATGATATACAATGAAGCTGACAGCCAAAGGAAACCGATAAAGGTGTATTTTGGCGGTGAAGAATGTGAGTTCTATGAAAAGGGGTAATTTAAGAATTTTATTCTTCAAACGACATCTTTCAAAATCGTTCTAAATTCTTACCGCGCGCATATTGCCTTGTCCAAAGGCATATCCATAAAGGCTTTTATCTCCCCGGCAAAGCGTGAGTTTATTTCCGACAGCCGGCCTTCGCCGCGCACGAACGGATCAATGCGCCGTTTTTTCGCACCGATTACGCGCCATGCGCCGTCTGGGAATGCTTCCCTGTCGGTAACTATCTCATGCATAGCGCAGTATGCGTGCCACAGTCCGGCGGTCTCCGCGTCGGACAGGAGCTTTTCTATAACGGTTTCTTCCGTCAGATACAGCTCCTCCGCGCTTAATACGCCTTTTTGGATGGCTCGCTTCAAAATCTCCGAGAGCATCTGCATTGCGTATCTGTCCTCATCGGAAACATATATGCGCGACATTTCAAGCGCGTCATGCGCAAAGCGGTATGCCGTGTCGGCGCAGGTAAATGAGAGCTCCGTCTCGCCATGCTCGTTCACGGCAACGCAGAGATTGTCATAATACGTCTGAAGCTCCGCCGCAGTTCTTCCGGTATATGCTGCGAGATTCCCGAGCGTGTATTCGAGCCTGTCTGCCGAAAGGCGCGGGCTGTCGTTATCCGCGACGGGGTAAATGTGATAATCCGTCACCGCATCAGGGTTTATTCCGTATTTATCGAGCAGGCGCGTTATCCCTTCGGAGCCGCGAATCAGCTCTCCTGTGCGGCTTTCGGTGTGCTCCTGCGTCATATAGTCACCGTACAAAAAGTCCACCGTGTGGGCAAAAACCGGCGTTGCAATATCGTGGAACAGTCCGGCGAGGGCCTGGGTCATGCTGCCGGTGAAATTCCAGACGATAAGCGCTGTTCCGACACTGTGCCGATAGCGCGAATACTTGGGAATACTGCGAAAACGCGGGAAAGATGTATACTCGCAGCCGCAGTTCATACCGACGTTTTTAAGCCTCTGCAGCTCCGGCAAAGCACTGAATCGGCCGACCCACTCCGGAAGCTCCGTACTGTACTGTACGGGGCTGTTTTCCGTCTCAGGCATGCTTCTGTTTTCCCTGTATTTCCAGTATTTTCCGGATTTCCGCAAGGTCGGAGGCAAAGAATATTCCGCGCTGTCTCTCGCAGGTCGACAGACCTGCTTTGACCATATTTTCAAGCAGAGATCTGAGGTCATCATAGTAGCCGTTCAGATTATACAGGATGCAGGGAGCATCGAGCATATCCATCGCGGAGGAGGACATCACCTCGGAAATTTCCTCAAGGGTGCCCGTCCCGCCGGGGAAGGCAATAAACGCATCGCCCAGCTCCATCATTTTCTTTTTGCGCTCCGGTATGTCCTCTGTCACGATAAGGCGGGTTATCGCGTCATATTCAAAACCTGCATCGATAAAGGCCTGAGGCTCGACGCCGGTCACTTCGCCCCCTGCCATGAGCACGCTCTCGGCAAGCTCACCCATGAGGCCGGACTTGGAACCGCCGTAGACAAGGGCGTTGCCGCTCTCGCCGATCCATGTGCCGAGCTCCCGCACTGCGCTTTTGAGTCTGGGGTCGTTTCCTTCGTTTGCACCAAGATATACTGTGATGTTCATTCTTCGTCCTCCGTGAGCAATAATTTTGACGAGATATTCTACCATGCGCAGAAAAAGTTTTCAACAGCGGCAAAATAAAAACAGCGGCGGGTGTAGTTCCCGGCGGGGGGATTGAGGAAGCAGATATTCTTTGAGGATGGGACGCAAAAAGCAGAGTGCATATTGCACTCTGCTTTTTGCCGTAAAGGGCCTTTATTTAATGACCAATTACTTGATGCCGTACTTCTTGTTGAACTTATCAACACGGCCGCTGGTGTCGACCAGCTTCTGCTTGCCGGTGTAGAAGGGGTGGCACTTGGAGCAGATTTCAACGGTGATGTCCTTCTTGGTGGAGCCGGTCTCGATGATGTTGCCGCAGGCGCATCTGATGGTGGTCTGCTGGTAATTGGGATGGATTCCTTCCTTCATTGCGTAAAACTCCTTATCATATGCTGTCATGATTGTGCCGCGCAGGGCATAGTTACAAGACGCGACAAGTATTCTATCACAGCCCTATGAAATTTGCAACAAGAATATTTGCAGAAATCGCCGGTAAATTTGCCGGCACGGGATGCGCATCCCTCGCGAAGCGAGCACTTGCCCGAAGCGCTGACTCATGTTATAATAATAAATTGCAAATCACGCAATCAAGGAGAAACAGAAACACATTGGAAAGCATAAGCCAGATTCTCGCCCGCGAGCTTGGCCGCGAGCAAAGCCATATTGATAACGTAATAAAGCTCATCGACGAGGGCAACACCATACCCTTCATCGCACGCTACCGCAAGGAGATGCACGGAGCGATGGACGACACCGCACTGCGCACCCTCGCCGAGCGTCTCGAGTACCTGCGCGGACTTCAGGAGCGGCGCGACACGGTGAAGAAGTCCATCGAGGAGCAGGGCAAGCTCACGGAGGAGCTCTCGAGCGCTATAGACGAAGCCGCGACCCTTGCAGCTCTCGAAGATATCTACCGCCCGTATAAACCCAAGCGCCGCACACGCGCGACCGTCGCAAAGGAGAAAGGGCTTGAGCCGCTCGCGCTCGCACTCTTTGAGCAGGGCAGTTCCCTGCCCGAGCCGGAGGAGCTTGCCAGAGAATACATAGACGCAGAAAAGGGCGTCGAGACCGTCGAGGACGCACTCGCCGGCGCATCGGATATAATCGCCGAGATGATTTCGGATAACGCCGATATACGCAGCAGACTGCGCAGCCTCATCTCCGCGAGAGCCGTTCTCAAATCCGAAGCGGCGACCGAGGAGGACAGTGTCTACCGGCTCTATTATGACTTCAGCCAGAGCATCGGAAAGCTTCAGGGGCACCAGATTCTTGCCGTAAACCGCGGCGAGAAGGAGGACAAGCTCAAGGTCAGCATCGAGCTTGACCGGGAGCTTGCGCTTCAGAACGTGCGCCGCGCCGTCATAAAGCCCGGCAGCCGCGCGATGGCCTTTGTCCGCGCCGCAGCGGACGACGCTTACGACCGCCTTATATGGCCGTCCATGGAGCGCGAGACGCGCGCCGCCCTGACCGATACCGCCTGCGAGGGCGCGATAAAAATGTTCGCACTGAACCTGCGCCCGCTGCTGATGCAGCCGCCTGTAAAGGGCAAGGTCACGATGGGGCTTGATCCCGGTTACCGCAACGGCTGCAAGGTCGCCGTTGTTGACGGCACAGGCAAGGTTCTCGACACGGCTGTCGTATACCCGACATTCTCCGCCGGGAAGAAAGCCGAGGCAATCCGCATTCTCTCCGGCCTTGTGCGCAAGCACGGGGTCGAGCACATCGCCATCGGCAACGGCACCGCCTCGCGCGAGACAGAGCAGATGGCGGTCGAGATGATCTCCCAGCTCGGCGGCGGGCTGAGCTACGCCATCGTAAACGAAGCCGGGGCGTCTGTCTATTCCGCCTCGAAGCTTGCAGCGGAGGAGTTCCCGGACTACGACGTCAACCTCCGCTCCGCCGTCTCTATTGCGCGCAGGCTGCAGGACCCGCTCGCGGAGCTTGTCAAGATAGACCCGATGGCCATAGGCGTAGGCCAGTATCAGCATGACATGCCGCAGGCGCGCCTTGAGGAGACGCTCACGGGCGTCGTCGAGGACTGCGTCAACGCCGTAGGCGTGGATATAAACACCGCGTCCCCCTCGCTTTTACAGCGTGTGTCGGGACTTACAAAGACGACCGCGAAGAACATCGTCACCTACCGCGAGGAGAACGGCATCTTCACCAGCCGCAAGGCCATCAACAAGGTGCCGAAGCTCGGCCCCAAGGCCTTCCAGCAGTGCGCAGGCTTCCTGCGCGTGCCGGAGAGCAAGCAGGTGCTCGACAACACTGCCGTCCACCCGGAGAGCTATGACGCTGCGACAAAGCTTCTGGAGCTGTGCGGGTACACCATGGCTGACGTCAAGGCCGGCAAGCTCGCAGACCTCAAGCAGCGCTTAGAGAACTACGGCGCTGCAAAGGCAGCGGCGGAGTGCGGCGTCGGAGAGCCGACCCTGCGCGACATTGCCGACGAGCTTATAAAGCCCGGCCGCGACCCGCGCGACGAGCTGCCGCCCGTTCTGCTGCGGCAGGACGTGCTCGAGATAAAAGACCTCAAGCCCGGTATGGTGCTGACAGGCACCGTGCGAAACGTCATCGATTTCGGCGTGTTCGTCGATATCGGCGTGCATCAGGACGGTCTTGTACACATTTCGCAGGTAAGCGACAAGTTCATCAAACACCCGAGCGAAGCCGTCGCCGTCGGCGATATCGTGAAGGTCGTCGTGCTCGACGTGGATGAGAAGAAGCACCGCATTTCCCTTTCGATGAAACAGGCAAAATAACTCCGCTTCCGCAAAGAGGAAAAAAGGAGGCCACATGACTCTTAAAGAAAAATGGAACTCCGGCCCGAAGCTGCGTCTGCTCGGCGCGGTGCTGCTCAACGCGCTGGTACTTGCGGGCATTCTCGCATTTATAAATCCGGGTTTTGAGAGCAATGACGACCAGACCCTTGCCGCCTTTGTCGACGGGCAGATGTCTGTTAAAAACGCGCATATTCCCTATATGAATTATGTGCTCACGAACCTGCTCAAGGGGCTGTATACGCTGGGCGACAGTCTGCCGTGGTTCACGATTCTTCAGTATGTTCTGCTATTCGCGGGCTTCACGGCACTGACATGGATCATGTTCGAGCGCCTGCGCGCATGGCAGGGGGCGGTGCTGACCGTTATGGTGCTTGTGCTCATCGGCGTTGACAGCTATACCTGCATAAGCTACACCAAGACCGCCGCCGTGTGCACGGTCGCGGGCTTTGCGCTGATGCTCCACGCGATGGAGTTTCGCGCGAAAGGCCGCCGCGCAATCCCGGTCATTCTCGGCGGAGTGCTGGTCATCTTCGGCGCAATGCTGCGCTTCAAGGAGTTTCTGCCCTGCGCGGCGCTGATGTCGGTACTCGGTCTGCGGTATATCTGGGGCGTCATTGCGGACAGGACAGCGAAGAAAAAGCTTGCCGCAATCGCGCGCTATGCTCTCCCCTTTGCCGCCGTGCTGGTCATTGCCGCGGGGCTCTATGCCTATGACAGCGCAGTATGGAGCCGCGGCGAGTGGGGAACCTACCGCAGTTTTGACGATTCGCGCATTGCGCTGTCTGACTACGGCATCCCCGCCTACGAGGAAATTCCCGACACATATGAGAGTCTCGGCCTGAGCGAGACGGCGGTTGAGCTTCTGCAAAGCTGGAACTTCTATGACCCCGACCTTTTTAATCAGGAGACTATCGACGCCATAACCGCTGCCCGGGATGAGGCAAATCCCGCGCCGAGCCTCGGCGAGTGTCTCGGCAAGCTGCTGGATACCTGCACTGTGCGCTTTTTTGAGCATCAGGCCGTGTACCTGCTGCTTATCGTGTTCGCCCTTTGGCTCGCATGCGGGGAGCATGACCTGCGCGGCTGGTTCACATTTGCGGCGGAACTCGGTATGTTCTGCATTTTCTATCTCTATCTCATACACCGCGGGCGCTATCTCGTCGACCGCGTTGACATGGGGCTTTTCATGGCGGTCATCGTCGTACTTATATGGACGATGAAGAAGGAGCTGTTCGATAAGGAGCGCGTGCTGTCTGCGCTGCTGCTCCTCTGCGCTCTGTTCACAAGCTATATGTACAGCCGCACGGACTACCGCTTCGGCTCTCACAGCATGGTCGAGGACAAGAGCGAGCTCCGGCAGGCTGTCGACACGCTCCTTGCGGACAACGACTGCCTGTATCTGTGCAAGGTAGACCCGCTCGACAAGGCCATATACTCCGCCTTTGAGACCCCGCCCGACGGCTATTGGGACAGAATCGTCACCATCGGCGGCTGGCTCACGCAGAACCCGATAATCGCAGGGACGATGGCGGATTACGGCATCGCGAACCCTTACCGCGATATTGTCGGCAAAGAGAATGTGTATATCATTGATGACGACATTGACCTCACCATAAGATATATAAACGAATACTATGATCCGGATGCTTCGGCGGAACTTGTAGAGCCGCTGAGCGAGGAGACCGGACTTGAAATTTACCGCATCACGGGATGAAGGGGGAAAGACCATGCGCCTTAAAGAGGCCCGGCAGACAAAGGGCTGGGTAAAGCTTGCCGCTGCCGTTATTATAAACGCCGTTTTTCTCGCCATCATGCTGACCTGCTTTGCCCCCGTGTATGAGACGAACGACGATCTGTTCCTCAGCAAATTCGTCGACGGGCAGCTGAGCCACCGGACGATATGGATGCCGTATGTCAACATCGTGCTTGCCTGCGTGATAAAGGTGCTGTACGGCGCGTTCGGAACGGGCTTCCCGTGGTACAGCTTCTGCGAATATCTCGTTATGTTCTGCGGCTTCACGGCGATAACCTGGGTGCTGCTGCGCCGCTTTAAGCCTGCTCCCGCGCTCGTCATGACCGCCGTGCTGCTCGGCGCTTTCGGAACGGACTGCTACCTCAGCCTCAACTTCTCAAAGCCCGGCGCCATAGGCACGGCAAGCGGCATGTTCCTCATGCTGTATGCGATGCGCAATGAGACAGGGCGCGTGATGAAGCTGCCGCTGTGGCTGGGATTTGCTCTCGGTCTGTGCGGGCTTGCGTGGAGGTACGAATCCTTCGGCGTCTGCGCGCTGATGATGACGGGCGGCTGCCTGTATGTTCTTATCCGGATATGGTTCGAGCGCCGCGGAGAGAGAGCGAAAGACGTGCTCGGGCACATGCTGCGCTTTCTCACGCCGTTCATGCTGCTGGCGGTCTCGGCGCTCGGGCTGTTCGCATTCAGCCAGTGGATGTGGGAGCGCCCTTATGTAAAGGAGTACACGGAGTTTGACACCGCACGCTGCAAGCTTGTGGACTTTGAGCTGCCGAAGTACGACAGTCTGAAGGATGTCTATGACTCCATCGGCATCGACGAAAACTTTCTGAGCATGATAAACGGCTGGGACTTCTACGACACAGAGAAGTTCACCAAGGAGAATATCGACACCATAATCGAGGCGCGCGGCACCGAGTACCAGCGCAAGAGCATCGGCGAGTGCCTTGGAATATTCCTCGAAAAATGCATCCACGGCTTCTGTCTCGACAGGCCCTTTGCCGGCTTTGCGCTCATGCTGCTGCTGTGGCTTGCCTGCTCGCGCCGACGGGCGGAGGACTGGATAACGCTCTTATATACTTTGGGGCTGTTCTTCATCGTGTACATGGTGTTTATATATATCGACCGCTATCTTGCAAACCGCATTGATATAGGCATCTTCCTTTCCATGGCGCTTGTCATCACGATGCTGCTGGATGAAGACAAGCTGCACGGTGAGCCTCTGCTGCTCCTTGCGCTGCTGTGCACGAGCCTGTTCATAAGCTATCGCGCGAACCGCGCCTACTGCCTGTATGACAGCCACAACACGATTGAGGACAAGTCCGCGGAGAAAGCCGCGATTGAAACGCTGCTGGCTGATGATGAGCACTTCTATTTCGTCACGACGTGGTCAATTGACCACTCGCTTTACAGCCCGCTTGAAACTCCCCCGGCAGGCTATGCCGATAAGATCGTGCAGATTGGCGGCTGGAGCATGCACCACCCCGTTATCGAGGAGCTGCTGGAGAGCCATGACATAGAAAACCCGTACCGCGACATTGTCGGGCGGGACGATATTTATATTATCGACAACAACATTGAGCGGACAATGAAGCACATAAACACTTATTACGACCCCGACGCCGTTGCCGTCCTGGTCGAGCCGCTGAGCGAAGAGACAAATCTTAAGATTTATTATATAAAGTAAATCTCAGGTAAAAGATTAAAAAATTTGTTGCAATTTGCACTTAACCGTTTTATACTGGCGGATGGCAGCAATTTATAGCAAATAATTAACGAGAGGGTTTTTATGGAAAATAGAGAAAAAAAGAGCGGTGACCGTTTTGACGGCTACTGGCTTCGTGACGAAGCGCCCGCAATGGCGCAGTTTATTGCATACCTGCTTCCGAACCGCACGGATACTGAGGCATATATCCAGCAGGATATAGACCTGCGCCCGATAGAAGAGTATCTCGCGAAGAAAAACGAGGGGCTCGAAAAGGACAAATATAATTATTTCCAGGTAATCATGGCAGCGCTCGTCAAGTGCTTCGTGCTGCGCCCGCGCATGAACCGTTTCATTTCCGGCAACCGCGTCTATGAGCGCGACCATATCTCCGTCGCGTTCGTCGTAAAGAAGCGCTTTGCGGATTCCTCCGAGGAGGCGCTTGCATATAAGCACTACGGCAAGGACGACACCATCGACACTCTCCACACCTCCATTCTTGAGGAGATATACCAGTGCCGCCGCGAGGACGTGCTGGACAACTCCAGCGCATTTATGGATAAGCTCGTGCGTCTGCCGCGCTGGCTGCTCAGGATTGTTGTAAAGATCCTCTTCCGTCTGGACTACCGCGGAAAGGTTCCCTATGAGCTTATAAAGACTGACCCGAACTATGCTTCTATATTCCTCACGAACCTCGGCTCCATCGGTATGCAGAGCGGCTATCACCATCTGAACAACTGGGGCACGAACTCTTTCTTCTGCGTCATCGGCAAGAGACACCTTTCCCCCGAATGGCATGAGGACGGCAGCTATACCGTGCGTCCCGTCATCGGCCTCGGCCTCACAATCGATGAGCGCATCGGCGACGGTTTCTATTATGCCGGCACCGTGCGTCTGCTCAAAAAGCTCATGGAGAACCCCGAGCTTCTCGAACAGCCTTTCAGCACTCCCGTAGAGTATTAAAGCAGAGCAAAGAAAGGAAAACACTATGGAAATCACGGCAAAAAGACCATGGCTCAACAGCCTTGGCGATGTTCCCGCTACGCTGGATTATTTTCAGGGCTCAATGGTCGAGGCAGTCGAAAAGGTTGCCGAGCAGTATCCGAATAATATCGCCTTTGATTTCATGAGGCGCTCCACCACTTACAAAGAACTCGTTGCAAATATAGAGCGGTGTGCCCGCAGTCTGCGCACCCTCGGCGTCAGGGCAAATGACAAGGTCACGATTGCCATGCCGAACTGCCCTCAGGCCATCTATATGTTCTACGCTGTCAATATGATCGGCGCCATAGCGAATATGGTTCACCCCCTCTCCAGCGAGAAGGAGCTTGAGTTCTACATAAACGAGTCCGAGAGCGTCACCGTCGTCACTCTCGACCAGTTCTACGGCAAGTTTGAAGCCATCCGCCAGAACACCTGCGTCGTGAACGTCGTCATTGCAAGCATCCGCGATGAGCTCTCCCGCCCCATGAAGGCCGGCTATATGCTCACCGAGGGACGCAAGATAAAGAAGATTCCGGAGGACGCTCCCGTCATCCGCTGGAACGAGTTTATGCGTCTGGGCAAGGCCTGCTTCTGGAATTATAAGGTTCACCGCGAGGGCAGCGACCCCGCCGCCATCCTCTATTCCGGCGGCACCACCGGCACCACCAAGGGCATCCTGCTCACGAACCTGAATTTTAACGCGCTCGGCCAGCAGATTATCGCAACGAACCCCATGTTCCGTCCGGGCGACCGCATGCTCTCCGCCATGCCGCTGTTCCACGGCTTCGGCCTCGGCGTGTGCATACATTCCATGCTCTCTCAGGGCGGCCGCTGCATCCTCGTACCGCGCTTCACCGCGAAGAGCTATTCGAAGCTCATAACCAAGTACCGCTGCAACTTCATCGCCGGCGTTCCCACGCTGTATGAAGCGCTGCTGCGCCTGCCCAACATGGACAAGGCCGACCTCAGCT
>CAZFCH010000056.1:0-10416 GCA_964517445.1 uncultured Oscillospiraceae bacterium | reverse complement strand
CCCATGCAGCCGCTTTCAAGATGATCGGCGGTGTATCTTGCGGCATTTTTGCCCCACGCGGCGAAGGAATGCGTCGGGTTCAGACTCCGCAGAACGCCGCCGCGCTTTCTGAAACACTCGGGTATGGTGCCGTTCACGGTCGGCGTGCTGCTCGGATTAAATATATCGCCGGCCCAGTACGCCCTGCCCTGGTTAAAGGCCGGCATCAGGATTGTGCCGCTGCTGCCGACAACCTCGATGAGCGCGTCAATAACGGTGTCCGCCCCGCCCTCGACATTGCCGAGCTTGCTCAGAGAGCTGTGCACCATTATGTTCATTCCCTTTTTGACGCCGAGCGTCTGAAGATCATGCACGAGCCTGTCCTTACTGATGGTCTCCGCCTGCGCTTTGTCTTTGCTCTGAGAAGCCAGTCGGCGGCTAATCTCGTTTGCGGCGGTGCGCCCGGCCTTGAGCACCATGCTCCGGTATTCCGGGCTGTCATTTTCATTGGCGTAAAGAATGCCGAGCGCCGCGACGGTCTTGTTCCCGTTGAGCACACGGAAGGCATAGGACTGAGTATGCTGCACATCGACGGACACATATGAGTAGCCGTTCTGGCGTATAGTCTTCAGCTCCTCCCGGAATTTCGGCGTCACCTCAAAGGGCAGATAGTTCGGGTCGTTGCAGCGGCGGTTAATTGTGGAGTTAAATGCCTCCGCGTCCTGATACGCGAGCAGCAGCCGGCCCGTTGCGGTTGTCTCAATATAGCCTTGAATGATCGAGCCGTCGCTCATCGGGAGTATGCCGGCGTCATCGATATGATAAACGATGAACTTCCGCCCGTTGCAGAGAACGGAAATGAAAACGGTGGCGCCGGTCTGCTTGTGCAGCCACTTGAGAACCGAGGTGGATATTTTTATAAGAGGACTGTGATAGCCGCCGTAGCGCGAGAGCATATACGCCCACGGTCCGAGGCGGTAGCCCTCCTTGCGGGATACCCGTTCCACATAGAACGATTCGCACAGTGTATCCACGATATGAGCACAGGTGGACTTGTTCAGCCCCGTCTTTTCCGCAAGCTCATTGAGCATGATAGGCTCGTCGGTGTTTTCGGAAAGCACGGTGAGAATGTCCATGGCTTTTTTTACGGATTGTATCATTCAGGAGTCCTCGCTTTGTGTTTCTTATTATGAAATATAGTACTTCAGCTGGTAAAAGTCAATGCGCGCGACGGCTCCCGGACTCGTCAATACTGTAAAAAATGGACGCCAAATTTTGTTGAAGTTGACAAATTGCATAACTGCTGTGAAAATAAAAACAAAAAAACGTAGTAAAATCAAGGACCTCGGGAAGTTTCACAATATGAAATTTGTTGATTGTTGATAAGCGATGCACTATAGTAAGGTCACAAGGTTTTGGAAAAAACCGAAAAACACCCATCAGGCAATTTGTACTTACCTGAACGGGGAAAACAAAAAAAGGAGAACATGAAATGAAGAAGTACATTGCACTTATTCTCGCACTTTGCATGGTCTTCGCGCTGTGCGCATGCGGCGAGACCGCAGAAACCGCAGCGACCGAGGCACCTGCAGCTGACGCTGCTGCCGAGGCACCTGCAGAGGAGACTGCAGCAGAACCTGTTACCCTGCGCTTTGCTTTCTCTGAGGCTCCCGAAAGCCAGACCGCAGAGATCATGGAAACCGTCAAGGCGAACATCGAGTCCCGCACTGAGGGCCGCGTCATTGTCGAGTGCCACTGGTCCAACGAGCTCGGCTCCATCGCTGACTGCATCGAGCAGATCTCTCTCGGCGGCAACATCGTTTCCTCCACCTCCGCTTCCTCCTGGGCTCCCTACGGCTGCGATGACATGACCGCTATGGACTGCATGTTTGCTTTCTCCTCCACCGATGAGATCGCAAAGTTCAACGAGTCCGATATGTGGAAGAACATGGTCGCTGAGCTCGAAGAGAACGGCGGCATCCACATGATCTGCATGAACTGGGCTGCAGCTCCCCGTATAATCCTCGCCAACAAGGCTATCAACTCTGTTGAGGATCTCAAGGGCCTGCTCGTTCGCGTTCCCACCAACACCTACGCTGCATGGTTCAGCGCACTGGGCGCATCCCCTGTTTCCGGCATCCCCTTCTCTGAAGTCTACACCAACATTGAGTCCGGCGTTATCGAAGCTGCTGAGGCTCCCGCAGCCACCCTTTCCGACTACTCCGTCCAGGAAGTCGCAAAGTACGCTTTCCTCTCCAACCACACCTACGCTGCTGCTTGCTTCGGCACTTCCACCGCTATTTGGAACCTGCTCTCTGCTGACGATCAGGCAATCGTTACCGAAGAGCTCACCAACGGCGGCACTGAGTTCACCAAGCTCTGCGCAGACAAGAACTCCGAGTACCTCGCAGCATTCGAGGAAGCCGGCGTGACCATAGTTGAGCCGAGCGAAGAAGACGTTGCTGCATTCAAGACTGCTGCTGCTGAAGCTGCTGTTACCCTTGAGCTGCGCGAAGGCGTCATGGACGAGATCGCTGCTGCCAGCAAATAAGTCCGCATAAAACTTAACACAATGGGGAAGGGATTATCCCTTCCCCGTCTTAATAACGGGCCTTGCTAATTTTCTTAACATTGAAAACAACAGAGCTTTTCCCGGATTTTTGTACACAGAGGTGAGACAGTGAAAAAAGTATTAAATGGTCTCAAGTGGTTCATTCTCCATATTGAGGAGATAATCGCCGTCATCGGTATTGCTGTCATGCTCTGCGCGATATTTCTGAACGTTATCCTGCGCTATTGTTTCAGAACCCCTCTCGCGTGGTCGGATGAACTGGCAGTAATTTCCCTGGCCTATGTAACCTTCGTCGGCGGTGCTGCGGCATACAAAAAGAACCTGCACTTCGGCATCGATGTGCTGCTTGACCTTATGCCCTTAAACATCAGAATGTTTATCAGAAGGGTTGTAAATTTCGTGTTTATAATCCTGTTCGGATACGTCACATACCTTGGCTGGGATCTTTTTATCAACGCAAAAAAGGTCTTCAACTATTCCGGCTGGTCATACAAGATAATGGACTTTGCTTTGCCGCTGGGATTCTTGAGCATGACAATCTATGCGATATATTTCTTTATCCAGTCCTTCACGGATAAGCAAGCGTATCAAGACAGATACGAACAGAATTACGAAGAAGAAAATGTCGACCAGGATCTGGTCGATGCGAGCGCGGCAATATTCGCGGATGACGAAAGGGGAGAGACGAAATGACAGTATGGCCGATGATAGTTGTTCTCGTTCTGTTCTTCCTTGGCATCCCCTGTTCCTTCGCGATGATGATCGTCTGCATCCCCTATTTTCTGTCAGACCCGTATATCCAGGCGACCGTTATTACTCAGAAGCTGCTTGCAAGCTGTGAGTCTCAGTCGCTGATGGCAATCCCGTTCTTCATTACCGCCGGTGCGATAATGAACTACTCCGGCATTTCCGAGAAGCTGATGGAGTTTGCTGACGGTCTTGTCGGCCACCTCACCGGCGGTCTGGGTCATGTCAACGTCCTTATCTCCACCCTGATGGGCGGCGTCTCCGGCTCCGGTGCTGCAGACTGCGCAATGGAGTGCAAGATCCTCGTTCCTGAGATGCTCAAGTACGGCTACTCAAAGCCCTACTCCGCAGCCATCACCGCGGCGACAGCCTGCATCACGCCCATTATCCCCCCCGGAATTAACCTCGTTCTCTTCGCCTGCCTGTGCGAATGCTCCGTCGGACGTCTGCTGGCAGCGGGCTATATCCCCGGCATTCTTCTCTGCATTGCCTTCATGATCCTCAACCACTTCATCTCCAAGAAGCGCGGTTATGTCGGCGGCAGAAAGAAGATGATGGAAGGCAAGAAGCTCTTCAAGATCTTCCTCAGCTCCCTCTGGGCGCTGTTCCTGCCCTTCGGCCTCATAATGCTGCTGCGCTTCGGCGTCTGCACTGCTACTGAGGGCGGCGTCCTGATGGCGTTCTACTCGATATTCGTCGGCAAGTTCATCTACAAGAAGCTCGATTTGCGCAGACTGCCGCAGATTCTTCTTGAGGCTGTCAACAGCACTGCACCTGTTATGATGATCCTCTGCGCGGCAAACCTGTTCAGCTACTACATGTCCTGGGAGAATGTTCCCTCCACGCTCACAAACATGCTGCTCACGCTCACGAGCAACAAGTACATCTTCCTGCTGCTGTGCAACATCCTCTTCCTCATCATTGGCTGCTTCATGGACGCTATGGCCGCAATGATCGTTATTGCTCCGCTGCTCGCCCCCGTTGTGCGCGCGCTGGATATAAACATCATTCACTTCGGTCTTATGATGTGCTTCAACGTCGGCCTCGCGGCGATCACCCCGCCTTTCGGCACGTATATCTTCCTCGTCTCCGGCCTGCTGAAGATGAAGACGGCCGATATGATACGCGACCTCTGGCCGTTTATCGGCGTGGCAATCCTTGTTCTGATGCTGGTTACTTACGTCCCGTGGTTCTCCACCTTCATCCCCAACCTGATGTACGGTTCGGTGTGATAGTTTGATATGGAAGAACTTATAAGGATCAGCGAATACGACGGCAGCGGCATTGGCGGAGAGACTTTCTGCGGAGAGTTTCTGGTGTCGTTACTGAATTTTCTGCCCCGTCTCGTCCCGGAAAAGGTTGTCTCCATGCAGAAGCATGATGAAACAGACGAATGTTTCGTCCTGCTTCAGGGCAAGGCGATGATCTTTCTGGCCGACGGCGCGGACAGACCTGAAAATATATCCTGCTGCACGCTTGAGCCGAACAGGGTATATACCGTCCTCAAAGGAGTGTGGCATCAGCCGGTAATGACCGAGGATGCCAAGATAGTCGTTATCGAAAAATCAAACACCACTGACGCAAATTCACCCCGCCTTCCGCTGACGGACGGGCAGATGGCCGACGTCCGCAGACTCGGCGCAGAGTTTGCACACTGAGGAAAAACTAAATGTTGACTGATGATTATGCCTCTGTTCTTGAAAATACGATAGAGAATATAAGACTCGGTCAAAGACAGAAAATCAATGCCTCGGCCGAAATTATCAGCAATGTAATTTCGGCCGATGGTCTTATTTACGTCTTTGGCTGCGGCCATTCCCACATCCTCGCGGAGGAAACCTTCTACCGCGCGGGCGGGCTGGCCTGCGTTGCTCCGGTGTTCTATGAGCCGCTCATGCTGCATGAAAGCGCATCCGAAAGCAGCCGCCTGGAAAAGCAGCCGGGCCTTGCGGAAAAGCTGCTTGAAAAGACTCCCATTACCGAAAAGGATGCGCTTATCTGCGTGTCGACCTCCGGAGTAAACGCCGTGCCGGTCGAGTTTGCAAAGCTCGTGAGGGACAGGGGAATACCGGTCATCGGGATATCCTCGGATGAGTATATTTCCCAGACGCCGAAGAACCCGCTGGGGGCGCATCTGCAGGATGTCTGCACCGTGTGCATCAACAACTATGCTCCTCACGGCGATGCCTGCCTCAGCCCTGCCGCCGGCATAAGAATCACGCCGGTATCGACGGTTGCGAGCAGCTTTATCGTAAACTCCGTGCTCGCCGAGGCCGTCGGACTGTGCCTTTCAAAAGGCATAGAGGTGCCCGTTTACACAAGCGGCAACATCCCGGGCGGCGCTGAAAAGAACACGGAACTTATCCGCCGGTATAAGCCGCGGATAGCGGCGCTTTGAGGCAAAGCCATGACGGGAACAACACCGGTCATAACCGTCCTCGGTCTGTGCGGGGACTCGGTTTTCATGCACGTCGATCACTTCCACCGCAGCGGTGAGACGCTTCACGCGGACTCGCTGTATTCCGAACCCGGCGGCAAGGGCTGCAATCAGGCCGTGGCTGCGCACAGGCTCGGCGCCAAGGTGAACTTCGTCTCCTGCATGGGCAGGGACAGCATCGAGAAAACCTGCTCTGCCTTTCTCGCTCAGGAAGGCCTGCGGCTTTTCACGGAGTATACCGATAAAAGCGCAAGCTCCTATGCCTGCATCCTCACCGACAGTCAGGGAGAAAACCGCGTGACGGTACACCGCGGCTCGGCGGAGCATCTGTCCGCCGGCTTCATCCGCGGCCTTGAGGCAGAGATAGCCGCGTCGGATATCCTGCTGCTGAACAACGAGACGCCTTTTGAGGCGAACCTGGGCGCGCTCGAGATTGCCGAAAGGCACGGCGTGCCTGCGATACTGAACCCCGCGCCGTATGTTGAGCTGCCGCCGGACTATCTCAGGCGTTTCCGGCTCATCACCCCGAACCGCCACGAGGCTGCCGCAATACTCGCGGTAAGTCCCGACGCACCGCCGGAAGAGCTTCTGTCGGGTCTGCGCGATTTCGGCATTGCAAAATGTGTTATAACGCTTGGCTCGGACGGTTCTGCCGCGATGGACGGAGACAGCATTATCTTCTGCCCGCCGCGCCCGGTAAAGGCTGCCGATACGACCGGCGCCGGTGACTGCTTCAGCGCGGCGCTTGCGGTGCGCATAGCACTCGGCGACGGGCTTGACACGGCGATGGAGTATGCCGCCAACGCCTCGGCGTACAGCGTGCAGCGCAAATATGTTATGCCGTCTCTTCCCAATAAGGAGGAGCTGGACAGTTTCTTTACACCTCTTGCCATCACAAAAAGGAGAATTTAAAAATGACTGATACCTCCAACGGATACCTTCCTCTTGTTATAGAGCTGCTCAACAAGATAGAGACCGAGCAGCTTGACAACATGAAGGCTGCCGCAAAGCTCATGGCGTACGCCATCGAGAACGACAGGCTCATAAACGTGTACGGCGGCGGCGGACACACCACCCTCCCCGTCGGCGAGATGTTCTTCCGCGCAGGCGGCCTGTGCAACATCAACCCCTGCATGGAGACCGGACTTTCCGTTTTCAATCAGGCGCAGAAGTACCTGTCCCTTGAGCGCTGCGTGAACTACGGCCGTCACATCATGGACTACTACGACCTGCAGAAGGACGATGTCCTGATAATCTACCACAACATCGGCACCAACGCCGCAACCATCGACGCGGCTCTTGAGGCAAAGGAGCGCGGAGTGAAGATAATCGCCGTCTCCTCTTCCGACTGGCAGGACAATATCCCCAAGGATTATGAGCTTCGCCACCCATCCCACCTGAACCTCTTTGACCTTGCCGATATCTGCATCGATGACTATAACCCCCTCGGCGATACCGTTGTCAAGCTTGACGGCTTTGACACGCCCATCGGCCCCATCTCCAACATGACCGATTTTTACATTGTCCACCGCCTCGAGATAGAGTGCGCGAAGGAGTGCCTCGCACGCGGCATTGAGCCCCCGTTCTGGCGCAGCGCGAATGTCCCCGGCGGCGACGAGTTCAACAAGAAGAATCTTAAAAAGTACAGTCCCAGAGTAAAAATGCTGTAAGGAGTATAAAATGGACGCAAATTTTATTCCTAAACTGCTCGAACTGGCGGAGAAATACAAAGCCGCCGAGAATCTGAAAGTCGAAGTTGAGGACGGCGCGATACTTGTCAGCTGCGACAAGGGCAGCTTCCGCTTCTTCTACGACTTCAATATGGAACTGAAGGACGACGGCTATACCCCCGTGCCTCTTTTCCACTGGCAGGCACAGCCCAAGTACATCCAGCTGCGCGGACTTATCGACCGCGGCATGGTTGAGCCGGCGCTTGCAATGCGCATCCACCACATGGTCTCCCATGACACTTTCACCCGCACTCTCAAAGACATCGTTGTGTTTGAGGCAAACCTCTTCGAGTTCATTACCCGCTCAACGATCGACCATGTCTTTGCCGACTTCAGCGGCATGGTCTACACCAACTGCATCATGTCCACGAAAAATAATCTCAAGGCCAGCATGGAGCTGGGATTCCTGCCCGACGGCAGTGAGCCGGTCCTGCTGCATGAAGTAGTCGCCCGCAGCGGCATCGCCTCCGATTTGCCCGTCGATATCCAGACCGTGCAGTACCCGATTTATGTTTTCAAGGGCGAGAAGACCGAGACCTATAACGAGATAGATTATGAGCTTTACGGTATGAACAACACCGAGGCTGACTGCATCCGCTTCATCCTCTGGGCGCTTACCGACAGCACACGTATCCCGCAGCTTCAGGCCGATTATGCACATCTTGAAAAGGTATGGGAAGCCGCAGAGAAGGCCAGCGCAGCGCTGAGCAACACAGAAGTGGAGGGTTGAGAAAATGAGACAGGTCAATCTTGCGATAGCATCTCTTACTCATGCCCATGTCCGTAAGTATTATCAGACTCTGCATGACAACAACAAAATAAACTGGGTCGCTGTTTCCTGCGCGACCGACGAGGTCGAGAAGAACTTCCGTGACTACGGCTACGATGTCCCCATCTACCGCAGCACCGAGCAGATGCTCATCGAGCATCCGGAGATCGACGGCGTCATCATTGCCAGCGAGAACTTCCGCCACTACGGCGACATGGAGCTTTGCTGCAAGTACCATAAGCATATGCTCTCCATGAAGATACCCACCTTTGATCTCGAGGAATATGACAGAATGATAAAGATGGTCGAGGACGCAGGCGTTCTCTGCCAGGTCGAACTTGAGATGCACTATAACCCCACCTGCACCAGAGCCCTGCAGCTTGCCAGAGAGGGTGCGGTCGGCGACATCATCTCCTTTAACGCCACCAACATCACGCTCTCTCCCGTCTGGGCATTCCCGTGGCAGGGTGACCCGAACATCAGCTACGGCAAGTCCATCCCCCTCAAGCCGGGCGATCCCCGCTGCCGCGGCGGCGCACTGAGCGACCATCCGCATATCTTCGATATGCTCCGCTGGGTCACGAACAGCGACTACGACTATGTCTATGCCGATGTCGCCGACAACATCCGAGACATCAAGGAGGAGGACGTTGTCTACGTTACCGGACGCATGAAGAACGGCTGCAAGTTCCTGCTTGACCCGTCATGGTCGCGCCATGAGGCAAAGACGAAGGTTCCCATCAACTGGGATCTGCACCCCAAGCGCATGGAGGTCAACTTCTCCATCGTCGGCACAGAGGGCGTTATTCAGGCTGACTGCTTCGGCCCGAACGACAGCTACTGCGGCGGCCCGAACAACCGCTATGCCGTGCAGTACACCTACTTTGACGAGTGGATAGGCATGATGGACGAGTTCTGCGACTGCATCCTCAACAACAAGCAGCCGAAGATAAACCTTCAGTGGCACCGCCAGACCGTCGAGGCAATGGTCAAGTGCTACGAATCCATTTACACCGGCAAGCCCGTATATCTGAATAAATAAGGAGAATATCATGTCCATCAAGCATACAGCCATAAGCTATTACGGCTTCAACTATGTCGAGCATGCAGAGAAGGATTTTCAGGAGATGATCGAGCACGGCTGCGACACCGTCATTCTCGCCATCACCGAGTTCGACATGGACTTCTGGTTTCCCAATATTAACGCTATAGTCAAGAAGGCACATGAAATGGGTCTGCGCGTGCTTGCGGACACGTGGGGCATCGGCAAATACTTTGGCGGCGAGCAGGTCTCCCTGTTCCTGCAGAACAACATCCATCACCGTCAGGTCTCCGCGTACACCGGTGAGGTGCTGCCCTTCGCCTGCTTCAACACCAATTCCTTCCGTGACTATTTCACCTCCCGCTGCCTGAAGCTTGCCCGCGAGACCGAGGTCGACGGCTTCTTCTGGGATGAGCCGCACTATGCCTACCCCAAGGCCTATGCCTCCATCACCGGCGGCGCAGGAGACGACTGGTCATGCCGCTGCCCGGAGTGCATGAAGAAGTTCGAGGACTACTACGGCTATGAAATGCCCAAGTTCATGAACGACGATGTCAAACAGTTCCGCTGGAGAGAGGCGCTCAAGACTCTGGCTGACTGCTCCAAGGCTCTCAAGGAATATAACCCCAAGCTGGAGATAACCTGCTGCGTCCACGCAACGCTCCAGAGCTACTATGTCACCGAGCTGCGCGGCTACGACAACTGGGAAATGGTCGCGGCCTGCCCGTACTTCGACGTGTTCTCTACCACCATCATCAAATGGAGCCTGCCGGACAGCTTCTTCAGGCAGATCACCGAGCGCACCGTCAACATCGCAAAGAAGTACGGCAAGGAATCCGAGCGCTGGCTCATGGGCTACAGCGAGAGACCCAGCGACTTCAGCCAGATAGACCGCGTTGTCGACATGTACGAGGAGATGGGCGTTGACCGTCTGGGCACCTGGACTTACCGCGGCGGCCTCGGCACAAGCGTTGCCGCCAAAGACCCCATCGAGCTGTGGGACAACATCGGCCGTAACTACAGAAGAGTTCTCAAGAAATAAGAAAGTCGGCATCCCCGCATTTGCGGGGATGCCGATACGAGTGTTATGAAGAATAATAGGATTTTTTACGGCTGGGTCAACCTGCTCATTATATGGAT
>CAZFCH010000055.1:0-10639 GCA_964517445.1 uncultured Oscillospiraceae bacterium | reverse complement strand
GTTCCAAGCGCAAGTATGCAAGCATCGGTGACGTTATAGTTTGCTCCGTCCGCAAAGCGGCTCCCGGCGGCCAGGTCAAGAAGGGCGATGTCGTCAAGGCAGTCGTCGTTCGTACCGTTAAGCCCGTTCGCCGCGCAGACGGCACCTACGTCCGTTTCGACGAGAACGCAGCCGTTCTTATCAACACTGGTGATAAGAACCCCCGCGGCACTCGTATCTTTGGACCCGTCGCCCGTGAGCTTCGTGACAGAGAGTATATGAAGATCCTGTCCCTGGCTCCCGAAGTGATTTAATGGAGGGCACAGAGAATGAACATTAAGAAAGACGATAAAGTCATCGTTCTGTCCGGTAAGGACAAGGGCAAAGAGGGCAAGGTCCTCGTCGCTGATCCCAAGGGACTCAAGGTAGTCGTCGAGGGCGTCAACGTTGCCACCAAGCATCAGAAGCCCCAGAAGCAGGGCCAGGATGGCGGCATCATCAAGGTCGAGACCCCCATCTACGCCTGCAAGGTTCAGCTCGTCTGCCCCAAGTGCGGCAAGGCTACCCGCGTTGCCCACAAGATCACCGACGGCAAGAAGACCCGCGTCTGCAAGAAGTGCGGCGCAGAAATCTGAGAAAGGAGTTAGCTTACTATGACAAGAATGAAGAAAAAGTATCTTGAGGAAGTTGCTCCTGCTCTGATGGAGAAGTTCCAGTACAAGTCCACCATGCAGATCCCCAAGATCGACAAGATTGTTGTCTCTGTCGGCTGCGGCGACTGCAAGGATAACGCAAAGGCCCTCGAAGGCGTCATCAAGGAAATCTCCGCTATCACCGGTCAGCACGCTGTTGCTACCGTGGCGAGAAAGTCCGTTGCAAACTTCAAGCTTCGTGAAGGCATGAAGGTCGGCGTCAAGGTCACCCTGCGTCAGGATCGTATGTGGGAGTTCCTCGATCGCCTCTTTAACGTGGCTCTGCCCCGTGTCCGCGACTTCCGCGGCATCTCCGCCGATGCTTTCGACGGACGCGGCAACTACAGCCTCGGTCTTAAAGAGCAGATCATCTTCCCCGAAATCGAGTACGATAAGATTGAAAAGCTGCGCGGCATGAACATTGCAATCACCACCACCGCACAGACCGATGAAGAGGCTCGCGAGCTGCTCAGGCTTATGGGCGCACCCTTTGTGAGCTGAGGAGGAGTAAAGAATGGCTAAGAAATCAATGATCCTTAAGCAGCAGGCTCCTGCTAAGTTCTCCACCCGCAAGTACAACCGCTGCAAGATCTGCGGTCGTCCCCACGCCTACCTGCGCAACTACGGCATCTGCCGTATCTGCTTCCGCGAGCTGGCTTACAAGGGCCAGATTCCCGGCGTGCGCAAGGCTTCCTTCTGATTTCGCGTCATGCGTCGCCGGCGCCGGCCGGCAGTGTTGCGACACCGCTTCGCCTCGCCGCCTGACCTGACACAAAATCAGCGCGCTGCGTAAAACAGCGCATCACAGTTGTTCCACACGGCGGGAGCCGATCCCTCCCGCCTTATGGATAAACAGACAGGGAGTGCAAAATCGAGCTTCGAAGGTTCCTGCAGGAGCTGCCGAAGCGAAACGGAGCAGTCCGGTCTGAATAAGGATGACGAAAGGCCATGGCCAATCAAGCATTGGCATGGAACCTCGCCGCCTAAACTGCCAATGGCAGTAACTCTAAACTAGGAGGATAAAATCCATGCAGATCACAGACCCCATTGCAGATATGCTTACCCGCATCCGCAACGCCGGCAGCGCTAAGCATGAAACCGTCGATGTCCCCGCCTCCAAGATGAAGAAGTCCATTGCTGAGATCCTTCTCAACGAAGGCTACATCAAGAACTTCCAGGTCATTGATGACGGCACCCAGGGCATCATCCGCATCACCCTCAAGTACCTGCCCGGCAAGGAGAAGGCCATCCAGGGTCTTCGCCGCGTCAGCAAGCCCGGCCTGCGCGTTTACGCCGGTGCCGACGAGCTGCCCCGCGTCCTCAAGGGCCTGGGCATCGCGATCATCTCCACTTCTAAGGGCGTCATGACCGACAAGGAAGCCCGCAAGGCTAATGTCGGCGGCGAAGTCCTTGCGTTCGTATGGTAAGGAGGTAACGCAATGTCTAGAATAGGTAGAGAAGCAATAACCATTCCCGCAGGAGTCGAAGTCAAGGTCGACGACAGCAACCTCATCACCGTCAAGGGCCCCAAGGGCGAACTGTCCTACACCATGCCCGCACAGATGAAGGTTGAGATCGACGCAGGCGTCCTCCATGTCACCCGTCCTGACGACACCAAGGAGAACCGTTCTCTCCATGGCCTGACCAGATCTCTGGTCAACAACATGGTCCTCGGCGTTACCCACGGTTTCGAGAAGAAGCTCGAGATCAACGGCGTCGGCTACCGTGCAGCCAAGGAAGGCAAGAACCTGGTTCTCAACATCGGCTACTCTCATCAGGTCATCGTCCCCGAGACCGAGGACATCCAGATTGACGTTCCCGATGCAAACCATATTGTCATCAAGGGTATCGACAAGCAGAAGGTCGGCCAGTTTGCAGCAGAAGTTCGTGGTAAGAGACCTCCCGAACCCTACAAGGGCAAGGGCATCAAGTACGACTACGAAGTCATCCGCCGCAAAGAAGGCAAGACCGGTGCTAAGTAAACGGAGGTGTGCCTGAATGATTAAGAGACCCGATACAAAAGGACAGCGCATCAAGCGCCACAACAGAGTACGCGGCAAGATCTCCGGCACTGCTGAGAGACCCCGCCTGAGCGTATTCCGCAGCGAAAACCACATCTATGCTCAGATCATTGATGACGTCGCAGGCAACACCCTCGTGTCCGCCTCCACCGTCGAGAAGAGCTTTGAAGGCAACGGCAGCAACATCGAAGCCGCAAAGAAGATCGGCAAGATCGTTGCAGAGCGTGCCCTGCAGAAGGGCATCGAAGAAGTAGTGTTTGACCGCGGCGGCTACATTTATCACGGCCGTGTCCAGGCACTGGCAGAAGGCGCCCGTGAGGGCGGCCTGAAGTTCTAAGGGAGGGGAGAAACTAATGGCATACAATAATGACAGAAGAGACCGTCGTAAAGACGAGGCTCCCTCCGAGTTCATCGAGAAGGTAGTTTCCCTCAACCGCGTCAGCAAGACCGTTAAGGGCGGCCGCGTGGCAAAGTTCGCAGCTCTCTGCGTAGTCGGTGACGGCAAGGGCCGCGTCGGCTTCGGCATGGGCAAGGCAAACGAAGTCTCCGAGGCTATCCGCAAGGGCCTTGAGGATGCAAAGAAGAACATCTGCACCGTTACCCTTCAGGGTACCACCATTCCTCACGAGGTCATCGGTGAGTTCGGCGCCGGCCGCGTGCTTCTCAAGCCCGCACCCGAAGGCACCGGCGTTATCGCCGGCGGCGCTGTCCGTGCTGTTGTCGAAGCAGCCGGCATCAAGAACATCCGTACCAAGTGCCTGCGCACCAACAACCCCGCAAACGTGGTCGCAGCTACCATGGAAGGCCTCAAGTCCCTGCGCAATGCGGCTCAGGTCGCTGCCGTCAGAGGCAAGACTCCTGAAGAGATCCAGGGTTAAGGAGGGCGAATCATGGCAAATCTTAGAATCAAGCTCGTTAAGAGCCTCAGCGGCAGACACGATAAGCACATCGCTACCGCTTACTCCCTCGGCCTGCACAAGATCGGCAACGAGACCGTACAGCCCGACAACCCCCAGACCCGCGGCAAGATCGCCCAGATAGGCTATCTCGTCAAGGTCACCGAAGAATAAGGAGGGCCAGAGAATGTATATTCATGAACTTTCTCCCGCAGCTGGTTCCACCCATGTCGACAAGCGCAAGGGCAGAGGCCACGCTACCGGTAACGGCAAGACCGCAGGCCGCGGCCACAAGGGTCAGAAGGCCCGCAGCGGCGGCGGTGTCCGCATCGGCTTCGAAGGCGGCCAGATGCCTCTGGCACGCCGTATCCCCAAGAGAGGCTTCAACAACATCTTTGCTGAGCCCCTGGATGCACTGAACGTTTCCGTTCTCGACAAGTTCGAGGATGGCGCAGTCGTTGATGTTCAGGCCATTCTTGACGCCGGCATCATCTCCAAGTGCAAGTACGGCATCAAGTTCCTTGGCAACGGCGAAGTTACCAAGAAGCTGACTGTTAAAGCTGCTGCTTTCTCCGAAACCGCAAAACAGAAGATCGAGGCGGCCGGCGGAAAGGCAGAGGTGGTATAAGTGCTCCAGACATTACGCAACGCTTGGAAGGTCGAAGAGATCCGCAAAAAGATTCTTTTCACACTCCTCATAGTTCTGCTTTATCGTCTTGGCAACGCCATCCCTGTTCCTTACGTCAATGTAGCTCTGCTTCAGAGCTATTTTGACACCGTCCAGAACACCGTTCTGGGTCTGCTGGACGTTATGTCCGGCGGCGCATTCTCCACGGCGACGATATTCGCCCTGTCCATCCAGCCCTACATCAATGCTTCCATCATCATCCAGCTGCTGTGCATCGCAATCCCCGCACTGGAGAGACTGAGCAAGGACGAGGGCGAGGAAGGCAGAAAGAAGATCGCCTCCATCACCCGTTACTCCACCGTAGGTATCGGCCTTCTCCAGGGCTTCGGTTACTACATGCTCATCAAGAACAACGGTTTCCTTGTCAGCTACGCACAGGACAACTTCTGGGCGGCGGTGGTCATCATCCTGACCTTCACCTCCGGTTCTGCTCTGATTATGTGGCTGGGTGAGCAGATCACCGAATACGGTATCGGCAACGGTATCTCGATGATCCTCTTCGCGAGCATCATTTCCAGACTCCCGACCAGTGTTATTACGAGCGTTCGCAATATCATCAACGGCACTCTGGAGTGGTGGGTTGCACTGCTCGTGTTCATCGGCGCTCTCGCCATCGTCGTCCTGATTGTTTACGTCAACGATGCCGAGCGCAGGATCCCCGTGCAGTACGCAAAGAGAGTTGTCGGACGCAAGATGTACGGCGGCCAGAGCACTCACCTGCCTATGAAGGTGAACATGTCCGGCGTTATGCCCATCATCTTCGCTCAGTCCATCGCCAGCATCCCCGCGACCATCGCGGCCTTCACCGGCAAGACTGACGGCTGGGTCAGCACCTGGTTCGGCACCAACTCCATCCCCTACGCGATTATCTATTTCCTGCTGATAATCTTCTTCGCCTACTTCTATTCCACCATCCAGTTCAATCCCATCGAGGTGGCAAACAACCTGAAGAAGAACGGCGGCTACATCCCCGGCTTCCGTCCGGGCAAGCCGACCAGCGAGTTCATCCAGAAGGTGCTCAACAAGATCACCCTCTTCGGTGCTCTCTACCTCGGCATCATCGCCGTTGTCCCCATTCTCGTTGCTCACTTCAGCCAGTCGGCATCCCTCACGGGTGTGTCCCTTGGCGGTACCTCGATCATAATCGTCGTCGGTGTCGCGCTTGAAACCGTCCGCGCTCTCGAAGCACAGATGCTCATGCGCAACTATAAGGGTTTCCTTGATTAATTAAGGAGCTTGCTAAATGAGACTTATACTTTTAGGCGCCCCCGGCGCAGGTAAAGGTACTCAGGCAGAAATACTCAGCCGCGAGTTGGGTATACCGACGATCTCCACTGGAAACATCCTTCGCGCCGCCATGAAGGCCGGCACGGAGGTAGGACTGAAGGCCAAGAGCTTTGTGGACTCCGGCAAGCTTGTTCCGGATGATGTCATAATCGGCATCATCCGCGAGCGGCTCGCCGAGCCGGACTGCAAAAACGGCTTCATCCTCGACGGCGTCCCGCGCACCATACCGCAGGCACGCACGATGGAGGAGATGGGCATCGATATCGACTGCGCCCTGTCCATTGAGATAGGCGACGATACGATCATCCGCCGTATGTCCGGCCGGAGAACCTGCAAGAACTGCAGCCAGACCTTCCACATCGAGAACAATCCCCCGAAGGTAGACGGCGTGTGCGACGCCTGCGGCGGCGAGCTCACCATCCGCAAGGACGATGCTCCCGAGACCGTGAAGGCCCGCCTCGAAACCTACCACCGTGAGACCGAGCCGCTCAAAGCGTTCTACGCCGAGCGCGGCAAGCTCAAGACGGTCGAAAATCAGCCCACGATCAGCGCCACAACCGCTGAAATCAAGAAAGCTCTGGGGATTTAATTCTATGTCAGATACAATTTATATTAAATCCAAATCAGAGATTGAACTGATGCGTCAGGCCGGCAAGATCACCGCAGGCGCGCGCAGCATTGCGCGTCAGGCAATCAAGTCCGGTGTGACTACCAAGCAAGTCGACAAGTATGTGCATGAGTTCATCCTCAAGTCGGGCGCAAAGCCCACGTTTCTGGGCTATGGCGGCTTCCCTGCCAGCGCCTGCGTCTCGGTGAACGAGGAAGTCATACACGGCATCCCCGGCAAAAAGGTCATCCATAACGGCGACATTGTGTCCGTCGATGTGGGCGCGACCTTCAAGGGCTTTGTAGGCGACTGCGCAGGCACCTATGCCTGCGGCGAGATCAGCGACGAGGCCAGAAAACTCATCGAGGTTACAAGACAAAGCTTCTTCGAGGGCATCAAGTTCGCGAAGGAGGGCTACAGGATATCCGATATCGGCGGAGCGGTTCAGGATTACGTTGAGAGCCACGGCTACAGCGTTGTCCGCGAGTACGTGGGTCACGGCGTAGGCCGTCAGATGCACGAGGCTCCGGAGGTCCCGAACTACAGAACCGACAGGATGTCGCACAGAGCAAATCCGCGCCTTGTAAGGGGCATGACGATTGCGGTAGAACCGATGGTCATCATCGGCAAGCCCGACGTCAGGACGCTCGCCAACGACTGGACGGTAGTTTCCGTTGACGGCACACTCGCCGCCCACTATGAAAACACCATCCACATCACCGACGGCGAGGCAGAGATCCTTACGATGGCAGATGATCTTTGGCTATAAGCCACACCGACTTTGGAGGAATTTACTTTGGCAAAAGACGATGTAATCGAACTTGAGGGCACAGTGGTGGAATCCCTGCCCAACACCATGTTCCAGGTGGATATCGGCAAGGGCCACATCATTCTGGCGCATATTTCCGGAAAGCTCCGGATGAACTTTATCAGGATTCTTCCCGGCGACAAAGTCACGGTGCAGATGTCTCCCTATGACGTCACCCGCGGCCGCATCGTGTGGAGAAGCAAGTAGGAGGTAAAACAAATGAAAGTAAGACCTTCCGTGAAGCCCATGTGCGAAAAGTGCAAGATAATCAAGCGCAAGGGTAAAGTCATGGTTATCTGCGAGAACCCCAAGCACAAGCAGCGCCAGGGCTGATTCGCAGACAGGGGCGCTCGCCCCGTATTAATCCCAGTCGACATGTTGGGTATGATACTGCACGCAAAGCGTGTAAGTCTGCCCAGTCTGTCCTTATAAAAATCCCGCATGGATCCGGGGACTCCCTCCGGCGGGAACAAGTCCCCGCATCGACAATGCGGAAACAATTATCGAAAGGATGATCGTATAATATGGCACGTATAGCCGGCGTTGACCTGCCCAAGGACAAGAGAATAGAAATCGGTCTCACTTATGTCTACGGTATCGGCAGAACCAGCGCAAAGAAGATTCTGGAAATGACCGGAATCAACCCCGACACCAGAGTTAAAGACCTCACCGATGAGGAAGAAGCAAAGCTGCGTGAAGCGATTGACCACAACTACATCGTGGAAGGCGACCTTCGCCGTCAGACCGCGCTTGACATCAAGCGTCTGACCGAGATCGGCTGCTACCGTGGTATGCGCCATCGCCGCGGCCTGCCCGTTCGCGGACAGAGAAGCAAGACCAACGCTCGTACCCGCAAGGGTCCGAAACGCACCATCGCAAATAAGAAGAAGTAAGGAGGGATATGAATTATGGCAACTCAGGCAAGCGCAAAGAAGAAAGTCAGAACCCGCAGAAAAGAACGCAAGAACATTGAAAAGGGCCAGGTTCATATCAGCTCTTCCTTCAACAACACTATGGTCACCATTACCGACACTCAGGGCAACGCGATATCCTGGGCATCCGCAGGCGGCCTTGGCTTCCGCGGAAGCAAGAAGTCTACCCCCTTCGCCGCACAGACCGCAGCTGAGACTGCCGCAAAGGCAGCTATGGAGCACGGCCTCAAGTCCGTCGAAGTGTTCGTTAAGGGTCCCGGTTCGGGCCGTGAGGCCGCTATCCGCGCCCTTCAGACCGCAGGTCTCGAAGTGACGATGATCAAGGACGTTACCCCCATTCCTCACAATGGCTGCCGTCCTCCGAAACGTCGCCGCGTCTAATTGAAGGAGGGTACAGATAATGGCAAAGAATACACAGCCTGTTGTAAAGCGTTCAAAGGCTCTCGGCATTACCCCGGCTTCCCTGGGTTACACCGGTAAGAGCAAGATTGACACAATACGCAACCCGAAGGCACAGGTCCGCAAAAAGCAGAGCGAGTACGGCATGCAGCTCAACGAGAAGCAGAAGGTCAAATTCATCTACGGCGTTCTGGAAAAGCAGTTCCGTCTTTACTATGAAAGAGCCACCAAGATGCCCGGCATCACCGGTGAGAACCTTCTCGCAATCCTCGAGCAGCGCCTTGACAACGTGGTGTTCAGACTTGGTTTCGCAATGACCCGCCGCGAGGCACGTCAGCTTGTTAACCACGGTCATGTCACCGTAAACGGCCGCAAGGTCAACATCCCCAGCTATCAGGTCAAGCCCGGCATGGTCATTTCCCTCACTGAGAAGGGCAAGAGCATGCAGAAGATCAAGGATAACATTGAGGATAACGCATTCCGCGCAGCTCCCAAGTGGATCGAGTATGACAAGAACAATCTGACGGCAAAGATAGTTGCAGTTCCTGCGCGCGATGACATTGATATGCCTATCGAAGAGCATCTTATCGTCGA
The DNA here is from genome assembly GCA_964517445.1 of uncultured Oscillospiraceae bacterium. Classification (GTDB taxonomy): domain Bacteria; phylum Bacillota; class Clostridia; order Oscillospirales; family Oscillospiraceae; genus Limivicinus. The sequence goes on along the minus strand of CAZFCH010000055.1, from coordinate 1,736 downwards.
GTTGTACTCCAAGTAATAAAGACACCCTCAAATTGGTAAGCTGATTCCCCGCAGGCGCTCGGGTGAGCGCACAACTTAAAAGGAGGGTTATATAACTATATGATCGAAATTAAGAAGCCGCGCATCGAATGCATCGAGACTCCGGCGGACAGCTCTTATGGTAAGTACATCATAGAGCCCCTGGAGCGCGGCTACGGCACAACTCTTGGTAACTCTCTTCGCAGGGTACTTCTCTCATCTCTCCCCGGCACGGCATGCACCAGCATAAAGATCGCCGGAGTGCAGCATGAGTTCTCCACCATCCCCGGTGTGAAGGAAGACGTGACGGAGATCGTCCTCAACGTCAAGAGCATCATTGCCCGCCTTCACAGCGAGGGAGCAAAGACCGTCTACATTGAGGCCGCCGGTGAGTGCGAAGTCACCGCCGGTGACATCAAGACCGACGCCGATGTGGAAATCCTCAATCCCGACCAGCACATCGCCACGCTCGGCCCCGACGGCGCTCTGAATATGGAGCTCGTTCTTGACCACGGCAGAGGCTATGTCTCCGCCGCTCAGAACAAGAATCCTCAGATGCCCATCGGCACCATCCCCGTGGACTCCATCTATACCCCGGTCCTCAAGGTCAACTACACTGTTGAGAACACCCGTGTGGGCAACCAGACGGACTTCGACAAGCTGACCATCGAGGTCTGGACGGATAAGACCATGGCTGCAAGGGATGCCCTGTCTCTCGCCGCAAAGATACTTTGCGACCATTTCACGCTCTTCACCAATCTTTCCGACACCGTCGGCACCGACTCTACCGTTGTCGAGAAGGTCGAGAGAGAACCGGACACCATGCTCAAGATGACCATCGAAGAGCTGGATCTGTCGGTGAGAAGCTTCAATTGTCTCAAGCGTGCTAACATTAATACTGTTGAGGATCTGGTAAGCAAGACTCAGGACGAGATGATAAAAGTCCGTAATCTGGGTCGCAAGTCCCTTGAAGAGGTCGAGCATAAGCTGGCCATGATGGGCTTGTCTCTGGCCAGTGACGACAACCAGTAAGCTCTCAAGAAGGAGGAAATGCAATTATGCCCGGAACCAGAAAGCTCGGCAAGACCACCTCTCAGCGTATGGCAATGCTCCGTCAGCAGGTCACCGATTTCCTTGACCTCGGCCGTATGGAGACCACCGTTACCCGCGCAAAGGAGATCGCTCCTCTCGCCGAGAAGATGATAAGCCTTGGCAAAGCAAAGGATCTTAACGCATACCGTCAGGCTCTGTCCTTCATTACCCGTGAAGACGTGGCAAAGAAGGTCTTTGATGAGATCGCCCCGAAGTATGCTGACCGCAACGGCGGCTACACCCGCATCACCCGCATCGGCACCCGCCGCGGCGATGCTGCAGAAGTCGCAGTTATCGAGCTGGTCTGATAGCTTTAGCGCAAAACAGAAAAGCTGTATCCGATTTTTCGGATACAGCTTTTTTAAATTCGGCAAAGAACTACGGTTCTTTGCCGAGAAGTTTGCGCTCAGACCCGCGCCTCGCTACGCTCGACACTCTCTGAGCGAGAAGTATTTTTGCCGAGGTACACGCCCTCGGCAAAAATGTATCTGAATTATTTTTCGCCGTGCGCGGCAAAAACTCTGCGAGGCTTTATAGATTTATACCGAGTAAAACCGTTTAAGCAGGCTGCCTCACTTCCCGAAGAACTCTTCCCGGAACTTCACCGCCGTCGGGCTTGCGGCGAT
>CAZFCH010000054.1:0-10930 GCA_964517445.1 uncultured Oscillospiraceae bacterium | reverse complement strand
TTCGTTAATCCGCATCTTGATTTTCTCCTTTCTTTTCTCGCTGCATGTATACATATAGGTAAATTGCCGTTACCGCTTGTCTTCGGTCTTCCGTATTTGTGGACCACTGGTACATTTTCTGTGAAAAAGAAGTATATGCTTCTTTTTCTGCTTTGCTGATTGTATCGTCCCGCCAGTCCGGTTCCATGCGGGAAAGGTAATATACAAATCTTGCGCGGTTAAACCGAGCTCCGTCATCTCGCAGAAGTCTCAACAGGTTATAGAGAAAAGCCTTGCCCCGGTTTTGCGTTATTTGCATGTAACCGGCAATAGTGTTGTATTTATCTTTCAGTACTTTTTGTGTGAACTCCTGCCAGTTGTAGCGCCCGCTCTCATCAAAGAGAGTGACAGCATTTTTTCCGGGCAGTTCTTTTGCGTAGTCCTCCAGTTCGGCTACCTCTTGTGCCATGCAGTTGATCGGGTAGGATGCGTCATAAATGCCGATGCCGCCGGATATTGTAAGCGCGCCTAATGTAAATTTTTCCAGTGCGTTACGAATATCAATAAACGCGTCGATAACTTCGTTCCATGCGCCGACCAAGAAGATGTCGTCACCGCCGGAATACACTACGCAAAGGTTTCGCCTTCCGCCGTTTGAGAATATCTTCGATTGTCCGTTTGCCAAAATAGAGTTGAGGTGCAGCTTAAAGAACAGAGATAACTGGCGCGACAGAGTCGCTGTGCGAGAAAGAGTTTCATACCTGCCATTACCGGTAGTCTTAAACCCGCTTACAAAGGTATTGCCAAGGTTATCCACATCTCCGCGCAGCACAGCGATTCGCTCGATACCTTTTGCTTTCTGAGCCAACTCCGCAAAAGTGTCTCCTGTCGTGTGTCGCCCGACCCATAACTTTGTCGCAACATGCTTGCCTGTATACGACTCATTTACGGTGTAGCTGCGTACATAATTTGAGCTTTCCATAAGCTGCAGCAGTTCGCGCTTATCAGCTGCTACGAGAAATTTGTCGCCCGGCAGCGGCAAATAACAAGAATTGCCGGCGTCAGAAACCGTTACGAAATAATCCTGATATAAAATTGCACCCGACAGCTTTTCAAGCGCTGCGCAAATAGGGCAGCGGCCGTCGCTGTTTATATGCGATGCTCTCCGACATACGCAGCATTCTTCTCGTCCGTCTATATGCCGATGATTCAGAGCGATAATTTCTTTCGATGAATAGCGGTGTGATTTTTTCGCGGAAATATTGCGGGATATCGTGCGGAACAACTCACTGTAGCTGTCTCTTGGTTCGTTTTTAAGGTTTGATGCGCTGCAAGGGGCGTAGCCATCCGCAATGTAAAGGGCGGTGTCAAAATATTGCATAAACCAGCTGTTTACAATTTCCTGCTGCTGTGCGATGACCTGCTTTACGTGTTCTGTATTGGGTAAAAGCATGTAGCAATGACCGCCGCCGGAATAAATAAGACAGGAGCGCGAAAGATCGAGAGCTGCGAGCAGTTCATCAATGATGTGTTCCATGACTAATTCCAGATAAAAGCTCCGTGCTCGCAGTCCCCGCAATGCCCCGGCACTGCCAATCGTATAAATGAAGCTTTGTATTCCTGAGATGTCCATGGAATAAAGCAAAAACATTTTTTCTTGCCAAAGTGTTTTGCCCGCGTCTTTATAAAAGAAGCTGTCGTAGTTATCAATATTGTTTTGCTCAGCATATTGGTAACAGCATTCGGCAATTGCAGCAGTTACCTTGACATGGTCGTAAAGGGAAATGTCAGCTAACTCGCGATTGCTTGTTGACGATGGGATGTAGCTCAGAGTTGCCTCCAGCACCGAGAGCAGGGAGTTGATGTATTCGGGTGATATTTCAATGCCGTGCAAATTATCGCGGATTCTATCTATAACCTCGCGATAGAAACTTTCATCCATTGTGCATTCAGCAGCAGATGGATAGTTTATCCCCTTCCCCGGATCCAGCATTTGCCTGTTATAGTGCGCCTTTTTGTTGTTGCCGTTTAAGATGTTGAATACACTGTCAAGCGGAACGGAACGATCAAAGCCGTCTGATGCGTCTGAACTTTCTCGGCGATCCATTGCTGAGGCAACATTATCAGCAAAATATGTGATGTAGGCTAAAGATGTCGCAGGAATAGCGGCTGTGCGCAGATTGGCTGCGTGATGATATTGCACACAGTTCAAAATTTCGACATCAAAGTCCTTTCGCACCTCGCGCAAAAAATCGCAGCCGCTGTTGCTGTGTTGCCGATGATCCCCTGCACGATAAACGACCTTGCCGATGTCATGTAAAAGACTCCCAATTACCAGCTTGACTTGTTTATCTTTCATTGTTTGCACCCCTTCCTTCTATCAATTGAATTGCACCCATTCCAAGAGAAGTTTTTATGCCAATACCAGAGTATGTTCCAAACTGAAACAGCATCTTCGCAAAATTAGCCATCATTTGTGCTCCATCTATTCGCAGCGTTATTTGACCAAGGAAAGCTGGAATACGCACACCCTCTAAGCAAAAAACCGTACTATGCAAATTATATCGGCTGAGTGTGGTTTTTTCAACTAATTGGTCAAGCGTGTCGCTATCGCACATGCTTTCTTCGGAGCTTACTGCATCATAACGGCTCATCAGGTTGGAGAATGTTGCACGAATATCCGGGTGATTCACATATCTACCATTTTGCTTAAACGCAGTTGGGGTTATAAATTGCACAGTGATATACTTGCTTGCATGACCGTTATAAAATGCATCCGCCAGTCTTGTATCCGGAAGTTCATAATATGCTTTGTCAAGGATTTTCAAGTCGATATCGTGCTTTTTCAGGGTAAACTCATTCAGATTAATCAGGTTGTTTTTCAACAGCTTATATACTGTCTCTTCGTTTAATGCTGAGATTACCCAATACCAATCCTCGCCTCGCTTCTCCAGATGCTGCGCATACGGATGTAATTTTGAGGCGTGCAACTCAGTGGCATAATCTTGAGGCAAACAGTCCATCAGAACGCCATGGAAGGCCGAAACCATTTGCCGGTTAATATTCTCGTGATAACTTAATTTTAGTTCTAATTTCGCAAGCACGCTAATCCTCCAGACTAATCCTATAGTATATTTGAGTAAATTATAAATGAATTGGAGTCGGTACAGTCTCCCATGCTCCGACAGTTTCACGATTTAATATTTTTTTGCCCGAATCGTTACTCATCCAGCGGTAAAGTTATGTGAAATAATCATATCATAAGATCGTGAGAAAAGCAATGTAGGTGATACAATGAAAGCTAATATAAGATTGACTAACCGACACACGGCTTAAGCGTCTGATGAAGATGCATATTGACAGCACAACTTTCAAATGTTACGATCCATACGGAGTACATTTAAAATGCCGAAAGGAGATCACTATGGAAAAGACTACAAAATACACCGGAACACAGACCGAGAAGAACCTTGAGGCCGCATTCGCAGGCGAATCCCAGGCACGCAATAAATACACCTATTTTGCAAGCGTCGCGAAGAAAGAGGGCTATGAGCAGATAGCCGCGCTTTTCCTCAAGACCGCCGAGAACGAAAAAGAGCATGCCAAGCTCTGGTTCAAGGAGCTTGCCCGTATCGGCAGCACCGCCGAGAACCTGGTTTCCGCCGCTGAGGGCGAGAACTACGAGTGGACAGATATGTACGAAGGCTTTGCCAAGACCGCCGATGAGGAAGGCTTCCATGAGCTTGCGCAGAAGTTCCGCCTTATCGCAGCCGTTGAGAAGCATCATGAGGAGCGTTACCGCGCCCTGCTGCACAATATCGAGACGGCCGAGGTCTTCTCGAAGAGCGAGGTAAAGGTCTGGGAGTGCCGCAACTGCGGACACATCGTCGTCGGCACGAAAGCCCCCGAGGTCTGCCCTGCCTGCAACCATCCCCAGAGCTATTTTGAAATCAGCGCCGAGAACTATTGACCCGATACCTGAACCTGCCAGCCCGGTCTGCGCTTATGTGAACGCAGGCCGGGCTGACTTTTATGTTCCGTTGTCCCATTAAATTCCTATAAAAATAGCAGGCATGCAATTGACAAAAATAAGACATGCTTCTATAATACTTCCGGTTATAAATATCTTCCGTTGAAAATATAAACCTTACGCGCATCCAAAGGAGGACAAATGAAAACTCTGTTCAAACGCTTTTCCGCCGTATTCCTCGCCGTCATTATGATCGCCGCGCTCACCGCCTGCTCTCAGGCGGACACATCCGCCGCCGTTGAGACGGATGCACCTGCTGAGCCTTCCGAAAGCCCGAGCGACGACATTACCGTGAACGTCATGGTTCTCAACGGCACCACAGGCTTCGGCATGGCAAACCTCATGTATTCCGCGCAGAACGGTGAAGCTGCGCTCGATTATAATTTCAGCGTCGAGTCGGACGCAAGCAGCGTCACAGCGGCGCTTATAAACGGCTCTGCCGATATCGCCGCCCTGCCTACGAATGCCGCCGCGGCTCTCTATAACAAGACCGGCGGCGCAGTTCAGGTCGTGGCGCTCAACACTCGCGGCGTTCTGTATCTTGTTGCGGACAGCAGTCTTGAGATAAACAGCTTTGAGGATCTCCGCGGTAAGACCGTGTACGTTCCGGCGCAGAACCCCACATTTATTTTTCAGTATCTCTGCGAGGCGAACGGCCTCACGCCCGGTGAGGACATCGTCATTGACAACAGCTATGCTCAGCCGGCCGACCTTAATACCGCCGTCTCCTCCGGTACGGTGCAGCTTGCCGTCCTCCCGGAGCCTATGGTGACCATCGCCTGCAGCGCGAATGACAAGCTGACCGCGGCTCTCGACCTCACCGCCGAGTGGGACAAGGTTGCCCCCGTCGGCAGTCTCGTTCAGGGCTGTGCAGTCGTCAGGCGCGAATTTGCCGAGGAACACCCGGCGGAGCTTGCGTGCTTCCTCAATGAATATAAGGCCTCCGTCGAAGCACTGAGCGCCGATATTCAGGGCAGCGCTGAGAAGATACAGGAAACCGGTATCTTCGCAAAAGCCGCTGTCGCGGCGAAAGCAATACCCAACTGCAATATCTGCTTCATCGACGGCGCGGATATGCAGAGCGCGCTCGCCGCGTTCTATGAGGTTATGTACTCCGTCGCTCCCGATTCCATCGGCGGCAGCATCCCCGGAGACGATTTCTACTGCGTTCTCGGATGAAGATTATCCGTTCAAAGCCGGCCAAGACGCTGCTTGCGGCGCTGTTCTGGCTTGCGCTGTGGCAGCTGCTCTCCGCGGCCGTCGGCAGTGCGCTGCTGCTCCCGGCACCATTGGCTGTCGTCCGGCGGCTTTTCGAGCTTATGGGTACGGAGGAGTTCTGGCGCACCGTGCTGCTCTCGCTGCTCAGGATAAGCGCCGGTATCGTGTCCGCTGTCATTCTCGGCATCGCGGCCGCGGTGCTGACCTGCCGCTTCTCGCTGCTCGAAACTCTGCTCGCGCCCATCATCAGTGTTATAAAGACGACGCCTGTCGCCTCTTTTGTGATCCTTGTGCTGATATGGCTTCAGCGTGACTATGTCCCGGTGCTGATCTCGGCGCTGATGGTTTTTCCCATTGTGTGGAGCAACGTCTCCGCTGGGATAAAGAACACCGACCGCAGCTTTTTAGAGCTTGCGCGCGTGTATGATTTTTCATTTATTAAAACCGCGCGGAGCATATATTTTCCATCGGTGCTGCCGTATTTTCGCTCCGCGTGCTCGAGCGCACTCGGCTTCGGCTGGAAAGCCGGTATCGCCGCTGAGGTGCTCACCGTGCCCGGCGTCTCGATAGGCCGCATGATTTATGAATCCAAGCTCTATCTCCAGACAACCGATCTGTTTGCCTGGACGCTGTGCGTCATTCTGCTCAGCTTCCTGCTCGAAAAGCTTGTACTGAGACTTATATCGGGAGGCGGGAAAAATGCTTGAGCTCAAAAACGTCTCTCTAAGCTACGGCGATCTGCGCGTCCTGCGCAATGTGTCCATCCGACTTGATTACGGCGAGCGTATCGCCGTAATGGGGCCGTCGGGCTGCGGCAAAACGACGCTGCTGCGCGTGATTGCCGGACTGCAAAGTCCGGACTCCGGCTCTGTCGAGCGCACGGCGCGGCGGCTCTCCTTCGTGTTCCAGGAGCCGCGGCTGCTGCCGTGGCTCACCGCCGCTGAAAATGTCAGGCTCGTTCTGTCTGACACGCGTCAGGGTGACAAAGCCGACGCCTGGCTCTCGCGCTTCGGTCTGAGTAATGCCGTAGCTAAGCTGCCTGAGGAGCTTTCAGGCGGTATGCAGCAGCTCGTCTCCCTCGCCAGAGCGCTCGTCTGCGCTCCCGATCTTCTGCTGCTTGACGAGCCGTTCAAAGCTCTGGATGCAGCCGCGAAGAAGAACGCAATCTCTGCCGTATCTGACGGCACGGACGCCGCCGTGATACTTGTGACGCACGACATTCACGAGGCCGAAGCCCTCGGCTGCCGCGTCATCGATTTCTCCGAGCTGAACAATTGATATTATAAAAACCCGTTTCGCACTCAAAACTGTACGAAACGGGTTTTGTATTTTCTTATTCACTCGGTAATCTCTATGCGGTTGCCCTCAGCGTCAAGGACGCAGCTTTCATAGTATCCGTCCCCTGTCACTCTCGGCCCGCTCACGACGGCGTAGCCGTCACCTCTCAGCCTTTCGGTAAGCGCGTCGACCTCCCCGCGGCTGCCGACGGAAAAAGCCAGATGTGCAAAGCCGGTTCTGAGACTAGGCTTATCCATGTCCTGAAGCTCCGGCGCGGTCATAATCTCCAGCCGTGCGCCGCCGTCAAAGCTCAGGAAGTATGAGCGGAAGCCGGTGTTTTTATTACGGTACAGCTCCCCGGCGGCCGCTCCGAAATACCGCGCGAAGAATTCTCTCTCCGCCTCTATGTCGTTTACGTATATTGCCGCGTGTTCGATTTTCATTCCGCACCTCCGGCGTTATATTATAGAATATTCTTCAGCTCTCCCGTATGCTCTCTTTGTCCTTCAGATACTTGTTCAGGTAATCCGAAGCCTGGCTGAGAATCATCAGCATACAGCGGTCAGCCTCCGCTGCGTCACGCCGCGCTATTGCCTCGGTCAGCTGTCCGAGCTTTGGCAAGCTGCTGCGCAGTTCGTCAGGATCTTTATAATGCTCCCTGATGAGGTTCCGTATCATCTTCTCAAAGCTCTGGAACACAATAGCGTAGGCTGCGTTCCCTGATATCTGAGTGATGCACTTATGGAAGAGATACACCTCTTCCGCTGCGTCTTCGTCGCTTGCCGCCATCACCGCATCCAGACGCTTCTGCAGCATTTCGAGCGACTCCGGCGTGAGCTTTGCGCAGGCAAGGCGCGTACACTCCCGCTCAACCAGAATACGCAGCTCCATCAGATCCTTGAACAGTGCGCTGTCTATCAGGGCAGAGTCATAGCCCATGATTGCCGACAGCGTTTCAGGAGTTGCATTGCGGACATACTCCGCCACGAATGTCCCTTTGCGCGGGACGATGCGCAGAAAGCCCATGCGCGCCATATCAAGTACACCCTGATTGACCGAGCCACGGCTTATCCCGAGCTGCGCGGCAAGCTCGCGCTCCGGCGGCAGTCTGTCCCCCGGCTTAAGCTCGCCCGAAAATATTTTCGCCTCCATGATTTCGACAAATCCGGCTTTCAGGCTCTTGCTGTCATCTGCGCGCATTTTGCTTTATCCTCCGTGACTGTATATGATGTCATATTTTATAATATATCCATCATAAAATCAAGCGTGGTTCGTGAATAAAAACCACCAAATGCAATTATATCTCTACTTTGCACAAAAGAGCGCGCAAAAGTTTTGTCAAGTAATTATCAATGTACTCTTGCGTTTTGCTCTGAAATACAGTAAAATAAGTGTGGCTATACCACACGGCATATTTTATGTATATAAAATTGGAGGGAATGTTAATGCAGAAATACGACGTGATCGTTGTAGGCGCAGGCAACGGCGGTCTTTCCGCCGCAACCTATCTCGCGAAAGCCGGGAAAAAGGTGCTCGTCCTCGAAAAGCACAATCTTCCCGGAGGCTGTGCCACAAGCTTTGTCCGCGGCAATTACGAATTTGAAGCTACCCTGCATGAGCTGTGCCAGATGGGTACCGGCGAGGGTGAAGGCAAGCGCGGCGCGGTGAGGCAGCTGCTTGAGGATGAATACGGGCTGGACGTCGAATGGTGCAGCGCGAACGAAAGCTTCGCCTCCATCGCAACCGACCCGGACGGCTTCAATGTTGCCATGCCCGCGGGCGTTCAGAACTTCATCGATGAGATGGAACGTCAGGTCCCCGGCAGCCGCGAATCCATGACCACCGTCATGGAACTTGGCCGCATGCTGGTCGACGGCGTCGAATGGCTCTATGAGCGCCATAACGAGCCGGAGGGACTGCAGAAGGTCGAAATGATGCTCAAATACTACGACCTTATGTGCCTTGTCCCGCAGCCGTGCGACGATATGCTGCGCAAGATCGGCGTTCCCGATAAGGCGCGCCAGATTTTTGAGTCCTACTGGACATACGTCGCGGCCGACTCAACCGAGATGAGCTTCGCCCCGTACACATTCATGACCTACGTGTACCTGACTCAGCTGCCCTGGTTTGCAAAGAACCGCTCCCACGAAATTTCCCTCGCGTTTGACGCAAAGCTCCGCGAGTTCGGCGGCGACATCTGGTACAACACCAAGGTCGAGAAGATAGACATCAAGGGCGGCGAGGTTCGCGGCGTCGAGCTTGCCTCCGGCGAATATATCGAGTGCTCTTATGTCATCTCAAACCTCATGCCCCATGTTGTGTTCGACCGCATGGTTGACAAGAACGAAGTCCCGGAGTACGACAAAAAGAAGATGAACGCGCAGCGTCTCGCGCAGGCTGCCTTCACCGTGTACCTCGGTCTTGACGCAAGCGCAGAGGAGATCGGGCTGAAGAATTACGACACCTTCCTGCGTCACACGCCGGATAATCACCAGCAGTTCCTCTCTTCCGACTCCCTCGACACTCATCGGGACATCACCTGCACCGTCCTCACGAATGCCCTTCCCGACGCTGCCGGAGAAAACCGCGCATTCATCCAGTTCAGCAAGTTCTACACCGGCGATCCGTTCAAGGACGTCACCGAGGAGGACTACTTCAAGATCAAAGACCGCGTCGCCCGCGAATGCGTTGAGCGCTATGAGGAGGTCACCGGCTGCGATCTTCAGAACCACATTGAAGAAATCGTCGTCGCCTCCCCTGTCACATGGGCGCGCTACCTCGGCACACCGCGCGGCGATGTCTACGGTTACCTTCCCGCCGGCTGGGACGGCATGTTCCCGCGCGTGCAGTGCGCGCACCACGAAGACTATACGATAAAGGGTCTGCGCTTTGTCGGCGGTCACGGCACCCAGATGGACGGCTATTCACAGGCCTATCTCTCCGGCGCGGAGCAGGCAAGATACATGCTTCAGGACATGAAGGAGGGCAAGTAAGATGGCGAAATATAATTATTCAAGAGACGGTCTCAAAGGGCTGACTCCGTTCCCGTTCCTCGGCGAGGTAAAGACGAGGCTCAAAGCGATAGACCAGGCGCCCGCAGAGATTCCGCAGTCGATATTCAACGCAAATGTGCTCGGAAAGAAGCTCCATCCCGAGGTTCAGTATGTCAGGATTGCAAAGGTCGTTGACCACGGTGACGCCAAGAGCTTCACTCTCGTCCCGAACATTGAAAAGGGCACGACGGAGATGGCATATTTTCGCGCCAGCCAGTATGTTTCCGTCTCGCTGAACATTAACGGCGCTCTCGTCCATAAGCCATATACCATTCGCTCGAACCCCAAGGACGCTCTCGGCAGCGAGAACACCAGCTACACTCTCACCATCAAGCTCACGAACCCCTCCTATGCCTCGAAGTACATTCTCGACACATGGAAAGAGGGCGACGAGGTTGAGATAAGCGGCCCTCTCGGTGACTTCTATTATCAGAACCTGCGCGACGCAAAGCATGTCATCGCCATTGCCGGCGGCTCGGGCATCACACCGTTCTACTCCATGGCTTCCGCGATTGCCGACGGCATTGAGGATTTCGACATGACCATTCTATACGGCAGCCGCACCTCCGGCGGCATCCTTCTCAAGGATGAGATTGAAGCCGTCGCCGCGCGCTCCAACGGTCGGGTAAAGGTCGTGCATATTCTCTCCCATGAGGAGAAGGAAGGCTTCGAGCACGGCTTCATCACCGCCGAGCTTATAAAGAAGTACGCTCCCGAGGGCGAGTATTCCGTGTTCATGTGCGGTCCGAAGGCAATGTACACCTTTGAAGAGGGCGAGATGAAGAAGCTCGGTCTGCCCAAGCGCCTTTACCGCATGGAGATGTCCGGCGACTATCTCAAAGCCGCCGAAAACGCCGACTTCCCTGCCGACAAGAAGGACGCGCAGTTCACTCTCACTGTCGTCATCCACGGCGAGAAGCAGACCGTTCCCTGCAGCGCGAACCAGTCTCTCCTCTGGGCGATGGAGGGCGCAGGCATAAAGGCTCCGTCGCACTGCCGCAGCGGTGAATGCGGCTGGTGCCACTCCCGCCTTGTCAGCGGCGATGTTTATATTCCAGCAGATGCAGACGGCAGAAGACTTGCCGACAAGAAATTCGGCTGGATTCACCCCTGCTGCTCCTTCCCCCTCAGCGACATCGAGCTTGAAATATTCCCGACAGAATAAACGCATTATAAAATAATAAAAGATGCGCTGCGAAACTTCCTGTTTCGCAGCGCATCCGATTTTTATGCTTTTTCTATAGTGACAGAGGCTTTGTCTTTGTAATAACGGTAAGATTGCGCCTTCGGCGCTGAGTGGATGATTTAAGATTTGAAGAGTTAAGAGTCGAGATTTATCCACAAAGCAGGGCGGACAGCGTAGCGATCGTAG
>CAZFCH010000053.1:0-11021 GCA_964517445.1 uncultured Oscillospiraceae bacterium | reverse complement strand
CGGCTGTCGCGTTTGCCGGCAAGTCAAATGTCGGGAAGTCGTCGGTTATAAACCGGCTCCTCAACCGCAAGAATTTTGCCCGTGTCGGCTCCGCACCAGGCAAGACCATACACGTCAATTACTTTCTCATAGACGGCAGGCTGTATCTCATAGACCTGCCGGGCTATGGCTTTGCCAAAGTTTCACAGTCCGAGCGCGATCGCTGGGGCAAGCTGATGGAGGATTTCTTTGCCGCAGGGCTTTTTAAGCTTGGCGTAATGATTGTCGATGCGCGTCATAAGCCAACAGCTGACGACGTGACCATGGCAGACTGGTTCAAGAGTACCGGGCATCCGCTCATCGTTGTTGCCAATAAGCTTGATAAGCTCAAGAAAAGTGAGATTGAACCGAACCTCGCGCTCATCCGTGAGACCCTCGAACTGCCGGAGGATGTTAAGCTCATTCCGTTTTCAGCCGAAAACGGGCAGGGCAGGGAAGTGCTTCTGGCGGAGATCACCGCGCTTCTGTAAAAAGTTTCACAGAATTTCTCGCATGCTCTTGTATTTCGTAGAGCATTTTGTTAAAATGACAATATCTTGGGGGTGACTCAAATAAGCGGATTAAGCTCTGTGTGGGACGGCTGGGACTTCAGCTATCTCCTGAGTATTCTCCTCGGCGTTATCCCCTCGCTTATCTGTATCACCCTGCATGAGCTGAGCCACGGCTATGTCGCCTATCGCCTTGGGGACGATACAGCAAAGCAGGCCGGGCGCCTTACGCTGAATCCCCTCAAGCATCTTGACCCTGTCGGGCTTCTTATGATGCTGGTGTTTCGCGTTGGCTGGGCAAAGCCTGTCCCGGTGAATATGTACCGCTTTAAGAACCCGAAGCGCGGTATGGCCGTCACGGCGCTTGCCGGACCTGTCAGCAATATTTTAATAACGCTTGTGTTCCTGCTGCTGTATGGGGCACTGTTTCCTCCGCTGCGCAACAGCTCCGTCGGCGGGTACTTTCTCGAAATGATTGAGCTTACGGCGTATATGAGCCTTGGACTTGCGGTGTTCAATTTGATACCGCTGCCACCGCTGGACGGGTCAAAGGTGCTCTTTGCTTTGCTGAGCAATGAGAGCTACTATAAGCTCATGCACTATGAGCGCTACGGCGGGCTCGTCCTCATGGTGCTTATGATGACGGGTGTCCTCGGGAAACCAGTCTCCGCGGTCGTTTCCGTAATATATTCGAATCTGATTCCGGTCGCTCAGTTTGCCTGCGATCTGGTAGTAAAACTGTTTTATAAGTGAGCGATAATGGATAATCCCAGTTTCTTTCTGGAGGGCGTTGTCCGGGATAAGGACGAGCTTCAGAATTTTGAAGGCCCATTGAGCCTGATCCTGCTCCTCCTGTCAAAAAATAAAATAGAGATCCGCGATATCAGCATTTCGGATATTCTTGATCAGTACCTTGAATATCTTGACAAAATGCAGAGCATGGATCTTGAAATTGCAAGTGAGTTTGTTCAGATGGCCGCACACCTGCTCTATATAAAGACCCGAACCCTGCTTGCAGGGGACGAGGAGGTGTCAGAGCTTGAAGTACTCATGGCCTCCCTTGAGCAGCTCAAGTGCAGAGATATCTTTGCATCGATACAGAAGGTGCTGCCGGAGCTTAAAAAGGCGTCTGAGATAGGCATGCTGTACTTTTCCAAAACGCCGGAGCCGCTTCAGCCATCGAGCAAGGAATACACTTATCGGCATGAGCCGGTCGATCTGCTCAAGGCGATGTATTCCATATACTCCCGCGGCGGCAAGGCGCCGGAGCCTGATATAAGTGCCGCCGTTCCTAAGCGCATTGTATACAGCATCCGTGATAAAAGTCTGCAGATATTGCACCGACTCCGCGACGGCTGCGCAAGCTTGAATGAAATTTACCGCGACTGCCGCTCCCGCTCGGAGGTGGTAGCTGCGTTCATGTCCATACTGGAGCTTTGCAGCATGGGCAGCATCCATATCACCCGCAGCGAAAATGACTACAGTCTTGAATTTGTCGGCGGCGATATGGACAGTATAATTGACAAAATTGTTGAGTAATGTATGATTAATCTTACTTCGGCTGTTGAGGCCATTCTTTTCGCCGCGGGTGACAGCGTCCCGATAGCGCGCCTGTCGCTGATTCTCGGTGTTGACGAACATGATATAGAGTGTGCCGCGACTGAGCTTCAGGAGTATTACAGTGCAAACTCCCGCGGTATGCGTATCCTCCGCCTTGAGGACAAGCTGCAAATGTGCTCCGCACCGGAGTATGCAGCGTATATAACCAAGGCGCTGGAGCAGCGAAAGCCCCCGGTGCTCTCGCAGCCGGCGCTTGAGACGCTTGCCGTCGTCGCGTATTTTCAGCCGGTCACCCGTGCGTATGTCGATCAGGTCAGGGGCGTTGACAGCTCCTATACTGTCAGTATGCTTCAGGATCGCGGGCTTATCGAGGAGTGCGGCCGGCTTGAAGTCCCGGGGCGTCCCGCAGTATTCCGCACGACGGATGTGTTCCTCAGAACGATGGGCATAAGCTCTATAACGGAGTTGCCTCCGCTCCCGGAGGTCAGCGCCGGCGAAGGCATGGACAAGCTCAAGGAAGCAATAGATAAACTGCAGAACGCCGAAAACGGCGAGCAGATTAGTATTGATGACGTTTCAGGAGAAGCAAGCGAGGAGTGATGTAATTGATAGGATTGATTATCCTCGGCATAGTGGCCGTGCTTGCTGCCTTTATATTGCTGTGTGTTTTCCTCCCGGCGGTCGGCCTGACCCTTCTGGGGATCATTGTACTGCTGATCGTGCTGGTGCTCAATGTGCCGGTGGGGGCGGATGCAGCGTATATCGGCGGTGAATTTACACTGGCCGCGAGGGCGGACGGATTCTCTTTCCAAATCCTCCCTAAAAAGCCGGGGAGTGAGGACAAGCCGCCGAAGGAAAAGAAACCGAAAAAAGAGAAAAAACCCAAACCCGAGAAGGAATCGGAACCCAAGCCCAAGAAAAAGCTGAACTTCACAAAAGAGGAGCTTTTTGAGCTGATTAAACGCGCGCTCAAGGGCGTAGGCAAATTCGGCAAAGTCACTGTGAACAAGTTCATGCTGCACTATGCCGCTGCCGGGGACGACCCATATGACACCGTCGTGACTTACAACTATGTCAACGCAGCGCTCTCCACGCTTATACCGATCTGTGAGGAGAAGTTCATCGTGAAAGACTCTGACATCCGGACGGATATCGACTTCACGACAGATAAGATGAAGATTGACGTGGAGCTGTGTGCGACGATAAGACTTGCCCAGGTCATGCATATGCTCTTCGCGATAGCGTTTGGCGCGCTTGGGGTACTCATCCGTAACAAGCGCCGGCTCCGCCGCGAGAAAAAGCAGGGCATCGCGTCCGACGGTATCGAGGTCGATGTCGCGCTTGATAAGGACACAAACGAAGCAGAAACCAGCCAGATAAATAAAGACAATAATACAGAACAAAATACACAGGCAGAGGAAAGGACGGACTCAAATGGACAATAACCCTATCGGAGCTCTTATGCAGAACACTATGGAGAGTGTCAAGAACATTCTCAAGGTCGACACCGTTGTCGGCGATCCTATCTATACTCCCGACGGAATCACACTCGTTCCCATCTCCAAGATAAGCGTAGGCTTCGGCGGCGGCGGAGTTGAGTTCACGGCCAAGAAGTCCGGCGATGACCGTCCCTACGGCGGCGGCAATGCCACTGCTGTCAAGATTGACCCGATCGGTTTTCTTGTCATCAAGGAAGGCACCGTCAGAATGGTCAATGTCACTCCTCCCGCGAGCAACACCGTCGATCGTATCATTGATCTGGTGCCGCAGGTTATGGACAGAGTAGACGCTTTCATCGAAAAACAGAAAAAGTAATAACATCTATCGCGTCTGTCATAATAAGCACTGCCCATTCTCAGAAGGGTGGTGCTTATTATTAAGTTAAAAATCGCGGCGCTGTTTGTCAGCTGCTGTGGGAGAAACGGCATGCCGTTGTTTCCGTGTTTTTATACTGTCGGTTTTTCGGAGGAAAAACTTTAGATGCAAGAGAGAATCCAAAAGCTCATATCCGCAGCGGGGCTTATGTCCCGCCGCGCCGCGGAGACGATTATCGCCGATGGACGTGTCAGGATAAACGGACATACAGCTCTGGTAGGCGAGAAAGCCGACCCGGAGACGGATACCATACTCGTGGACGGCAAGCCGCTGCCAAAGCCCGGAGATAAGGTTTATATAATGCTGAACAAGCCGCGCGGATATGTCACTACCATGAGCGACGAAAAGGGCCGCCGCAATGTGACAGAGCTTGTCAGAAACGTACCCTGCCGTGTTTATCCTGTCGGAAGACTTGATATGTATTCCGAGGGGCTGCTGCTTATGACAAACGACGGGGACTTTGCAAACTATATGATGCACCCGTCGCACAACGTGAATAAGACCTACCTGACGCGCGTCGAGAGCGACGATGTCGGCGTCGCGATGGAGTATCTGCGTGAGCCGATGGAGATTGATGGCTATGTCGTTGATGGCGCGGAGGTCGGATTGAGCAGCCTGTTTCCGGGCGGCGCTGAGCTCAAGATTACGATCCATGAAGGGCGCAACCGTCAGGTCAGAAAGATGTGCGAGGCAGTCGGCCTCAAGGTTCTGCGCCTTAAAAGAATAAGCGAGGGCGCGCTGGAACTTGGGGAGCTCAAGCCGGGCACATGGAGATATCTTACACCAGAGGAACTTGAGAGTGTCAGAGCGGAAGGGGAGCGGTGATTACATATGCGTCTTGAATATACTGACCTTGTCGTCATCGGCGGCGGTCCTGCCGGGATGATGTGCGCGTATACTGCGGCGGAGCGCGGACTATCTGTCACGCTTCTGGATCCGAACCGGCAGCTTGGACGCAAGCTCAGAATCACCGGCAAGGGACGCTGCAATGTCACGAATAACTGTGATATCAAAACCTTTATGTCGAATATTCCCGGGGACGGGCGCTTCCTTTACAGCGCGCTGAACCGTCTTTCACCGGAAGATACAATCGCATTTTTCGAATCGCATGGCCTGCCGCTCAAGACCGAGCGCGGGAACCGTGTGTTCCCGCAGTCGGATAACGCGAACGACGTTGCCGCGCTTATGACTAAGCTCTGCCGCAATGCCGGAGTGAAGTTCATGCAGGTGCACGCTACCGGCATCGCTGCCGAGGACGGCTGTGTGTCCGGCGTCTCGACGGATCAGGGCTTCATCCCGTGCCGGGCGGCGGCTGTGTGTACCGGCGGCCTGTCATATCCGCTGACCGGTTCGACCGGCGACGGCTTTGGCTTTGCCCGCCGCTTCGGACATACCGTGACGCCGACGAGGGCATCGCTCGTCCCTCTTGAAAGTAGCGATGATTACTGCGCTGAGATGCAGGGGTTCTCACTCAAAAACGTGACGCTCTCTGCTTACGAAAACGATAAGCTCATATACCGTGAGCTTGGAGAAATGCTCTTTACGCACTTCGGCGTTTCCGGGCCGCTGGTGCTCTCTGCAAGCGCGCATATGCGCAGCATGGGCAAGGCCGCATACAGGCTCGAAATTGACCTCAAGCCGGGACTTGACGAAAAGAAGCTCGACGCGCGCATCCTGCGTGATTTTGAAAAGTACTCCAATAAGGAGTTCAAGAACGCCCTGAACGATCTTGCCGGGCGTACCATGATCCCCGTGCTCGTCCGCCTTTCCGGCATACCGGAGGACACCAAGGTGAACGCCATCACGCATGAGCAGCGTATGGAGCTGCTGCACCTGTTCAAGGCTTTTCCTGTGTCCGTGACCGGAACAAGGCCGATAGACGAAGCAATAGTCACGGCGGGCGGCGTGAGCACTAAGGAAATAAACCCCCGCACGATGGAGTCGAAGCTCATGCCCGGCCTGTATTTTGCCGGCGAGGTGCTTGACCTTGACGGCTATACCGGAGGATTCAATCTTCAGATAGCATGGTCGACCGGCTTTGTTGCCGGCAATTCAATATGAACGGAGACAGTGTAATGAAAGAATTTTATTCGATTGCCATAGACGGCCCCAGCGGCGCAGGCAAGAGCTCAATGGCGAGAAAGCTCGCAGCAGACTTCGGCTTTATATATGTCGATACCGGCGCGATTTATCGCACGGTTGGCCTGGCGGCCTACCGCGCAGGCATAGACCGGCATGATGAACCTGCTGTGAAGGCCCTGCTTCCCAAGCTCACTATCGAGATGCGCTATAACGAAGACGGGGAGCAGCGCATGTTCCTTGACGGGGAGGACGTCTCTGAGGCAATCCGTATGCCGGAGATATCTATCTGCGCGTCGGACGTGTCGTCTCTGCCGGCTGTCAGGAGCTTTCTGCTTGAGATGCAGCGCAAGCTTGCCAGAGAGCACAATGTCGTTATGGACGGACGCGACATCGGCACCGTTGTTCTCCCTGACGCAGACCTCAAGGTATTTCTCACTGCCAGCGCTGAGCAGCGCGCAAAGCGCCGCGTGCTTCAGCTTGAAGCCAAGGGCGTGCACGCGAGCTTTGACGAGGTCTTAAAGGATATCGAGTACCGCGACGAGCAGGACACCAAACGCGCCGCGGCACCGCTGCGTGCGGCGGAGGATGCTGTGCACGTCGATACCAGCAGCCTCAACTATGAAGAGAGCGCCGCTGTACTTGCGGGGCTTGTAATTGAGCGGCTCAGTCCGAAGCAGGAGCAAGCCGAATGAAAGAACTCAGAGTGGCACAGAGCGCCGGTTTTTGCTTTGGCGTTAATCGCTCCGTTGGCATGGCGGAGACGCTGCTGGAGGAAAAGGGAACATGCGCAAGTCTTGGACAGCTCATCCATAATGAGGACGTTGTACAGGAGCTGACTTCAAAGGGACTGCGTGTAATAGAGCGCGCAGATGAAGCACGTCCCGGTGAAGATGTACTCATCCGTGCGCACGGCGCGGCGCCGGAGGTGTATGAGCAGCTCCAAAAGGCCGGAGCCGTGATACATGACGCGACCTGCCCCAAGGTGAAGGCCATACATAAAATCGTCACTGCGGCGAAGGAGAAAAACCGCTTCACCATTGTCATCGGTATGCGTAATCACCCGGAGGTCGAGGCCATTTGCGGCTGGTGCGGAGAGCACAAAGTCTTTGAAAACTCGGCAGAACTCGAGCAGTGGCTGGATGAAAATCCAAGCTATTGGGAAAAACCTATAACACTTGTCGTTCAAACGACGCAGACCAACAGTAATTTTACCGAATGTTGCAATGTTATAAAAAAAAGATGTACAAATCCGGAAATATCTGATACAATATGCCTTGCTACGTCCACGCGTCAGGAGGAGGCGGCCAGGCTTGCCTCGGATTGTGACGCCATGGTTGTCATCGGAGGCAGGCATAGCGCGAACAGTGTACATCTTGCGGAAATATGCAGGGAGCATTGTCCGTGCGTAGAGTTTATAGAGAGGGCGGATGCCCTTGATATGGACAGGCTGAAAACGGCTGACACAGTGGGACTCACGGCCGGTGCATCTACCCCGGCGTGGATAATTAAGGAGGTAAGAAACAAAATGAGCGACGAAATCAAAGTTGAAGAATCCGCAGTTGAGAAGGAAAAGTCCTTCGATGAAATGCTGGAGGAGACTCTCAAAACTATATATAATGGAGATAAGGTAACCGGCGTTGTTGTTGCTATTACCGGCACCGAGATCAGTGTTGATCTGGGCGCCAAGTATTCCGGCTTCATTCCGACTTCCGAGTTCACCGACGACGGCATCAAAGTCGAAGACGCTGTCAAGATCGGCGATACCATCGAAGCTGTTGTTGTCAGAGTCAACGATGTCGAAGGCACTGCGATGCTCTCCAAGAAGCGTCTCGACGCTGCCAAGATGTGGAACGCAGTCGAGGAAGCTGTCGATAACGAAACCGTTCTCGAAGGCGTTGTCACCGAAGAGAACAAGGGCGGCGTTGTTGTCAACGTCAAGGGCGTGCGCGTGTTTGTTCCCGCATCCCAGACTGATCTGCCCCGCGAGGCCGAGCTTGCACAGCTGCTTAAGAAGACCGTTCGCCTCAAGATCACCGAGGTCAACAAGGCTCGCAAGCGCGTTGTCGGCTCCATCAAGCGCGTTGCACAGGCAGAGCGCCGCGAGCGCATCGAGAGCATCTGGAACGAAATCGAAGTCGGCAAGAAGTATCACGGCACCGTCAAGTCCCTGACCAGCTACGGCGCATTCGTTGATATCGGCGGCATTGACGGTATGGTTCACGTCTCCGAGCTGAGCTGGGGTCGCATCCATCAGCCCTCCGAGGTCGTTTCCGTCGGCGATGAGATTGACGTTTATGTCATCTCCTTCGATAAGGAAAAGCGCAAGATCTCCCTTGGCTACAAGGATCCCAACGGCAATCCTTGGGAGATGTTCGTCAACAAGTACAGCGTGGGCGATGTCGCACCTGTTACTGTTGTCAAGCTCATGCCCTTTGGCGCATTCGCAGAGGTTCTCCCCGGTGTTGATGGCCTGATCCACATTTCCCAGATCGCCAACCGCCGCATCGGCAAGCCCGAGGATGTCCTGACCGTCGGCGATGTTGTTGATGCAAAGATCACTGCTATCGACAATGACAAGCACAAGATTTCGCTCTCTATCCGTGCCCTGTCCGAGCCCGCACCCGCTGCGGTCGAAGAGGTTGAGGAAGAGGAGTACGCCGAGGATAACGGCGAGGACGCTCTTGTTTACGAAGTCGGCGCAGACGGCACCGCCACCGGCATTGCCCCTGAGACCGAGGAAGAGTAATTCCGATAACTTAAATAATAAAAACCGCTTCCCAATCGGGAAGCGGTTTTGCTGTATTAGTATCAGATCTTTTCGCTCAGCCAGCTGAGAATGTCCTGATATACTTGATCCTTGTTCGTCTCATTGAGCATTTCATGGCGTCCGCCGGGATAGAGCCGCATGAATACGTCGTGCAGCCCAGCATCGCAGAAGGCCTTATAGGCGCGCTCTACGCCCTTGCCGTAGTCGCCGACAGGGTCGCCGTCGCCGGACATGAAGTACACGGGCTTTTCCTTATTCATCTGGGCTATGCTTTTCTTATTCGTGATGAACTTTATTCCCTGCATCATGTCGCGGTACAGCCCAATCTTACCGACAAAGCCGCACAGCGGATCGGCGATATATTTGTCTACCTGTTCCGCGTCCCGTGAGAGCCAGTCGTACTTCGTGCGAGGGTTCTCTATCTTGCTGAGGTAGCTGCCGAAGGCCAGCGAATCAAGCTTCGTGCCGTCGCCCATCGCGCCGTTGAGCTTCGCCATGACCGAGGCCGCGGCATTGCCTCCGAGAACGAGCACCGGACTCTGGTGCCCCGTGCCGCTGAGGATTACGGCGTCATACTTATCCGGGTGCTTTATGATGTATGTGCGCGTGAGGAAGCTGCCCATACTGTGTCCGAAGAGCACATAGGGGAGCTCCGGGTACTCCTTGGACATGATATCGTGCAGCTTTTCCATATCGTCCACAACGCGCCACCAGCCGTCCTTCTCGGCAAGGAAACCCTGCTCCTCGGGTACGCGGATGCTCTTGCCGTGACCGAGATGGTCGTTGCCCGCAACGACAAAGCCGTTGTCTGCCAGAAATTCCATGAACGGCCTGTAGCGGTCAATGTGCTCGGCAATGCCGTGGGAGATCTGCACTACCGCGCGCGGCTTGCTGTCCGGCACACACTTGAGTGCGTGGATACTTGTTCTGCCGGTACTTGACTGAAAATAAAAATCCTGAAAACTTGGCATGGAAAAGTCCTCCTGTATGTGATATTATATCGCTATCAGTGTCTATATTTTACCCACAGTGGGCGCAGATGTCAATAAATATAGAAGTCGGAGTGTTTAGCAATGCAACTGTTTATAAAATATTTTGACGATGAAATCACGAAAATTGAAAAAATCGCCAAGGGCGATTGGGTTGATCTCCGCGCGGCAGAGGATGTCGAGATGAAAGCAGGGGAGTTCCGCTATCTGCGTCTCGGAGTTGGTATGATTCTGCCGGAGGGCTATGAAGCGCATATTGCACCGCGCAGCAGCACATTTAAGAATTTTGGTGTGATCCTGACCAACAGCGTCGGGGTTGTTGATAACTCCTACTGCGGCGACGCGGACGAGTGGAAAGCTCCTGTCTACGCTCTGCGTGATACGCATATAAAGAAGAACGAGCGCATCTGCCAGTTCCGCATCATTGAGCGGCAGCCGGAGCTTGAGTTCGTCACTGTCGATAAGCTCAGAGATGACAACCGCGGCGGCTTCGGCTCGACCGGGACGAAATAAATCAGTGAGGAGAGAATGCTATGACAGAACGTGAAAAAGCCGCGGCCGGCTTCCTGTATGATGCTAATTATGATGAGGAACTCGCCCGGCAGCGTGCCGAGTGCAAGGATAAATGCTACCGTTATAATCTTTGCCTGCCCTCGGACAAAGAACAGCAGGATAAGATAATGCGCTCCATTCTTGGCAGGGCCGGAGAAGGCGTGCGCATCACCGCACCATTCTGGTGCGATTACGGGTATAATATTTTCGTCGGTGATGATTTTTATTCCAATCACAATCTTGTGATACTCGACTGCGCACCAATAACTTTCGGCGACCACGTGTTCATTGCACCCAACTGCTGCTTCTCTGCGGCGGGACATCCGCTGGATGTTGAGCAGCGCAACTCCGGGCTTGAGATTGCACTGCCAATAACCGTAGGCAATAACGTCTGGATCGGCGCGAGCGTGACGGTGGTGCCCGGCGTGACGATAGGGGACAATACCGTTATAGGCGCTGGCAGCGTTGTGACGCGCGATATTCCCTCCGGCGTCGTCGCTGTGGGCAACCCCTGCCGCGTCCTGCGAAAGATAACCGAAGAGGATAAGCATAAATACAAACTTGCTCCATGAAAAATGCCCTCGGTGCTCATTGCTCCGAGGGCAAAAATTTTTGGCTCTATGTCAATAGTTGGGGTAGAGCAAATAACAAAGACCAGGAAGAAGAGAG
>CAZFCH010000052.1:0-11096 GCA_964517445.1 uncultured Oscillospiraceae bacterium | reverse complement strand
AAGTTATGAAGCACCTCGGCGAGATGGAAAAGCTCGAGAAGTACCTCGGCGGCGTTAAGGAAATGAAGAAGCTCCCCGGCGCTCTGTTCGTTGTTGACCCCCGCAAGGAGCACAACGCTATCGCTGAAGCTCGCAAGCTGCACATCCCCATCGTCGCTATCGTCGACACCAACTGCGACCCCGATGAGGTCGATTATGTTATCCCCGCAAATGATGACGCTATCCGCGCTATCCGCCTGATCTCCGCCACCATGGCCAACGCCGTTCAGGAAGGCCGTCAGGGCGCAGACGCAGAAGTTGAGGAAGCTCCCGCAGAGGCAGCTGCCGAAGCAGCAGAGGAATAATAAATAAACGCAGGGGCGACAGGCAGACTCTAACAGACCGCCTTTTGCCCCTTTTTCTTACTGAAAACTGATTAAAACAGGAGGCTAATTATTATGGCATTTACCGCTCAGGATGTTAAAACTCTCCGCGAGATGACCAACGTCGGCATGATGGACTGCAAGAAGGCCCTCACCGAGACCAACGGCGATATGGATAAGGCAGTCGAATGGCTGCGTGAGAAGGGCCTTGCAAAGGCCGCAAAGAAGGCCGGCCGCATTGCTGCCGAAGGTATGGCTTATGCAGACGTTTGCCCCAAGTGCGGTGTCGGCGCTGTCGTCGAAGTCAACTGCGAGACCGACTTCTGCGCAAAGAGCGAGCCGTTCGTCAACTTCGTCAAGGACATCTGCCATGTCGTTATCAACGACAATCCTGCAGACGTTGCAGCTCTCCTTAACTGCAAGTACCCCAACTCCAACCTGACCGTCGCCGAGACTCTGCCTGAGAAGGTCATGTCCATCGGTGAGAATCTTCAGATCCGCCGCTTCGTCCGCTACTCCGAGAACACCAGCGTCGCTTACGTTCACGCAGGCGGCAAGATTGGCGTGCTCGTTAACCTCGCAGTTGAGGGCGGCATTGACGCCACCGCCATCGGCAAGGACGTTGCCATGCAGATTGCTGCTCTGAATCCCCGCTTCTGGGATAAGAGCGACGTCACCGAGGACGTTCTCGCAGAGGAGAAGAAGATTGCTCTTGCTCTCATGGATCAGGACCCGAAGATGGCTTCCAAGCCCCAGCAGGTCAAGGAAAAGATCGTCATGGGCAAGATGAACAAGTTCTACGAAGAGAACTGCCTGCTCCAGCAGGAGTTCGTCAAGGACAATTCCATGACCGTCGAGAAGTACATCGCCAGCGCTGCAAAGGCTCTTGGCGGCTCCATCAAGTTCGTCAATGCTGTCCGCTTTGCAAAGGGCGAGGGCATTGAGAAGAAGGAAGAGGACTTCGCCGCAGAGGTCGCAGCCCAGATGAACATGGGTAAGTAATCCTTCCAAACAGAATAATCCTTCAGCGCCTGCCGAGAAATCGGCAGGCGCTTTTTTGTTTTAAGAGAGAAAAATCAAAACTCCGTCTGTTTTTTCTTCTTTATTATAATTTTATTCTTACTGTTTTTTGTCGCTGAATCTTGAAAAAGAGGGTGCAGTCTGTTATAATAAATTGATTAAATATGCACCATTGAGGTGGACCGTTATGGGGATGAATTCACTCAACGATATATGGGATAAGGTCATCGAAATTCTCTCAAATCAGCTCACGCCGACCGCGATAAACACCTGGTTCTCAGACTGCACTCCGGTCGACATTGAGGATTGCCGACTTGTTCTGCACACGACGACGGAGTTTAAGAGAAACATCATCAACAGCCGCTTCAGCGAAAGCATCAAGGCCGTGCTGTCCGATATCTTCGCGTGCGACTTTGACCTGCTCGTCCTAGCCGGGGATGAGGTAAACGACTTTGAGCTGAAGAAGAAGTCCGAAAATTCTCTTCCCGAGATGGACGGCTACACCTTTGATAATTTTATCGTCGGCAGCTCCAACAAGTTTGCCCACGCCGCCGCGATAGCCGTCGCAGAGAACCCCGGCAAGGCCTACAACCCGCTCTTCATTTACGGCAACTCCGGTCTCGGCAAGACCCATCTGCTGCTCGCCATAGGTCAGGAGATTCATTCACGGTCTCCCGAGAAATCCATCGCCTATATTAAGGGCGACGAGTTTACAAATCAG
Organism: uncultured Oscillospiraceae bacterium; assembly: GCA_964517445.1. Lineage (GTDB taxonomy): Bacteria > Bacillota > Clostridia > Oscillospirales > Oscillospiraceae > Limivicinus. Next base: position 8,993 of record CAZFCH010000052.1, on the reverse strand, counting down.
ATGGTCAAATCCCTGAGAGAGAATAAAGCCGAAGAGTTCCGCACAAAATACAGAAACGTAAACCTCTTTCTCGTGGACGATATCCAGTTCATCGCCGGCAAGCAGGGGACACAGGAGGAATTTTTCCACACCTTCAACAACATCTATGAGGCCGGAAACCAGATTGTCATCACCTCAGACCGTCCTCCCATGGAAATGGCTCAGCTTGACGACCGTCTGCGCACCCGTTTCGAATGGGGACTCATGGCGGATATCCAGCCGCCCGACCTTGAGACGAGAATGGCGATCACCCGCAACAAGGCAGCGCAGCTCGGCCTCATCCTCTCGGACGATGCCGTCGAATATATCGCGACTAATATTACCTCCAACATAAGGCAGCTTGAAGGCGTTATAAAGCGCCTGACGGCCTATAAAGAGATTCTGGATGACGTTATAACCATTGACTCCGTAAAGCGCGCCATAAAGGACGTCATAAGAATCGGCACCTATACTCCGACTCCCGATATAATCATCCGCGAAACAGCGAGATACTTCTCCCTCAAGGAAGAAGATCTGCGCGGTCAGAACCGCTCGAAGAACATGACCATAGCAAGGCAGGTCTCGATGTACCTGATGCGCTCGCTGACCGGCCTTTCTCTCAAGGATATAGGCACTCACTATGAGGACAGAAACCACGCCACGGTCCTCAGCTCCATCAGGAAAGTCGAACAGCTCCTGAAAAACGACCCGTCGATGGCAGGAACGGTCAGAGACATCACGTCGAATATCAATTCCGTCTGATCCCCATTTCCACAATTTTCCTGTTGAAATGTTAAAACTATTTTGTGGATAACTTTTTTCCCCTCTCCCCATGTTAAAACTCTCCGATTTTCCCACATCCCCGCAAACACAATTTTTTCTCTCCCTTCAAGGGTTTGACCCGCTTTTCAACAATCCACAGCGCCTACTACTAACGCTACTTGAAATATAGATTTATTTATTTCTAAAAAAATTCTTTTCTCTTTCAAGGAGGAGCCGAAATGAAATTCACATGTGAGAAATATCTTCTTCAGTCCGCCTGCACGATAGCATCAAGAGCCGCCGCAGGCAAGAGCCCGATACCGGCTCTTGAGGGACTTCTTATAAAAGCCGAAGACAATATAACCGTAACAGGCTACGACCTTAAAAAAGGCATATACACCGCCATCGAAGCCGACATTGCAGAGCGCGGCTCGATAGTCGTCGGCGCGCGCCTCTTCGGCGAGATGATCCGCCGCATGCCGGACGGCATAGTCTCCGTCACGGTCGACGAAAAGGACAATATAAACATCAAGTGCGGCAAGAGCGAATTCAACATCATCGGCATAAGTCCGGAAGACTACCCCGAGATGCCGAAGTTCGATGCGGTCAATAACATCTCCCTTCCGCAGAACATCCTCAAGAGCATGATAAACCAGACAATCTTCGCCGTCTCGACCGACGATGTAAGACCGATATACACCGGCACGCTGTTCGAAATCGAAGGCGACGAGCTTACCCTTGTCTCCGTCGACGGCTACAGGCTCGCAAAGCGCACTGAGAAGCTTGAGAGCTCCAAGCTTGAAAACTGCAGCTTCGTCGTCCCCGGCGCGACGCTCTCCGACGTCGAAAAAATCTGCGCCGATGAAGACACGCCAATCTCAATCTCCGTCGGCGAGAAGCACATTTCCTTCGCAATCGGCGACACGGTCGTCGTATCGAGAAGACTCGAGGGCGAGTTCCTCAATTACCGCCGCGCGATACCCGACGGCTTCAAGTATGAGCTCAAGGTCGACAGAAGCGAATTCATGTCGGTCATCGACCGCGTCTCCCTGATCGTCAGCGAGAAGAACACCAGCCCCGTGAGGATCACCTTCAACGACGGCAGCATCGACTGTGTCTGCGTTACCCCAATAGGCCGCGCGGAAGACGTCTGCACCTGCGACGGCAACGGCGAAGGCCTCATGATTGGCTTCAACGACCGCTACCTCAAGGACGCGCTCAAGGCCGCCGGCAAGGATGAGCTGCTTGTCTGCGTGAAAGCGGCATCCTCTCCCTGTGTCATCAGGGCAGCAGACGGAACGGAGAACTTCACCTACATGGTTCTGCCGGTAAGATTACACGCCTGATTGGAAAAGACAGAAAATGGAAAAAATAGCTATTGATACGGAATTCATAAAGCTCGATTCGCTGCTTAAATTCGCAGCTGCGGTCGGCACCGGCGGCGAAGCGAAGTTCGTCATAAGCGAAGGCCTCGTCTTCGTAAACGGCGAAGTCTGCACCCAGCGCGGAAAGAAGCTGCGCCCCGGCGACAAGGTCGATTTCCAGGGCATGAGCTTTGAAGTGGTCAAAGGATGATAATCAGAAAGATCGCGCTCAACGGCTTTCGCAATTATGAGTTTGAGACCGTTGAGTTCGCGCCCGGGACGAACGTAATCTCCGGCCAGAACGCGCAGGGGAAGACCAATCTTCTTGAAGCTGTGTATATGCTCTCGAGCGGTAAGAGCTTCCGCACGCGCTTTGACCGCGAGCTTGTCGGCTTCGGCTATTCCGGCGCGGATATCCTGGCGGACGTTTACAGCCATGAGCGGGAGCAGACCATAAACATTCAGCTGCGCCCCGGTCAGGCAAAGAAGATCCTCGTTAACGGCGTGAAGAAGACGGCGGGCGAGCTTGCCGACACGGTGAACACGGTGCTCTTCTGCCCGGATGATCTCAACCTCATAAAAGACGGCGCCGCAGTTCGCCGCCGCCTGCTCGATAATGCGATAAGCCAGATCCGCCCGAGATACGCCGAGTATCTTTCGGAGTTTAACCGCCTGTATGAGCATAAGACGCGCATATTAAAAGACTGGCGCGAGAAGCCGTCGCTGCTTGAGACGCTGGATGAATTCTCCGACGGGATGTGCCGCGCATCGGCTCAGCTCATCCGATACAGAGCGGCGTTTTCCGCGAGGCTGAATCAGGCCGCGGCGCCGATACACAGGGATTTTTCAAACTCCCTTGAGGAGCTGGAGATAAAATATAAAACCGTCAGCACGGTGAAGGATCCGTTTGCAAGCGCAAAGGAGATCTACTACGACATCTGCGACCATCAGGAAAAGCACCGTCAGGCGGAGCTTGACAGCGCGCAGTGCCTCACCGGCGCCCATAAGGATGACCTTGAGATATTCATTAACGGCAATCCCGCGAGAAGCTTTGCCTCCCAGGGTCAGACGAGGACCGCGGCGCTGTCGATAAAGCTTGCCGAGCGCGAAATATTCTTAGCCGAGACCGGCGAGTATCCGATTCTGCTGCTCGATGATGTGCTCTCCGAGCTTGATACCAAACGTCAGGAGTTCGTGCTCAACCGCATAGGCGGCGGGCAGACGCTCATAAGCTGCTGTGAGGATGAGGGCATTTCCAGCCGCACCGGCGGCAGGGTGCTGTTCATAAGCGGGGGAAGGATAAGCTGATGTACCTGCACCTCGGAAAAGGCAAGATTGTGAGCACGGAGGATATAATCGGCATCTTCGATCTGGACATAACCAGCCAGTCGCATCTGACGAGAAAGTATCTCGCAATGGCAGAGAAAGCCGGCGAGGTTGTGAACGCCAGCGAGGATATACCGAAGTCCTTTGTTGTGTGCAAATCCGGAAATAAAAAAATACTTTATCTGAGCCAGATGGCATCGGCGACGCTTTTAAAGCGCACCGAGTCAGGGCTTTTGTGATAAGAATCCGCGGGGGCAGCCCCGCACGGAATGGAGAAACGTATGTCTGATAACATCAAAAATAAAGCGTCGGAATATGATGCTTCGCAGATTCAGGTTCTTGAAGGACTTGAGGCCGTAAGAAAGCGCCCCGGTATGTATATCGGCTCGACCTCGCTGTCGGGTCTGCATCACCTTGTGTATGAGATCGTCGACAACTCCATCGATGAAGCTCTGGCGGGCTACTGCTCCGGCATCACCGTAACCATAGAAGAGGGCGACATTATATGCGTGCGCGATAACGGCCGCGGCATCCCTGTCGACATTCAGGAGCAGACCGGCAAAAGCGCGCTTGAGGTCGTCTTCACCGTCCTGCACGCCGGCGGCAAGTTCGGCGGCGGGGGCTATAAGGTCTCCGGCGGTCTGCACGGCGTCGGCGCCTCTGTCGTCAACGCCCTGTCCGAGTGGCTTGAGGTTCAGGTACACAGGGACGGCAAAATCTATCAGATGAAGTTCTCCCGCGGCGGCATCACCGAGAGCATAAACGTCGTCGGCACGACGGACAGAACCGGAACCACCGTCCGCTTCAAGCCCGACCCCGAGATGTTCGATGACACCGTCTACGACTATGAGACGCTGCACACCTGGCTGCGCGAGCAGGCGTTCCTGAACGGCGGCCTTACCATCGCAATGCAGGATAAGCGCGAAGGCAAAGAGCAGGCCGAGGTAATGTGCTATGACGGCGGCATAAAGGAATTTGTCGCATGGCTCAACCAGCATAAGGCGCCCATTCATCAGGACGTTATCTATCTCACCGGCAGAAAGGATGACGCCGTCGCCGAGATTGCTCTGCAGTATAACGACGGCTACAGTGAAAACCTCGTCTCCTTCGCAAATAACATACACACCCCCGAAGGCGGCATGCATGAGACCGGCTTCAAGACCGCTCTCACCAGAGTCATAAACGCCTACGGTCAGAAGAACAATATCATCAAGGGCGACGATAAGGTCTCCGGCGATGACGTGCGCGAAGGCATCGCGGCGGTCATATCCGTGAAGCTGCCGGAGGCGCAGTTTGAAGGGCAGACCAAGCAGAAGCTCGGCAACGCCTATATCAGAACGCTTGTCGATTCCGTCGTGAACGACCAGCTGACCGTTTATTTTGAAGAGCACCCGGCAGCGGCAAAGGCCATCCTCGAAAAAGCAATGATGGCAAACCGCGCGCGCGAAGCCGCGAGAAAGGCAAAGGAATCCGTCCGCCGCAAGACCGGGCTCGAGAGCGGGCAGATGCCCGATAAGCTTCAGGACTGCAACGAGCGCGACCCGTCGCTGTGCGAGATATACATCGTCGAGGGCGACAGCGCCGCAGGCTCCGCAATCCAGGGCCGTGACTCCCGCTTCCAGGCGATTCTCGCCATGTGGGGCAAGATGCTGAACGTCGAGAAGGCGAGAGCCGATAAGATATACGGCAACGATAAGCTCTACCCGCTCATCGTCGCGCTCGGCGCCGGTATCGGCGATGAGTTCAATATCGAGAAGCTCCGGTATCATAAGATCATTATCATGGCGGATGCCGATATTGACGGCTCCCATATCCGCACTCTGCTGCTGACATTCTTCTTCCGCTACATGCGTCCGCTTATCGAGCACGGCTATGTCTACTCCGCAGTGCCCCCGCTCTATAAGCTCACGCGCGGCAAGACCCAGCGCGTTGCATACTCCGATGAGCAGCGTGATGAGATAAGCGCAGAGCTGCGCGGCGATAACCCGAATGTCAAGATTGATATCAGCCGCTTTAAGGGCCTCGGCGAAATGGACCCGCATGAGCTGTGGGAGACGACAATGGATCCGCAGACGCGCTCGCTGCGCCGCATCACTCTGAATGACGCGATACACGCAGATCAGGTCTTTACCGTGCTCATGGGCGAGGACGTCGAGCCGCGCCGCGAGTGGATAGAGCAGAACGCAAAGTACGTTGTCAATTTGGATATATAATAATTCAGCAAAAAGCCGGATACTAATATATGGAACTGCGGTTCCGAAACGGAGAATATTTAATGGCACATAAGAGAGATTACAAACCTGAAGATATAGCGTTCCCGAATCAGGTCATAACCGAGTCGGAGCTGGTGAGCGAAATGCAGACCAGCTATATCGACTACGCCATGTCCGTTATCGTCGGCAGAGCGCTGCCGGATGTGCGCGACGGTCTCAAGCCCGTCCACAGGCGCATACTCTATGCAATGTACGAGGACGGTCTTACAAGCGATAAGCCCTTCAAAAAGTCCGCGACCTGCGTCGGCGACGTGCTCGGCCGCTACCATCCGCACGGTGACGCTTCCGTCTACGACGCAATGGTGAGACTTGCGCAGAACTTCTCCATGCGTTATATGCTCGTCGAAGGACACGGCAACTTCGGTTCCGTGGACGGCGATCCCCCTGCAGCCTATCGATACACCGAGGCAAGGCTCTCCAAAATATCCAATGAGATGCTGCGCGACATCGATAAAGAGACTGTCGACTGGGACCCGAACTTTGATGAGACTCGTAAAGAGCCGAGAGTTCTGCCCTCACGCTTTCCGAATCTGCTGGTAAACGGCTCATCCGGTATCGCCGTCGGCATGGCAACGAACATCCCCCCGCATAACCTCAGAGAGGTCATAAACGCCTGCGTCTGCGTTCTGGAGAACCCGGATGCGACTCTCGCAGACCTCATGCAGCACATCACCGGGCCGGACTTTCCGACGCGCGGAATCATCATGGGGCGCAGCGGCATCCGTCAGGCATACGCCACCGGGCGCGGCAAGGTCGTTGTGCGTGCGCGCACCGAGTTTGAGGAGCACGGTCAGGGCCGCACGAGAATAATCGTGACGGAGCTGCCGTATCAGGTCAATAAGCGCCAGCTTATAAAGAACATCGCCGATCAGGTGCATGATAAGCGCCTTGACGGCATATCCGACCTGCGCGATGAGACCGACCGCAACGGTATGCGCGTCGTCATCGAGCTCAAGCGTGACGCAAATCCCCAGGTTGTGCTCAACCGCCTCTTTGCTCAGACTGCGATGCAGTCCACTTTCTCGATAAATATGCTGGCTCTGGTGAATAACCAGACCCAGCCGAAGATACTTTCTCTGCGCCATATCCTCGATGAGTATCTCACCTTCCAGGAAGATATAATCGTCCGCCGCACGAGATACGATCTGCGCAAGGCAGAGGAGCGGGCGCATTTGCTGGAAGGTCTGCTGATAGCTCAGGACAATATCGATGAGGTCATCAGCATCATCCGCACCAGCTACGACAACGCAAAGCAGCGCCTTATGGATCGCTTCAGCCTCAGTGACATTCAGGCTCAGGCAATATGCGATATGCGTCTTATCTCCCTCCAGGGCCTCAACCGTGAGAAGCTCGAAAACGAGTATAAAGAGCTTGAGGATAAGATACATTATTTCAAGGATCTGCTGGCAGACCCCGAGAAGATAAAGGGCGTGCTCAAGGACGAGCTTATCGCCCTGCGCGACAAGTACGGCGACGACAGAATGACCGAGATACAGGATGTTGCCGACGAGATAGACGTCGAAGATCTCATCGAAGAGGAGCAGTGCGTATATACTCTGACCCACGGCGGCTATATCAAGCGCATGCCCGTCAGCGAGTATCGCGCTCAGGGGCGCGGCGGCCGCGGTATCCGCGCTATGGCGACGAAGGACGAGGACTTTGTGAGTACGGTCTTCACCGCCTCCACGCATGACTATATCCTCTTCTTCACATCGAAGGGCCGCGTGTTCGTAAAGAAGGGCTATAATATTCCCGAGGCAGGACGCAGCGCCCGCGGCACTAATATTATAAATATTATCCAGACCGAGAACGGCGAGAAGATCAGCGCGATGATCAGCGGCCGCGGCAGAGACGATGACGGCTATCTCGTCTTTGTCACAAAGCGCGGCACGGTAAAGCGCATGGAGCAGTCGGCATTGAAGAACATCCGCTCCAACGGTCTGCGCGCCATAGTTCTCGACGAGGGCGATTCGCTCATCTCCGTGCTCCAGACGACCGGCAATGAGAATATACTCATCGCGACCTATAACGGCATGGCTGTCTGCTTCAACGAAAGCGAGCTGCGCCCCATGGGAAGAAACGCCATGGGCGTGCGCGGCATCCGGCTCAAAGACGGTGACTATGTTGTTGGTGCCGGCAACAGCCTGTCCGGTGAGGCAGTGCTGAGCATAACCGAAAAGGGCTACGGCAAGCGCACCCTGCTCAGTGAGTACAGTGTCCACGGCCGCGGCGGCATAGGCATCAAGAACTATCAGGTCACCGGCAAGACCGGCGGCATTGCCGATGTGAAGATGGTGAACCCCGGCGAGGACATTCTTGTCATCAGCGATGACGGTACGATAATCCGCATGGCTGTCGACCATATCTCCGTGCTTGGCCGTTCGACTCAGGGCGTGCGCATCATGCGTCTTGCCGAGGGCAGCCGCGTGATATCCATTGAGCGCACCGACAGAGAACAGGACGAAGAAGAAGCAGAAGAAACGGACGAAGCAGAAGCCCCCGAACAATCCCCCGAGGGTAACGAAGAATAATCGGAAATGATTTCAAAAGTCCGGAAAGTCCTGGTATTACAGACTTTTTTGACGGTCGGCAGTCAAAATGATACCGATTATATACGATAAATCTTCATTCCCCCGAAAAATGCATTTAGAGAGAATCCCTCCTGAATGAACGCTTATGTTCACTCGGGAGGGATTTTTATGTCTCCGGTTTTCTGTTCGAAAGGAATCCTCCATCCATTGGGTGAATCCTTCCGGAAAAATTTTACCCGCAAAATTGCTTTTTTAAATATCTTTCATTCTGCCATCAAACCGTCAGTTCGCGGACAGATACCGGATATTTCTCGCCTTGCCTTGCTGTGCCAGCCGATTGCTTTTGATCATTTTCCTGAGGAGACGGGATGCAGTGGATGCGCTTATTCCAAGCAGCTTCTCCGTTTCCGGCCTTGTAATTGCACCATGCTTTTGAATATAATCCAGCACTTTCTGTTCTTTGTCATCAAGTTCTTGTGCAGGTGAGGAGGTAACACCGCCGGCTGACGTAAGGGCAGTGCCAATTGTATATCCGGCGTTGACGTTGGGAAGCGTAATCTTAAAGCTGTTCTTTGTGACAGAAATGATGGGCTTTTCCGAAGATGTCTCATAGGCATCCATGATTTTCCTCAGCCCGGTGCCGTATGCCTCAATCAAATGCAGCCGATAAAACACATTGGCAAGATTTTGATTTCTGCAAACAGAGAGGCCTGCCATCA
>CAZFCH010000051.1:0-11169 GCA_964517445.1 uncultured Oscillospiraceae bacterium | reverse complement strand
GTGAAGCGGCGGTGCGCTCCGCCGTAATTCTTCATGAACGCGGCATAGCAGGTGGAGAAGTCTTTCTTCGGTATCACCCTTATCTCAAGTCCGTTCGGGAGCACCGTGCTGTAAAGCTTCTCGCCGATTTCGGGGTATTCATTCAGCTTCATCATCGCTGCCGTCCTCCTCTCCGTTTCCTCTGAGGAAGTATATAAGGTCGCACTCTATCGATTCCGCAACAGCCTGAACGTCCTCTTTTGTGACGTCCTCCGCCAGTGCCGCAAGCTCCGCCGGGCCGTAGTCAAGCCCGTCAAGCGCCTGCGCAAGGTAGAAGCCCTCAAGCTCGCCGAGGCCGTCCTGCACAGCGCGCAGGTCGGATGCGACGCTCTTTTTCGCCGAGTTCAGCTCATCGTCGGTAATTTCGCCCCGGCGGACACTGTCGAGCTGCGCGAGTATCTCGTCGCGCGCGGCGTCCAGTTTGTCAAACTCTATGCCCGAGGAGACAAGCATTATCCCCTTGTGCAGATACACGACCGAGCTTGCGTAGTAGCACAGCGACAGCTTTTCGCGCACGTTCATGAAAAGCTTGCTTGTCGCGCCGCTGCCGTAGACGGCGTTAAAGACATAGAGCGCCGGGATGTCCGGCTCCTCCATGCACTCGCCCAGGCGGAAGCCGAGGACGAGCTTGCCCTGCGTCACGTCCATCTCCTCTTCAACAAAGCGGACATGATCCTCCACCGCGTTCATGCGCAGGTCTGTGCCGATGTCATAATCTATCTCTCCGCGCGGCATTGTGGAGAACGCATCGCGCATCGCGGCGGACACGGTCTTGAAGTCGGTCTTGCCGCAGTAGAATATCTCGACCGGGCAGGTCTGGATAAGCTCGCGGTAGTGCCGGGACAGTTTCTTATAATGTATGTTCTCTGCCTCGCTCTCGCTGCCGAAGCGGCTGACGGCGAAGTCCTCATAGCAGCACATCTCTTCGATGCAGCGCGTGAGAGCGTAGCCGCGCTTGTCGTTCACGCGGCTGCGTATGATGTCCAGCAGCTTCTCGCGCTCGCTGTCCACATACTGCGGCAGCAGCAGTCCGCCGCGCGTGACGGGGTCGAGCAGCAGCTGCGCCATGAGCGCGCAGGTGTCGCCCAGCAGCGCTTCTCCCCCGGGAAGATAGTCCGGCTCCGGGAAGCTGCCGTAAAAGCCGATGCACTGAATTTCGCCGATGCGCCGCACAACCGGCTCCACGGCCGCGCCGTAAAGCTCGTCCATCCTGCGCGACAGCTGTTCCATATCGCTGTAGCGCGTAGTGCCGCGCCGCAGCACAAAGGGTATGACCGCGTTCATCGCCGCAGTCTCTCGCTGCAGCTGCGTGAGCAGCGTAACGCTCATGCAGGCAGTCTTGAATTTGTCGGAACGCAGATGACTCAGAAACACGCCGGGCATAAGCTCGGTTCTGTTAAACTCCATGTGGCACCTCCGCGGTTTTTCATATCATAATTATACCACCCGCAAACGTGAAATGGTAGAACTATTTGTTAATTACCGGAAATTTAAAACAGCCCTTCCCGTCCAAACTGGCTATTGACACGGGACGCGCGCCGTAGTATTCTAAGCCTGCAATTGAACACGGGGAGCTGGGTAGGCCCGGCTGAGATGAGATAAACATAAATCTCAAAACCCATGAACCTGATCCGGGTAATGCCGGCGTAGGAAACAGAGATGCTCTCCGAAGCCGCAGGATATTGATCCTGCGGCTTTTCACGTCCCTGCTTCTTATCAAAGAATTGGAGGAAAGAAAAATGAAAAGCGAAAGTCATCTCAAGCTCCGCGCCCTGTGCGAGGGCGCAATCATGGTAGCACTGGCACAGGTGCTCAGCTTCATCAAGCTCGGTGAGCTGCCGCAGGGAGGCTCTGTCGGCATAGGCATGCTGCCGATATTCATCTACTGCGCTCGTTGGGGCTTCGGGCCCGGCATGATTGCAAGCGTCGCGTACAGCTTCCTGCAGCTGATGTTCGACGGCGGCTTCGCCATCGGCTGGCAGTCCGTCCTCGGCGACTATATCATCGCCTACTCCGTGCTCGGCATTGCCGGACTTTTCCACAAGAACAAATACGGTCTTCTCATCGGCACCGCTGTCGGCTGCGCGGCGCGCTTCCTCGTGCACTATGTTGTCGGCGCAACGGTGTGGGCAGAATATATGCCGGACTCTTTCTTCGGCCTGACGATGACCTCCCCCTGGTTCTACTCCGCGCTCTATAACGGCAGCTACATGCTCATCGACATGATCTTCTGCCTGCTCCTCGACTGGCTGGCCTACACTCTGCTCGCCAAGTACATCCGCGGCGAGGACATCGCCGCTCTGAGCAAATAACAAATATCGCTTATCCCTACATTTACCGGCCGTGATGTGCTATAATACCCTCATTGGGTTATTATATGGCCGGTAAATTTTTCTATGCAAAAGCATAGAAAAATACAAAAAGCGCCATTTCCTCGCCCCTGCGGGGCAACCGGAAATGATGCGCAAAAACTTCATGCCCCGGCATTTGCGCCCTTTTGTGGTGCAGCGCTCCTGCATGAAGTTTTATGCCAAAAACAAGGAGGAGACGGCATGAAAGGTCTGTGCGCAATAATTTCCGGCGGAGAATATTCGCCGATGGACGATATAAAGGCAGCGGAATATATCATCGCCTGCGACCGCGGGTACAGCTACGCAAAGCGCAGCGGCATTGTCCCCGATCTGCTGCTCGGCGACTTTGACTCATACACCGGGGAGCTGCCCGATGGCGTATCGATCGAGCGCCTGCCGCGGGAAAAGGACGACACCGACACCATGCACGCCGTGCGCCGCGCGATTGAAATGGGCTTTACGCGCATCAGTCTTTACTGCGCTCTCGGCGGACGGCTCGATCATCTGCTGGCAAACCTTCAGGCCGCATCCTACGCGGCGGAGCGCGGCGTGCCGGTTCAGCTGTTCAGCCGCAGCTGTGAGGCGTATATCTTCTCCGGCGGCAGTGTCCGCATCCCGGCGCGCGCGGGCTGCTCTCTGTCGGTGCTCTCTCTTTCCGACAGGTGCACGGGTGTGAGCATCTCGGGCGTCAAATACCCGGTTGAGCACATAACGATAACAAACCGCTTCCCCATCGGCACAAGCAACGAGTGGCGCGGCGAAGCGCACATAAGCCTTGAGAGCGGAATAATGGCGGTGCTGCTGTGCCGCATGTCCGGAAACGACTCAGTTTCAAAAACTTCCTGTTGACAGGCCGAGATAATTTAGTATATAATACTCACTCGGCGGCACTGACCGCCGAGTGAGTATTTGTCAACTACTTCGGGCTTTGCCCGATGTTGAGTATCAACCTGAAAGGAGTGCATATCATGCTTCGTACCTACCAGCCCAAGAAGATTCAGCGCAAGAAGGAGCACGGCTTCCGCAAGAGAATGAAGACCGCTAACGGCCGTAAGGTTCTTGCCCGCCGCAGAGCAAAGGGCAGAGCAAAGCTCAGCTACTGAGACACCCCCGGTGAAGCAGGTTTGTCGAGAATAATTTTTTAGGGCGGAGCGATCCGCCCTTAAGGTGTTTGTCCGGATAATCGGACAGACAGGCAGGAGAGCGACTTTTGGACGCCAGATGCACGCTAAAAAAGAACAGTGATTTTCGCCGGCTCTACTCCAAGGGCAAAAGCGCGGTCACGCCGTATATGGTCGTGTACTGCCGCCGCTGCCGCAAGGCGCAAAACCGTGTGGGCTACACCGTGTCTACAAAGCTTGGGCACGCCGTCGTCCGCAACAGGGTGCGCCGCAGGCTCCGTGAGATATACCGGCTCAATGCCCCTGCCCTGAAAACGGGTTATGACATCATCATCGTCGCACGCACAAGATGCGTCGGCGCGGAGTATGCCAAGATGGACAGTGCCTTTCTCTCCGCGTGCGAAAAGCTCAGCCTGATGAAGGAGACGGCGGAATGAAAAAGCTCATGCTTGCCGCCATCCGCTTCTACAGGAGAAATATCTCTCCGAACCGTCCCCCCTGCTGCCGCTTTATTCCGACCTGCTCCCAATACGCCATGGAGGCCATTGAGAAGTACGGCGCCCTCAAGGGCGGCGTGCTCGCGCTCCGGCGTATCTGCTGCTGCCATCCGTTTTATCACGGGCGGCGCGGCATCTATGACCCCGTCCCCTAAGCACCGCAATATCCGCCACACCTAAAGAAACTACAAGGAGATTCCTTATGGGCGAATTTATTTGCAAGATCTTTGCCTGGCCGCTGGTTAAATTCTATGAGCTTACCGGCAGCTACGGCCTCGCCGTCGTAGTCTTCGCGCTTCTTGTAAACCTCATCATGTTGCCTTTCATGGCCAAGAGCAAGAAGAGCATGATGCGTTCCACGCGCCTGCAGCCCAGGATTCAGGAGCTTCAGAGACGTCACGAAGGCAACCCCCAGAAGCTCAATGCCGAAATGCAGAAGCTGTACAGTGAAGAGGGCGTAAACCCCATGTCCGGCTGCCTCTGGTCCCTGATTCCCTTCCCCATCCTCATCGCGCTCTACAGCGTCATCCGCCGTCCTCTGACCAGGATGATGTTCGTCTCGCAGGAAGTTGTTGACACCCTGCAGGACTTCTTTGTTACTCAGGGCTGGTACTCCATCCCCGAGAAGACCGACGCATACGTTGAGATAAAGCTCGCCGAGATCGCCCACACCCATTGGGACGAAGTGCAGTCCGCACTCGCCGGGAAGATCGACGGCCTGATGAACATCGACTTTACCTTCCTCGGCGTCAACCTCGGCCAGCAGCCGGAGTGGAACTTCTTCACCCACACCGACTGGAGCGACCCCTCCGTCTGGGGTCCGGCACTCGGCCTGTTCCTGATTCCGTTCATCTCCGCCGGCCTCTCATGGCTGTCGATGAAGATCAGCAACATGGCAACCCCCGTGAACGATGCGCAGGCCGCAGCTTCCATGAAGAGCATGAATATAATGATGCCCCTCATGTCCGTATGGATCTGCTTCGTCATGCCTGCCGCAATGGGCATTTACTGGATCGCGAACTCCGTCTTCGGCATGGCTCGCGACTATGTGCTCACCAAGAAGTACAAGAAGCAGCTTGACATCGAAGACGCCGAGAAGGCAGCCGCCCGTGCCGAGCGCGAGAAGGAGCTTGAGGCAAAGCGCATGGAGACCGAACGCCTCAGAGCCGAAGGCAAGACCGAGATCAACGCCAACACCAGCAAGAAGAATCTTCGCGCAAGCGAAAAGCAGAAGAACGAAGAGCGCAAGGCCGCCCTTGAGAGAGCCGAACGCGCCGCAAGGCGTGAGCGTCTCGGCGTCCAGGAGGCCGAGATACCCGCATCGCAGGTCGGCAACCGCCGCTATGCACGCGGCCGTGCCTACGTGCCCGATCGTTTTTCAAATCCCGAGGCAGCAGAGGAGCAGACGCTCGCCGCAGCTGCCGAGTCCGAATTTGCCCCGGCAATAGACGAGGCCATCCCCGACGATATCCCCGCAGCTGTTGAAGAGACTGCCGAGGTCGAAGAGACCGCAGCTGTTGAAGAAGCTGCCGAGGTCGAAGAGACCGCAGCTGTTGAAGAAGCTGTCGAAGTCGAAGAGACCGCAGCAGCTGAAGAAGCTGTCGAAGTCGAGGAAGCGCCCGCCGAAGCCGCCGGTGAAGAGGTATCCGAGGACGCAGCGGAAGATGACTCCGCCAAGACCGAGGAATGACTTACAGGAGAATTTAATAATATGATCAAAACTTTGGAAAAGTCCGCCCGCACCGAGGACGAGGCCATTGCCGCCGCCCTTGCTGAGCTGGGCATGGACAGGGACGATGTTTCCGTGGAGATCGTGGAGAGAGCCAAGTCCGGTTTTCTGGGCATAGGCGCTTCCCCCGCCGTCATCCGCGTCAGCTACGAGGTCGAGGATGAGCCCGCAGCGCCTGCTGCCGCCCCGAAGGCGGAAGCCGCTCCTGCTGCACCCGCAGAGGCAGCCCCCGCTGAAGCCGTCGTCGACGAGAATGAGGAATACGCTGAGATCCGCAAGTTCCTCACCGGCCTGCTTGAGCGCATGGGTGTCAAAGCCAGCATCGAGATCAGCGCCCGCGAGAACGGCGGCGTGAACGTGAACCTCAGCGGCAGCGGCATGGGCGCAATAATCGGCCGCCGCGGCGAGACTCTCGACGCCATCCAGCACCTGACCAATTATGTCGTCAACCGCGGCAGCGAAAAGCGCATGCACATCAGCGTTGACGCCGAGTGCTACCGCAGCAAGCGCGAGGAATCCCTCACGCGCCTTGCCGAAAAGATGGCCGAGAAAGCGATCAAGTACAAGCGCAGCATGGCTCTTGAGCCGATGAACTCATATGAGCGCCATGTCATCCACACCGCACTGCAGAATTACGAGGGCGTCACCACGAGCTCCACAGGAGTTGAGCCCAACCGCCGCGTGGTCGTGTCCTACGTTAAGCCCGACAAATCTGACAACAAGCCCCAGAGCAGAGAGTGGGCCTGATTAATTCATTTAATAACTTTATGTGCCCGGCACATCGGAGGTAATTGTAAATGATATTTGAAAATGTAAGAGATGCCCTCGCGAAGCAGTTTGAGATTGACCCCGAGACCATCACCATGGACACCAGCATTGTCGACGACCTGGGAGCTGACTCCCTTGACGTCGTCGAGCTTATCATGTCCCTTGAGGATATGTTCGGCATATCCATCTCCGACGATGACGCGACCCAGCTCGACACCGTCCGCCGTATCGTTGAGTATCTGGAAAAGCTCCAGTAAGCGATACCAAATGAAAAAATTCCTCACACCGAATCGGTGTGAGGATTTTTTTGCCTGTCTGTAAGGTTTTATCTTCTCCACGTAGAGGGCATCAGCATAACGAGTATCGGGTAAATTTCCAGTCTGCCCAGGAGCATTACGAAGGACAGCAGCAGCTTCGACGCATCGGAGAACATGCTGTAATTTCCGTAGGGGCCGTTCACGCCGAGCCCAGGCCCGATGTTTGAAAGGCAGGCAAGCGCGGCTGAAAAGTTCGTCGCGGTGTCAAAGCCGTCGAGCGATATAAGCAGCGTACAGCCGAGGATGATGAATATGTACATCACGAAATACGTGTGCACGGCCTTGACCGTCTCGGGTGCGACGCGCTTCCCGTCTATCTGCACGGGGTTCACGCTGCGCGGATGCGCCATGCGCCGCAGGTCGGAGACCGCCGTTTTCACGAGGATCATCGCCCTTGAGAGCTTGAGGCCGCCGCAGGTGCTGCCCGCGCAGCCGCCTATCAGCATCAGCATGAGCAGCATCCACTTGGAGTACTGCGGCCAGAGAGTATAGTCAACGGTCGCAAAGCTCGACGTGCTTACGCTCATGGAGACATTAAAGAAGGCCTCGTGCAGCGCCTCCGTGATGCTGTCGTAATAGCCGCGCGAATAGAGGTTTATCGTGATCGTCACTACCGCAAAAAGGACCATTCCGATAAAGCAGTGCAGTTCTTCATTTTTGAACGCGGACTTTGCCCTGCCGATAAGAATGCAGTAATATATGTAAAAGTTCACGCTGAACAGCAGCTCAAACACCGTTGCAACAATCTCGATGTACAGGCTGTCAAAGCCGCCGAGGCTCGCGTTGCGCGTCGAGAAGCCGCCGGTGCCGGCAGATGCAAAGGCGTGGCCGAGTGCTTCATATACGCTCATTCCGCCGCAGACCAGCAGTATAAACTCCAAAAACGTCATGCCTATGTAAATGAGGTAGAGTATCTTTGCCGTCTCGCGCACGCGCGGCACGAGCTTGCCGACCGTCGGCCCCGGGAACTCCGCGCGCACGATATGCATCGAGTGCTCTCCGCTCATCGGCATCACCGCCAGCATGAACACCAGCACGCCCATGCCGCCTATCCACTGGGACAGCAGTCTCCACAGCATGCAGCTGCGGCTGAGTGTCTCAACATCGGTCAGCACCGTCGCTCCGGTGGTTGAGAACCCTGACACGGATTCAAACAGCGCGTCGACAAAATTCGGTATATCCCCGCTCAGGAGATACGGCAGCGCGCCGAGCAGCGACATCAGCAGCCACGCAAGACCGACGGCAAAGAAGCCGTCGCGCGCGAACAGATTGGTCGAATCGGGCTTTATCGAGGCCAGCGCCAGTCCGAGTATAAGGCTCAGAGCTATACACAGCACGAACGGGAGCACGTTCTCCCCGTATATTATACCGGCCAGCAGCGGCACCAGCATCAGCCCTGCCAGGCACAGCAGCACCATCCCCAGCACACGGCCCACCATCTTATAATTCATTCTCTATCTCCGAAATGTTTTTATTTCTTCCAGAACGAGGGGACAAAAAGCGCCAGCAGCGGGTAAAACTCAAGCCTGCCCGCAAGCATGATAAACGTGAAAATGAGCTTCGACACCGGCGAGAATATCGCAAAGCTTCCGGCAGGACCCGCAAGGCCAAGGCCGGGGCCGATGTTCGAGAGGCACGATATGACCGCCGTGAAGTTCGTTGTCATGTCATAGCCGTCAAAAGAGACGAGAAGCGTCCCCGTCACGAGCATGAGCGCGTAGAGCGCGCAGAAGACATAGACGGCGCGGACAGTATCCCGGTCTATGCGCTGCCCGTTTATGGCCACGCGCTTCACCGTGCGGGGGCTCACGATCTTCATAAAATCACAGGCCGTGGCCTTTATAAATATCATCACGCGCGAGAGCTTTATGCCGCCGCCCGTGCTGCCGGCCATCGCGCCTATAAGCATGAGGGCAACGATAAGGCTCTGCGAATACTGCGGCCAGCGCGTGAAGTCCGCCGTACCGAAGCCGGATGAACTGGATATAGTCAGGACATTGAAGAACGAGTACCGCAGCGCCTTTATAAAGCCGCCGTACTGACCGGCGATGTTGATGCCCATCGTCACCGTTGCGAAAGCGACAATGCCGAGATAGCAGCGCAGCTCCTCATCGTGCAGCACGTCGCGTATCCTGCCAAGCAGGATGAGATAATAGAGGTTGAAGTTCACGCTGAAGATCAGCATGAACACTGCGATGACCATCTCGATATAGACGCTGTCAAAGGCCGCGATGCTCGCCGCGCGAGTTGAGAAGCCGCCGGTACCGGCGGTCGCGAAAGCGTGGAGCAGTGCGTCATAATTGCTCATGCCGCCGAAGCGGAGCAGCACCGCCTCGATGATGGTCAGCGTGAAATATATGAGATAAAGTATCCTCGCCGTCTGCCGTACGCGCGGGACGAGCTTGCCGACCGTCGGCCCCGGGACCTCCGCGCGCATCAGGTGCATGGAGTGCGCACCGTTCATCGGCATCACCGCCATGATGAACACCAGCACGCCCATGCCGCCTATCCAATGCGTGAACATACGCCAGAACATGCCGCCGCGCGACATGGCCTCGACATCGGTCATTATCGTCGCGCCGGTCGTGGTAAGGCCGGAGGCCGTCTCGAACAGCGCGTCTATATAATTCGGGATATCCCCGCTTATCACAAACGGCAGAGCGCCGATGATGCTCAGAAGTATCCAGCCCATGCCGACGATAACGAAGCCCTCGCGCGCGGAAATGTCCGTTCTCTCAGGCTTAAAGCGCGTGAGCACGAAGGCCGCCGCGGCGGAGACACCGATCGTGACGATGAAGCCGAGGACGCTCTCGCCATAGTACAGCCCTGCGATCAGCGGCAGGAGCAGCAGCACGGCAAGGCACAGCAGTATAAGCCCCAGCGAACGGGCTATCATCCTTGTGTTCATCAGCGACCCTCGACTATCGAGTCAAGCTCCTTGAGTCGGCCTGCGCGCGTGACAATGACCGCGTGGTCGCCGGGTTTTATGACGGTTTCGCCGTCGGGGATGATCGTATTGCTGCCGCGTACGAGAGCGCTTATGATTATGTTCGGCTTGAGGCGCAGCGTTTTCAGCGGGATGCCGACGCAGGCCGAGCCCTCCGCCACCTTGAACTCCAGCGCCTCGACCTTGCCGTCGGCAAGGCGGTAGAGCGTCTCCATGCTGCTGCCGACGGAATTGCTCATCGCGCGCACATACCGGGCAAGCTGCTGGCTTATCAGGGTCTTCGGCGTCACGACGCAGTCAATCCCCGAGCTTGCGATTATATCGGAATAATATTCGCGGTTCACCTTTACGACAATCTTGCCGACGCCGCTCTGCTTTGCGTAGATGGATGTGATGATATTATCACCGTCATCACCGGTGAGCGCGACAAACGCGTCGGTGGATTTGAGGCCCTCCTCGAGCAGGATATCGCCGCGCGTGGCGTCGCCGCAGATGATGCGCGCGCCTGGGACGATGTCGCACAGCTCCTCGCTGCGGGCTCTGTCTGCCTCGACTATCGTGACGGCAATGCCGGACTCCTGCAGAAGCCTCGTCAGGTGGACGGCTATTCTGCCGCCGCCCATTATCATCGTGTTCTTGACTCTCTTGCGGTACTGTCCTGCCGCGACGAAGAACTTTCTCAGCTCCTGCGACGCGCCGGTGACGCTGATAAAATCGCCCGCTTTCAGAGTAAAATTGCCGTTGGGTATGATTGCCTCACCGTCGCGCTCAACGACGCCGACCAGAACCTTGGCGTTGAATGTGCCGAACATATCTTTAAGCTGCATCCCGTCAAGACTGCTGCCCGGCAGTATGCGGTGCTCTATTATCTCGGCGCTGCCCTTGGAAAATGTGTCTACCCTTATCGCGCTCGGGAAGCGGAGAATGCGGGATATCTCCTTTGCGCACTCAAGCTCGGGGTTCAGGATAACGGAAAGCCCCAGCGCCTCGCGCAGGAACTCCGTCTGCTTTAAATACTCGGTGTCGCGGATACGGGCGATGACATGCTTCGTGCCCAGCTTGCGCGCGGAAATGCCGCAGACCATGTTCATTTCATCGCTTCGCATGGCAGCCATGATGAGGTCGGCGTCCTCAGCCCCGGCTTCGGCCAGCGTCTCCGGATTCGTGGCGCTGCCCTCGACACATATAACGTCAATGTTATTTGAAATATTGCTTATCACAGTGGGGTTGTTGTCAATAACAGTGATGTCATGCCCCTCGTCGGAAAGAATGCTCGCAACAGAGGAGCCGATCTTGCCCGCCCCGGCAATTATAATTTTCATTTCTTTTACCTCCGCCGTAAAAGCCAATAATTAATTGAATTATATCACCTTTACCATCAGCTGACAAGGACACATACG
>CAZFCH010000050.1:0-11258 GCA_964517445.1 uncultured Oscillospiraceae bacterium | reverse complement strand
TTCATCCGCTGCCGCGTGTAAACGAGATATCCGTCGCGGTAGACAATGACCCGCGTGCCTGCTATTTCAAACAGGTTCTCAACGGTAAATATATGCGCATGGCGCTCATACTTAAGCTTTTGGAGGTGCAGATATGATAATCGGGCAGATTAAGGACGGCATAGTGCTCGACCACATCACTGCCGGAAAAAGCAGCGAAATTTATACACTCCTCGGCCTGGATAAGCTCAAGTGCACAGTTGCAACAATTCAGAACGCAGAGAGCAAGAAAATGGGGCAGAAGGATATTATCAAAATCGGTCAGACCATGGATATAGACCTTGATATTCTTGGATACATTGATCCCGGTATAACGGTAAATATAATCCGTGACGGCAAGCTGATAAAGAGAGAGCATCTCTCGCTCCCCGAAAAAATCACCGGTCTGCTAAAATGCAAAAATCCGCGCTGCATAACATCGTGCGAGCAGGAGCTTGAACAAGAATTTCACCTTGTAAATCGTGAAAAGAAGATATATCGATGCATTTATTGTGAGAGCGAAGCACCTAAATATTTGACATAAGGAGAGAAAAATGAAAAGAACAGATATAAAAAAGATACTTATTATAGGATCAGGCCCTATTGTAATAGGTCAGGCGGCAGAGTTTGACTATGCGGGTACACAGGCATGCCTTGCGCTGAAAGAAGAAGGATATGAGGTTATTCTTGTAAATTCAAACCCGGCTACAATTATGACTGACACATCAATTGCGGACAAGGTTTATATGGAGCCGCTGACGTTGGAATATGTCGCAAAGATTATCCGCTATGAGCGTCCGGATGCAATTGTACCCGGAATCGGCGGCCAAACAGGACTTAATCTTGCAATGCAGCTCGAAAAGAAGGGTGTACTGCGTGAATGCAACGTAGAGCTTTTGGGTACGAGCAGCGAGAGCATAGAGCGTGCAGAGGACAGAGAGCTGTTCAAGGAAATGTGCCAATCCATAGGCGAGCCTGTTATTCCATCAGAGATTACATACGGCATTGAGGAAGCTAAGGCGGCTGCAAATAAAATAGGCTATCCGGTCGTACTGCGTCCTGCCTTTACGCTCGGCGGTACAGGCGGCGGTTTTGCCAACAATGAGGCAGAGCTTGAAGAACTCGGGCCTAACGCATTTGCACTTTCCCCTGTACACCAGGTTCTTATCGAAAAGAGCGTAAAAGGATATAAGGAAATTGAGTTTGAAGTTATGCGCGACAGTGCCGACCACGCAATAACCATATGCGGCATGGAAAATGTCGATCCGGTCGGCGTACACACCGGTGACTCAATAGTTGTCGCCCCCATACTTTCTCTGTCTGATTCCGATTTGAAGATGCTCAATGACAGCGCAATCAAGATTATCCGTGAGCTTAAAATAGCCGGAGGCTGCAATGTGCAGTTTGCACTTGACCCCGAATCAAGCAAGTATTACCTCATCGAGGTCAATCCGCGCGTGTCTCGCTCTTCTGCTCTCGCCTCAAAGGCCAGCGGATATCCGATTGCAAGAGTTACTGCAAAGATAGCAGTCGGCATGCTGCTCGAAGAGATACCTGTGGCAGGCGGTACCGCCGCAATAGAGCCAAGCCTTGATTATATTGTTGCAAAATTTCCTCGTTTTCCTTTTGATAAGTTCAGCACCGTTCCAAATGTCCTCGGCACGCAGATGAAGGCGACAGGTGAGGTCATGGGTATCGGTGCCACACTTGAAGAGTGCTTCCTCAAATCCGTTCGCTCTCTCGAAATCGGTGTGTGCCATTTCCATCTGAAGAAATTTGATACAATTGACAGCGATGCTATATTGCGCTATCTCGAGGTTTTCCACGATGATAACATATTCGGCATAGCAGAACTTCTCCGCCGCGGTGAAAGCGTAGATACTCTTCACCGCGTAACGATGATAACGGAATGCTTCCTGCAGTCACTCAAGACAATTGTTGACATGGAGTCCGTAATCAGAGAAAACGCAATGAGTATAACCGTACTGCGAGAAGCTAAGCGTATAGGATTCTCGGACAAATATATCTCAACGCTGTGGAATATATCCGAGACCGAAGTTTATATGCTGCGTAAAGAAAACGGCATAACGCCAATCTTCCGTATGGTCGATACTCTGCATACCGGTAAATATATTGCTTACCTCTATTCTTCATATACCGGCAAAAATGATTCCCGTCTTTCCGAAAAGAAGAAAGTTGTCGTCCTCGGTGCAGGTCCTATACGCATAGGCCAGGGTGTTGAATTTGACTACTCAACGGTTCACGCCGTACAGACGATACGCAGAGCCGGATATGAAGCTATAATAGTAAATAATAATCCCGAAACCGTTTCCACAGACTACACCACATCGGATAAGCTTTATTTTGAGCCGCTTACTGCCGAAGATGTCATGGCTATTATTGATTTCGAGCAGCCGGACGGAGTTATTGCATCCCTCGGTGGGCAGACCGCCATTAATCTTGCGCAGCCGCTCGCAGACAGGGGAGTAAAGATAATAGGCACGGACTGCGAAGCTATAGAGCGTGCCGAAAACCGCAAGAGCTTTGAAAAAGTGCTTGAAGATCTCAATATCCCTCAGCCGCGCGGATATGCTGTTACGAATATCGAAGACGGCATAAAGGTTGCAAATGATGTTGGATATCCTGTGCTTGTGCGCCCGAGCTTTGTCCTTGGCGGGCGCGCGATGGAGCTTGTCGCAAATGATGATATGCTGCGTCACTATCTGAAAACCGCCGTTGAAGTTGACGCAGATAAGCCTGTGCTGGTTGACCATTATATTCAGGGCAAAGAAGTCGAAGTCGATGCAATCTGTGACGGCCATGATGTATTTGTACCGGGCATAATGGAGCTTGTTGAGCGAACCGGAGTGCATTCAGGCGACTCTATCAGCGTATATCCGTCATATTCTATTTCGGATAAAGTGAAAGGAGTCATTCTCCAATATACAAAGAAAATCGGCCTTGCAATCGGAATAATCGGCCTCTTCAACATTCAGTTCATAGTTGACAGCCATGACGATGTCTATATCATAGAAGTCAATCCGCGATCCTCACGCACCGTTCCGTTCCTTTCGAAGGCGACCGGTTTCTCTCTTGCGGATATTGCAACAGAGGTAATTTTAGGCAAAAGCTTAAAAGAACAGGGCGTTTTCGGAATATATCCGGATGAGAAGAAATGCCATTATGTAAAAGTTCCCGTGTTCTCCTCCAACAAGATAAAGGGACTCGATGTATACCTTTCCCCGGAAATGAAGTCTACCGGTGAGGCAATAGGATACGATCGCTCGCTATCACGCGCGATGTTTAAAGCACTGACAGCTTCCGGAATGAAACTGCAAAATTACGGAACTGTTGTGGTAACACTCGCTGATGAGGATAAAGAAGAAGCACTCCCAATTGTTCGCAGCTTCTACAACATGGGATTTAACATTGCTGCCACAGCAGGTACGGCTAATTTCCTGAAGAAAAACGGTATACGCACCCACACGCTTGGTAAGATCTCCGAGGGATGCACAGAAATTCTCGATTTTATCCGCTCCGGTTTCGTAAGCTATGTCATAAATACCCGCTCCTTAAGCTCCGGCATTCACAATGCAGACGGTGCGGAGATACGTCGTTGTGCTACAGAAAACGGCGTCACAATCTTCACATCGCTTGACACCGTTCGTATAGTGACGGAAGTTCTGGAGGAGATGACCATATCTGTCTCTACTATTGACTCTTGTCACTGATAAAACAGTATGAACAGATTCCATAAAAGCAAGGCATAGCCCCGCCTTTACAGATGGTTATCACAGTATCTATTTATATAGCCAAAATTAGAGCCACGCGTTGCACCGCGTGGCTCATTTGATTGCATTTTAAATTTCTTTGAATCAAAATAACTACTGCTTTGAGCTTCCCAAAAGGCTCACTGACGTACTTATCGCTTGACCAGACCGTTTCGGAAGTGCGTGTCTTCAAAGCGCTCAAAGAAAACAAATAATCCGAACCCATCTCCGATTGTCTTTCGTAATATAACTGCGCAGCTTTTTCCCGGCCTCCAACAGTTCTGAACCGGGCGAGGTTTTAAAGTACCATTCTTGATCATGCTCCGTCACATGGTAGGCGGCATAAGTTCGAGCCGCTTCTTCCGCTGCACGCCGTGCGGCAGCCTCCGACTGAATCTCATGGCTGATGCGCTCATACTCTCGCTCTGGAAGCTGATTGCACAGCTCGCCCAATACATTCTCCAGATGCTCTTGCAAAGTCTCGCCATTTAGATGCTTCTCGATAGCATTTTTCCAGCGCAGGTCGATCCACAGAACAAGTTCTTCCTGTTGTGCCATATCAGTCGCCCTCCTTTACCGCTCCGTTTTCTAAATACAAAACTACGTCTCCGTACTTGGCCATCAGCAGTGCGTTAATAATCAGCAGGATACTCCGTTGCGATCCTTCCTGCTGAAAAAGAGAGTGCACGGCTCTCCGTACACTCTCTTCTGTCAGATCTTTCTTATTTGCCCTACCCCAACTATTGACATAGAACCTATATTTTACCGCAGCTATGACATTGATCTTTCAGAACGTCAGCTCATTTACGGTCGGGATCAGGCGCGTAAGTTGCTGGCGGTAATATTCGATATTCTCCTCACGGTTGGGTTCGTTGCGACGTATCGTGCGGCGCAGCAGGCGCATGTATCCGACAATCCTTGCCTTAGTATTCACCTCGTTAATTCTTGCTTCATCCTCGGTTTCGAGATACATGGCAAGCGTTCTGTGCCAGAATTTGACGGCAAGCTCGTAGGAGAAGCCGAGAAAATCCTGCACGGAGCCGGGGTCAAGCTCATGGAAGCCGATAAACGCATTGGCCATGGAGCCGAGTTCAAATATAGGATGCCCCATACACAGGGTGTCCATGTCAATCAGCAGCGCCTCGCCGTCGCGCACCATGATATTATTAGGATGGAAATCTCCGTGCATCATAGTATGCCGATCGGGCACGGCCTGCACCATGGCATAGAGCTTGTCGCCAAGCCCGTCAGGCAGGTGCTCACGGTCAAACTCCGCCCAGCTGAGCGCCACCTGCTTCATGTCCGGTATCTCTCCGGGGCTCAGCTCGGTCGAGTGAATCTGCCTGAGCATGTCAATATAATATTTGAGCGGCAGCTCAAGATGCTCCGCGTTGTCTCTTATAAGCCGGGACAGAGGAACTGCCTCCAAAAGCTCCATGACCGTGCCGTAGCAATCCCCGACGCGAACAACATCGTAGGGGATGGCGGTATTTATGCCGAGCACCAGTGCTTTCCTTGCAAGCTCCCGCTCGCGCTGTATCTCCGGCAGTGAATCGGGGTTGAAATAGACCTTTATTATTGTCTCGGCATCATAGCGATAAACGGCACCGTTGGCGCCTTTGCCGATGAGCTCGCAGCCATCGACGGACAGCTGACGATATGCTTTCTTGACAGTCATCATTTCCGTGAAGCCCGTCATGTCCAGAATATCGTATACCTCCGGGGAGACATTAATGATTTCAAGCCCCGGCTTTGCCTTGCGCAGACGCAAAAGTATGCGCAGTCCGGCGCTCGATATATACTCCAGCTTTTCGGCATCGAGAACGACGGCGGCCTCCGGTGCGGCGGCACAGGCGGCAGAAAGCTGCTTTTCCGTCTCCGCTGCATTTGATGCATCCACTCGGCCGTTCAGGCAGACGGTCAGCGTCCCATTATTTATATTGTATGTAAGCGTTTGTGCCATTGCCATATTATACCTCCGCAAATATTGTTTGTATCAGTCTGTCAGATTTCTGCTGCACCGTCGTGTCGGAAAAATCCCGTATGCTCTCAGCGGAGCTGCGGCAATACCATGAGGAAATACGGGATATCGACCTGCCGGCGCCCGTTCCGTCATTCAATTACCATGAAATCGGCGAAGCCTGTCATTTCCAGCACGCCAAGCACAGCTTCGCATACGCCGCAAAGCTTCATCGAGCCGATCTTATTCATTTTCTTCTGCGCGCCGAGCAGAACGCGAAGCCCCGCCGAGGAGATATACGACAGTTCCGTCATGTCTATGGTCAGAGCGGTGACCTCAGGGGAAAGCGCAGAAATCGCCTTTTCAAACTCCGGCGCGGTGACGGTGTCAAGCCTCCCACCGATATATATGGTTGCGGTCGAGCCTTTCTGTTGGGAGCTAATCGTCATTTGTCGGTTTTCCTTTCCAGCCGCTTCGTCATTGTAAGCTTGTTCTCACCGTTTTCACGGGTATATTCAAGCGTGTCCATCGTCTTTTTTACGATAAAAATACCGAGGCCTCCGATCTCGCGCTCCTCGGCAGGAAGCGTGATATCAGGCGGTTCCTTCGCCAGAGGGTCAAAAGCGATGCCCTTGTCCGAAACGGTGAAGGTGGCAGTATCCGTGTCGTCATCTATTTTGATGCAGATCGTTGCGCTTCCGCTGCCGTCCGGGTAGGCGTAGTGCGCAATGTTTGTGAAGAGCTCCTCTATCGCCACACAGAGCGGTGCTTGCAGCTTTGGCGAGCAGCCTGCGCGCTCAAGCTCGCCCTCGACAAAGTCGAGCAATTGCGGAATGTTCTCGACCTTTGCCTCAAAGCTGCGCTTTGCCTCGGCCGGTGCACCTTTGTAGTCCATGAGGAGCATGGTTATATCATCAAACTGAGACTCCCCGCCGGAGTAGGTCTGGAGCTCGCCGAGAACATCGTTGAGAAGTTTTTCCGTTTCGTCCGAGGAATGGGCGCTCAGAAAGTCTCTAAGCCGAGTCTCCCCGTAGAGCTGGTGATCGGGGCCAGTCGTCTCGGTAACGCCGTCTGTGTAAAGAAACAGCCTGTCGCCGGGGGTGAGGGGCAGGGTTTCCTGGCGGTATTTTGTGTCGTCCATGCCGGCCAAAACGAAGCCGCCTCTTTTGCGCAGATACTCAAACTGCCCGTCCGCTCTTTTGAGCAGCGGGGGATTGTGCCCGGCGTTTACATATGTCAGCTCTCCGCTGTTTATATCGAGAACGCCCATCCACGCCGTCACAAAAAGCCCCGCATCGTTGCCGTCGCACAAAAGCCTGTTGACGGTAGTAAAGACCTCGGCCGGAGCCATTCCGGTTTGGGCATAATTTTTGATGAGAGTTTTTGCGATGACCATGAACAAAGCGGCGGGAACTCCCTTGCCGGATACATCTGCAATGACGAGTGCGAGCTTGTCCTCTCCTATTATGAAAAAGTCGTAGAAATCGCCGCCGACCTCTTTGGCCGGATGCATGACTGCGTAAAGATCAAACTCGCAGTGCTCGGGAAAGGGCGGAAAGATGCACGGCAGCATGTGTGTCTGAATGTCCGCCGCAAGCTTGAGCTCGGCTTTTATGCGCTCTTTTTCCGCCATGATATTCTGGAGATTGTCAACATAGCTCCCTAGGTCACGAATCATAGACATGTATGAGCGCGCCAGCTCGCCAACCTCTGTCGAATCTTCTGCATAGGCTTCGCAGTCCTTAAGCATCTTGCTGCGCTGCTGATCTGTCGACTGCCCGGAGTAATAACTTCCGGCGATCTTTGCAAGCTCTTCGATCGGACGCGAAATTCTTCTTTCCGTAAAGTGCATAAAGCCGACGGAAAGCGCAAAATAGATGTTCATCGCGAGCGTTTCAAAAATATATATCTTGCCCAGAACGCTGATATTACCCGACCCGTATCTGTCGGACAGATAGACGATCGTGCCCACCAGCACGCAGATGCAGATGCCGGTAACGAGCGTGTTGAGTATCATCCGCTCGTTCATCGAGAAGCTCACAATCTTCGTATCCCCGCCATTCCGCAGGTTGTCCAGATACATCTGGAGAAGGCTTCCCAATATCAGAAGCGGAGTGCCGAAAAGAAGTCCGGCATCAAAGCTGTTTATTAGAAGATAAAGATTATCGAGCGAAACAATATCCGCAACATCGTACGCATGGTTGAGGACACTCGTAAAGAGCACAGTCAAAAGCGCATTCAGCCCCAGCAGCAGACAGAACTTCAGTATCCTTGATACGCTGTTGAGCCGAAATTCCCTGCCGCCGCGCTCTCGATTGATTTTCTTCCAAAAGAAATATGCGCACATGGCGTAGAGTATCTGTAAAAGACTGTTGAGCGCCGCATACAGCACCTCATAGCCTGCACTCAGGTCGCAGATAAAGTTGCCCGCAGCACAGCCGAGCGCCGCCGACCAGCCGAAGATCATGCCGAGCACCGGCGTGAGCGCCGCCGTGGGGCGCATCTGCGTAATCTCGGACGCTG
Source organism: uncultured Oscillospiraceae bacterium (assembly GCA_964517445.1). Taxonomy (GTDB): domain Bacteria; phylum Bacillota; class Clostridia; order Oscillospirales; family Oscillospiraceae; genus Limivicinus. The sequence goes on along the minus strand of CAZFCH010000050.1, from coordinate 2,987 downwards.
CAGCCCAAAGCTTGAAGGGCGCCGTAAGCAGAATAAACAGCAGCATATTCACGACGAACACAAACAGTGCCGACCGGTTCTTTGTCATTTTTATTTTCACTGAGATCCTGTCTCCTTTAGCTGCCCGCCGGACATGGATAAGACTCGTCCCCGATGCTGCCGAAGATGATGTACATTCTATGTTAGTATATCAGCAAAACCCGAGATGTGCAATGTTATGTTTTTAATCCGGCCTGCATTTTTGCGCCCGGTTCAATCCAAACGCTGCATTCAGGGCAAAAAAGCACCTGCCCTCCCGTGCTCGGGTGGGGGGCAGGTGCCGTTTTCAGTATCAGAGTTGTGTCCCCGCCGCGCTTATCGCATTGAGGATGGCTTTTTCCATGACCTCCGCGGCAAGTGTTCCCGCGACGTTTATATCGGCACAGACATCGCCTATCGTCGCCGCATAGATTGTGTCTCCGTCAGCCATGGTGCCTACGGGGTTAATGCATCGGGCATAAGCGTTGCGTGTCATAGATGCGATTTTGCTCATCTCCGCCTTGGTAAAGGCTCCGTTTGTGATGACTGCACCTATGGTCGTGTTGCCGGTAAACATGTCGGTCTTTTTGCATATCTTATAAAGTTCTGTGCGGGAGTCGACAAGCTCTTTCCTGTCGGGACTTCTCAGCCCGGCAAGCTCCTTGCCGGTTGCCGGGTCGTAGACATCGCCGAGAGCGTTCACTGCAACGACTGCGGCCATTTCAAGTTCGCCAAGCTTTGCCGCATACATGCCCAAGCCGGAATTTGAAGCGCGCCCCATGCCGCATATCTTTCCGACGCTTGCGCCGCAGCCCGCTCCGTAGTTGCCGCTTTTGGGGGCGTTCTTCTCAGCATCAAGGCATGCCGCATAGCCCATCGCGCCGTCTGGCCTGACAGAGGCAGAGCCGTTGCACAGGTCGTATATGCATGAGCCGCACACAAGCGGAACAAGGGCAAAGCGTGTGTCATAACCGATGCCGTGCTCCTCAAAGTAACGCATGATGCCGCTTGCAGCCGCAAGTCCGTAGGCCGAGCCGCCGGCAAGCATAATCGCATTGACCGGAGTGTCCGCCGTCGTGGGGTCGGCAAGGTGCGTTTCAATCGCGGCAGGGCCGCCGCCGCTGACGTCTATGCCGACTCTCGCTTTCCTGTCGAAGACGATGACCGTAACTCCGGTTTTTGCCTCGGCATTCTGCGCGTTTCCTATCCGGAACCCGTCCATGCTGCGGATATCTATCTCATCTGCCAGAATCAGTGAATTCATTTAACTCTCTCTCTTTCCCGCTCGGCACCTGTGTCGGGCGTAATTTCACGGCAAAAGTGAAGCTCACGCCTCCGCAAAGAAGTCAAGGCAGCGCTGCTTATAGTCGGCGGCCTCGTCGTACACGGCGTGACCGTAGCTGCCATCATAAAGGTAAATGCTGCAGCCGAGCGCCTCGGCAATCTGCTCCGATGCCTCTGCCGTCACGACCTTGTCGCCCTCTGAACCGAGCACAAGCACAGCGCATTTGACTGCCGACAGCTCGTCGTAGCAGTCAAAGCTTTCGCAGGCCTTTGCCTGAATGATAAAGCGCTCGTACTCCTCCTCGGTGATACCGGCGTTCGACGAAATTATGCTGTCACGGTAAGCCTCCAGCGTTGCCTCCGAGTAGACCTTGTCGGCAAAGCTTTCAAGAAGCGCCGTTTCGTCGCGGCTTTCGGCAAGCTCTATCCATTCATCGGCGACCGCCTTAAAGGTGTCATTCGGCTTTGCGAGAGTGGAGCCGAGTACCATCTTGTGAACAAGCTCGGGATGGTCAATCGCAAGGCAAAGAGCAATCATGCCGCCCTGCGATGCGCCGAATATATCGGCGTTTTCAATGCCTAATGCTGCCATTGCCGCCGCGGTGTCGTCCGCCATATCGCGTATTGTGCAGCCGTCATTAAGCGTCTTGGCTCTCTCGAAAACATACACGGTGTAATCATCCGTGAAATCCGCATAGGCTGCCGCGATTGCCTCAGCCGAGCCCATCACACTGTGCACTGACAGTCCCGGCAGGATAATAAAGCTCTTCTCCCCGCTGCCGAACACGGCATAATCCATTTCCATGCCGTCGACCGAGACCGTCTCTAAGCTTGCTGCAGCCGGCGTTGCCGTAGATTCTGTCTGCTGAGTGCCGCTCTGGCAGCCCGTCAGGCTGAACAGCAGCATGCATATGATAAGTGCCGAGATAAACTTTTTCATTTTTCCTTCTCCTTTGTTTTCAGGTATCGTGTCCGCATCAGCCGAAGCTCAGCCCGCTCAGTATCGCGAATACAGCAATTACGGCCGTAAGCACGAATGCAAGCAGGATGGACACGAGACGGTATTTCTTTTTCTTTTGAATATAAAAGCTCATAATAAATATCGACGCAAAGCAGACAATGCCGCTCAGAAGGTGATTCGGGAAGCTGGTAAACACCTTGCAGAAGTAAGACACACCCATGACTGCCTGCATGGTGTTGCCGAGGCCGAGAATGACGGCGCCGAGCAGGTTCTGCTTTTTGCAGTAATATGCTATAAATCCGCCGGGCAGGGTGAGGAAGGTTACCGGAAGCCAGGTGATTCTATAATAGAGCCATGCCATGCTTGCGGTGAACCGTCCGAACAGTATCTGAACGGCGTATATGAGCGGCTGGCTTACCAGAAAGAACAAGAAGCACTTGAGCGCGGCCTCCCAACTTTTATTGCAGTTGACAACGACTATAACGGCGAAAATGACCCACCATTCGTAGAATGTGCCGATGTCCTGAAACGAGGTTCCGGCCAGAGCATCTATCATCATGACAATGCCGGTGTAAACGCCTGCCGCCGCGGCGAAAAGTATAACGGTCAGCCAGCTCATTTTTAAATTCCCGTATAATTTTTTCATGCAGAACCTCCTTGCGCAGCACTGACAGTCCGTGACACAGTGTGCAGCGCCGATGCCAAATGAGCCATGAATTTGCGG
>CAZFCH010000049.1:0-11780 GCA_964517445.1 uncultured Oscillospiraceae bacterium | reverse complement strand
TATATCACCGGCTGGCTCAACGAGCTGGCATTCATCCCCGTGGACGCAAACCCCGGCGCGATGCAGGACGAATGGTCGCTTGACATCGGCTGCGGCGTGAAATACTTCTCGCAGGACGGCGTCATAAAGCTCTCCCCGGCGGCAGGCATCGAGCTTGACAGTGCTCTCTCCCCGGCAGAAAAGCTCAAGGTCGTGCAGGCGCTGATGAACGACGGCGACGAGCGCGCCGCCGCAATCTACCGCAGCCTCGGCGTGTACCTGGCGCACTCTCTCGCGCTCTACCACGACATGTATCACTTCCGCCATGTGCTGCTGCTCGGGCGTGTGATGTCCGGGCGCGGTGGCGAGCTTATCATCAGCGAGTGCGAACGCGTCCTGCGTGATGAGTACAGTGAGCTTGCGGAGATAATACACCTCGCCCTGCCGGATGAGAAGTTCCGCCGCGTCGGTCAGTCCGCCGCCGCCGCATCCCTGCCGGAGATTAAGAAGTAACCTGATATCATATTCGGCAGATGTCCTGACAACCCGGCGAAATTAAGTCAAAAAACAAAGAGCCCTACACTTTCGTGTAGGGCTCTCCGTTTTGGGAGAAAAGAGAGGATTTATAGGAGTAGAGTAATAGCAAATTAATTATTTTCCGCTGGTCTGCGTGCTGGTGTCGGGGCCCTTCTCATCGAAGGTAAGGCTCACGGTGCGGCTCTCGCCGGCTCTGTAAAGCTCAACCTCAACGGTATCGCCTGCGGAGTGGTTGCTGATGGCGCTCTTGAGATCAGTGTAGCTGGTGATTTCTTCGCCGTCAAGCTTGGTGATTATATCGCCCTTTTCGATGCCGGCCGTCTCCGCGCAGCTGCCGCTCGTGACCCCGCCGACATATGCGCCGACAGGCATATCATAGTACTGGCTGTACATGGAGCTGTAGCGGGTGTCTATCTCGACGCCCATATAGGCCTTGCCGGTGACGTAACCCTTGGTGATAAGGTCATTTGCGATGGAGACCGCGTCATTCGCGGGTATCGCGAAGCCTATGCCCTCGACGCCGGTGGCGCTGTACTTGGCGTTGACAATGCCGACTACCTGGCCCTGATCGTTATACACGGGGCCGCCGGAGTTGCCGGAGTTGACTGCCGCGTCGATCTGGAACACGTTTATCGGAGTGGTGCTTTCCTCGGTGGTGATGGCTCTGTCCTTGGCGCTGACATGGCCGGTGCTCATGGAGAACTCAAGCTCGCCGAGGGGATTGCCTACGGCGTACACTGTGTCGCCCACGGCAAGCTCGTCACTGTCACCGAAAGTGACAGGATTGAGTCCTTCAGCATCTATCTTCAAAACCGCGATGTCGTTGTCCTGTTCGGTGCCGACGACGGTCGCGATGTATTTGGTGCCGTCATGGGTCATGACATTGATGTCAAAATTGCCTTCGTAGGCCTCCTCTATCACGTGGTAGTTTGTGATAATGTAGCCGTCGGACGAGATTATGAAGCCGGAGCCGCTGACTGCGGCGGAGCTTGTCATGCCGAAGTAGTTGTTGTAAGTAATCTCGCTCGAGATACCGACGACCTGCTGGCACGCAAGGTCATATATGCTCGACGCTGACATTGTGCCGTCAGTGCTGCTCACTGCAGTGGTGCTGTCGCTGCTGCCGGTACTGCTGCTGACAACCAGCTTGTCTTCTTCCTCGTTCAGCTCGGCTATCTGGCTTTCAAGCTGATCCATCCTGCTGGAGTATTTGCTGCTCATTATCGCGCCGCCGACGAAGCCGCCGAGCAGTGCGCATATAAGCGCGACGCAGATTATTTTTACCCAACCGCTGCCGGAGCCGTGAGCCTTCGGCTCTTTGGCTTCCTTGACGGGCTTCTCTGGGGGCGTGTAGTATTTGGGAGGAACGGTGCTTTCATCCTCACGGACATAGTGCGCATCGGAATAAATCTTTTGGGTATATCCGTTTTTGTAATGATATTCGCCGTTGACTCTGTCGGTCGTATCGGCCTGAGGGGTTGAATTTGTGCTTTCCGGATTTGCTTGCTCCGGATGTTCATCATCATACGGATAATACATGATTGAAACCTTCTTATCTTCTTTTGGAAAGGTACATGCTGTGTACTTCTCTTGTTTACGTGCCTTACTATACAGGGCATTTATGACGTTGTAATGAACAAAGTTCCAAGAATTTTTAAACAAGATGAATACAATGTATGAACCCGTGCTATTAAAGCGATTGCCGGGGAATGCGGCAGTCGCACTCCCCGGCAAAAGCATCAGTATTTCCCGTGGATTATATTGAGGTATCCGTCTATCGGCTCGACGGTGGTGTTGTCGGTTATCCACTTATATGTACGCGCCGAGTCCGTGAACAGCTCAATGTATATATCGTCATATGTATAGTCGCTGTATGCGCTTGCATTGTGCCCGGCATATTCCGCCAGCTCTATGAGTATCCACACATTCGTCGAGCGCAGGCGCGTCTCCTCAGTGTCGGACGCAAAGCGCAGGCCTATCGTCCCGTCCTCTGCGTCGGGGATGATGCACTCCGTGTACAGCTCGTAAGCCTGCGACGGAGACAGGCGGACGGTGTCGCTAATGTAATTGCCGTTATCCTCGATATTCTCGACGCACAGATATGCCGCGCTTATGCTCTCCTCCGTGACCGGGATGCCCGGGTAAATGCGCTGCGCGATAATCTCCGGGCAGTTGAGCAGCCTGTCAAGCGCCCCCATCGCCGTGTCTGACACACTCTGCGCATCGTCGCTATATGGCAGCCGGTACAGGCGGCATACATGCGTGCCGTCCTTGAGGTAGTAATTGAGCGCCTCGATATCGTAATTGCCGTCGCTGCTGTTCAGCAGGTTCTTCTCTTCGATGAGCTTTCGGTGCAGCTGGCGGTAAAGCTCCAGCGTCTCCGGCTGACTCAAATGTCCGCTGTTTTCATTGGTGACTTCCACGTAATCTATCTCGTCAAGCGGCGGGATGTAATTTTCGTAGCCCATGACGTCAAGCTCCGCGCACAGCGCAAGCGCCATGAGTATGCAGCACACTGCGGCGTACTGCTTCCAGCCTTTGGAGAATACCTGCAGTGTTTTCTGCATCAGCATCTCCGAACCGAACCAGCCAATGAGCGCCCCAACCGGCAGCATCGCTATCACAAGTATCGCCGCCGGTACGCCGTAGAGTATGTTGTCAAAGAAACAGTAGTACACGGCGCAGGCAAAGATCAGCGCCCCGCCGACGGCCATGCAGTATTTGAATGCGGGTCTGAGCCAGCCCACGGCAACAACGTCTCCCGCAAGCTCCATGCGCCGGCGGCGGACTATAAGAAGTCCCAGTCCTGCAAGCACGATTCCCGCAATGCAGAAACCTGCAAGATAGCCGAGCCATGGGACGGAATATGTATAGGCGCCGTCTGCCGCCCCCTGTATCGGCGTGCTGTCGACCCCGCAGTTGAGGAAAAGCCTCGTGACCGGCGAGAGAAAATCGAGAACTGCGCCGTCGTAAGCGTAGCCATACACCAGCACGGACAGCAGTGCTTCCACCACACCCTCAAGCAGCACCGCCGCAATATTCATGACGCCGTAGAGCACCGGGAGCACCAGAATGTTTCCCGTCAGCGCAGCGCAGAATGCGGCAAGGCCGAAGAATGCCGTGCTGCACATGAGCGACCCTGCAAGCCGTATAAACATATATTCTGCGATGACGTTCGGCGTGCCTGCAAGGATGATCCAAGCTGCCGCCCATGCGAGCAGATTTGCTGCAAGCATCGGCACAAGCCCCGTAATAAAGGCCGTGCAGTACGCTGTTTCCCGGCGCAGCGGCAGCGAGTTCATCAGGCCGCAGGTGCGCGTATCGTGCAGATAATTAAACACCGCCATCGCGATGAACACGGCAAAAGCGAACGTGATTATGAACTCGAGCGTGCATGTTTCGAGAACATTGCGGTTCACGCCGTATATTTCGGGCAGGCTGGTGTTGAGTCTGGAGTGCAGCTTACCGAGCAGATTCACCGGGAATGAGAATATCATCGCCGCGAAATACGTCGTCCACAGCGGCCAGAAGCGCCTGAGCAGACTCAGCGCAAGCGGCTTATTAAAGAATGATATCTTTGATTTCACTGTCAGCGCCTCCCAGCTCATAAATAAATATCTCCTCCAGCGTCAGCGGCAGCACATCTATAAAAAACGGCTGTGCCGCGTCCAGAACGTTCGTCACTTCCTCCGCCGTTCCGCGCAGGATTAACTGATACAGCCGCCCGGTGACGCTCTTGTGCAGTATCTCAAGTCCGTCCGGCAGCTCTCTGTCGTCCGGCAGTGCGAGCTGCACCTTGACGGTGCTGTCCTGAAGCTCACTCAGCGGACGCTGCAGAAGCATCTTGCCCTTGTTCATTATGCCGACGTGGTCGCACACGTCCTCAAGTTCACGCAGGTTGTGTGAGGAGACGAGCACCGTCGTCCCGCGCTCGGCAACATCCGCGAGCAGCAGCTTCATTACCTGCCGCCGCATCACCGGGTCAAGCCCGTCGAGCGGCTCATCGAGCAGCATATACTTCGGGCAGAGCGACAGTGCCAGCCAGAACGCCGCCTGCTTCTGCATTCCCTTTGAGAGCCGGTTGAACGCCCGCTCCGGTGCTATGCCGAAGGCCGGGGCAAGCTTGTTGAAGCGCTCCTCGCTGAAGTCGGGGTACATGCTCCGGTACAGCAGCATCATGTCCTTTACCGATGCGCCGGGGTAGTAGAACACTTCGTCCGGAATATATGCTATGTGTGCTTTGACCTCGGGGTTTTCAAACACCGCCTCGCCGTCATACAGTATCTCGCCCTCGTCCTGCCGGAGTATGCCGGCCATGTGGCGTATCAGCGTCGACTTGCCCGCACCGTTCGGCCCGACAAGACCGTAGACCGCGCCGTCCGGCACGGATATGTCCAGCCCGTCAAGTGCGGCGAAGCCGTCAAAGCTCTTCCGCAGGGATCTGACTTCTATCATCTGTCTGTCCTCCTTGTATCATGGCGCGCATTTCCTCATCGCTCACACCGAGTCTGTGCAGCTCCGCCGCAAGCGCCGAAAGCTTCTCTGCAAGCTCCGCTTTTCGTGCTCCGGCAGCGTCATTTTCGCAGCTGACATAGCTGCCCTTGCCGGGTACGGAAACGATGTAACCCTCCGCTTCAAGCTCCCGGTAGGCGCGCTGAATCGTGTTCGGGTTTATCGTCAGGCTGACGGCAAGCTCCCTTACCGAAGGCAGTCTGCTGCCCTCGGTGAGCACGCCGTTTATGATAAGCTGACGCAGGCCGTCCTTGACCTGCTCATATATCGGCCGCGAATCGCGGTAATTCAGCTGTATCATTCACATTCCTCCTGTGCTAACTGTACTAATCTGCTTAATACAGTTAATATATACCACTCCCCTGTGTCTCTGTCAATATGCGTAAATCTTAATTTTCCCGATAAAAATACCGTCGCTCAGAATCTGAGCGGCGGTATAATTTAATAATATTAAATATTCAGAAGCAGTAGATCATCGGGCAGCCGCAGGCCTGACCGCACAGCAGCTGAGCGCCGCAGATCGCCAGCCACAGCGGGCTGAGATTTGCGCGGTGGCCGTAGCTGGTGGAATAGCTGTCATAAAAATCGCGTCCGCTTTGCAGCTGTTCGAGCAGGCGGCGGTACTCCTCGTTGCCCGGCTCTATTTCTACCGCACGCTTGGCGTGCTCCAGCGCCGTGACCTTGTTGCCCATATACATGTTCGCCCCGGCGGAAAGGTAATACCACTTGCCGTCGCGCTCCGACATCGGGACTCCGGAGAGCGCGTTGAGCGCTTCGCGGTACATGCCGTTGCGGATGTAATTTTTCGCTGCAGTGTACTCGCTGCGTTCGGTCTGACGGTTCTGCTGCGCATTCGACCAGCCGGTGAAATCGCCCCAGCTTGTCCACGGGTTCCAGCCGTACTGCTCATATTGACCGTACTGAGCCCCGCCGTAGCCGTTACCTCCCTGCTGGCCATAAGCGCCGGCCTTGGCGGTGCCGTTCTTTATCTGGTCGTAGGCGGTGTTGATGTCGTTCATCTTCCGCGCGGCCTCTTCGTCACCGGGATTGAGGTCGGGGTGGTACTTCTTTGTGAGCTCGCGGTATGCTTTTTTTATTTCTTCGTCCGATGCGTCGGGTGAGACGCCCAGAACCTTGTATGGATCCTGATACATTTACAGGTCCTTTCTGCTGTATTTCTTATTGAATTGTGCCCACAGCCCTACACACAGTATGTTTTGCATCAGTTCCGCATCCTGAACCAGCGGCAGCTTATCAAAATAGAACACGCATTCACCGAGCTGCATTTTCAGTATATCCCTGAAGCGCTGCTCGTTATCGTCCCGCCCGGCGTAGTCCTTGAACGGATTATAGCTGCCGGAAGATGCGTCGTCCTCAAGGTCGATAATCGCGTCGCAGAGGTATATAAAGCGCCCCAGCGCGTGAGCCATCCTGCCGAGCGTTTCTGACCAGCGGTCGTCCTTATAGATAAAGATCTGCTCCATCAGCTCGCCGAAGGTGTCGGCTGCGGCATCGGGCTCGCATTGCCCGGATTTTTCTATCTCGCAGAGCTTTTCGATAGAGCTGCGCATAGCCTCGCACTGCCGCGGATAGCGCTCGGATATCTCCTCGTACCAGCGCTTGAGCGTCCTTGCCTCGGCATAGGCCGTGAGATTGTGGTCGTCATGCCAATCGTCCATGCATTTGAGATAAGCCAGTGCGACATTCATATTCGCCGCATAGTCGCTCATCTCGTTTGTCATCCACTGCTGCCGTTTTGCCGGGTGGCGCGGGCAGACGCTCTCGCCGTGCTCTTCCTCCGGTTCATATAGCGAAGAGAGCAGCAGCACGAGAAAGGTCAGATCGTAATCCAGCGTGAGCCTTGCGGCGGAGCCGAAACAGCGGTCAAGGCTGCGGCACAGCCCGCAGTAGCACTCCTTATAGCGCTGCTGCTGTTCCTCTTCAAGCAGCTCTGATGCTGCGACAAGATACCCGAACATATCAGGTCTTCCCCGTGAACGACGTGCCGCACTTGCGGCAGACTATATTGACCTTGCCGTGCCCTCTCGGAACACGCAGAGCCGTCTTGCAGTTGGGGCAGGTGAAGAACTTATAATCCTTGCGCTGCACCCAGCGCTCGTGCCGCACCCTGAGCGCGGCGGAGACTTTATATTTTGCCCGGATATATTTCCCGTTTTCCTCGCGGCGCTTGTAAACGTTGCGTGAAAGCATGCGGAAGTATGCATACGCCAGCAGCAGGAATACAAACGGATATACATATTTGCCTATCCCGTCTCTGAAAATTGCCGCGATCAGCAGCAGTATAATATCGACGAGCAGCAGAAAACGATTTAACTGGTCGTTGCCATTGCGCCCGGCCATGAAGCGCGCCATTTTTTCTCTCATAGTCCACCTTCGATGATTTACGACAAGCCCTTTTGCAGCTTTGTTTATCTTTTTTCAAGAGAGTATTTTATCACAGCGCGCATGTAAAACATCAAGAAAATGTTAACACCGATTAAGAATTGCAGCTTTTCAATTATTTTTTACTTTCGCACTCGAGCGACAGCCGTATTATCTCCTCACACAGCTGCGGATATTCAATTCCCTCAAGCTTTGCGGCCTTGGGAATGAGACTGTTCGGCGTCATTCCCGGGAGAGTGTTGACCTCCAGGCACCATGCGCGCCCCTCGCTGTCGATGATGAAATCGGTGCGGGAATATACCGAGAGTCCAAGAGCACTGTGGAACTTCAGCGCCGCTTCGCAGACGGTCTGTCTGTCCTTCTCGCTTATGCGGGCCGGGCAGATTTCCCGCGCGCCCTCGTCGCCGCTCTGATACTTTGCGACATAGTCAAAGGTCGATCCCTCAGGCGGGACGATCTCGATAGGGCTGAGGCAGCGGCTGCCGAGAACGGGCACCGTGACCTCGGTTCCGTGTATCTTCTCCTCAACAACGATGCGGTTGCCGTACCTGAGAATATTGCGCAGAGCCGCCTCCAGCTCCTCGCGCGTGTCGGGCAGCTCCACGCCGATGGACGAGCCGCCGTTCACAACCTTCACCGCGCAGGGCAGCGGGAGCGTATCGAGCAGGCCGGGAATGTCGTCCTCGCCGTAGACGACCTCGCGCCACGGTGCGGTGCGGATGCCGTAGCTGTCCATGACGCGCTTGGCAACAGCCTTATCCATAGCCATCGCGCTGCTGAGCGGGCCGGAGCCGGTATAGGGAACGCCGAGCAGGTCGAGCGCAGCCTGAATCTTGCCGTCCTCGCCGTCAGCACCGTGCAGGCCGAGAAAGACGCAGTCTGCAAGAGAGCATATCTCAAGCACGTTCTTGCCGAGACGGCTCGGGCTCTTGAGCTTGCGGGACGCCTTGACCGCTTCAAGGTCAGGCGCGATTCTTTCAACGGCGACGCTGCCGCAGAAGCCGTCGGGGACATCGAACGCGTCCTCAAGTGCGCCGTCATAATTTTCAAGTCCCATGAACATATCGACGAATATGGCCTTGTGGCCGAGGCTGCGCAGAGCTTTGCACACGGATGTGCTCGTGACGAGAGCGACCTCGCGCTCGGTGCTTATTCCGCCGCCTAAAACAACAATTTTCAAGGATGATCTTCCTTTCAAAGAGAAATAAATATCTCTAATAAAATACCACATTTGCTTCCCGAGTACAAGAAGAAAGGAGCGGCATTTAATCCGGGAAAAAGCTAAGCCGCGCCCGGATGGGCGCGGCCTGCATTTTCATTCTTCTTTTTTCTTTTTGAAAACAAAGAGCTTGCTGAGGATGTAGTTTCCGAGGAACACGAGCACGGACTTTATGAACCATGTCACATATACGTTTATGCCCAGCACCGTGCCGAGCAGCTGCGTGACCGCCCAGTCCATCCCGAGCGTCGCAAGGCGCGAGGCGATGAAGCCGCTTGCCTCGGCGAGGATGTCCGGGTTCTTGCTCCGGAAGACCCATTTGCGGTTCGTGGGGTAGGCAAAGGCGACACCCGCGACCCAGTCGACTATTGCAAGGACAGTGTTCTGCGTGAATGTCGGATACAGCGTCCCGCCGAAAAACAGGAAGTTGAAGCCAAAGCGTGCGGCGGCGGCGACAAGCGTCGTAAGGCAGCCCACGATGAAATACACTATGAACTCGCGGTATTTAACGCACAGCGCCTTTATCTTCTCGATCATCTTATTTGTCCTCCCTGCCGCAGATACGGGAAATGATATATCTCGGCCTGCCCTTAATCTCGTCATAGATGCGGGCGATGTAGTACCCGATTATGCCGAGGCTTATCATAATTATGCTCGCCGAGAACAGCAGCAGGAGAATGACCGTCGTAAACCCGCCGAGGGCGACGCCGGATATTTTCTGCACCAGCGCAACAATCCCGAGCACGACCGCCACCGCCAGCATGACGCAGCCGAGCACCGTGACAATGTGCAGCGGCGCGGAAGAGAAGGAACTGATGTTCGTCAGCGCATATTTAATAAGCGACTTTGTCGACCACTTGCTCACGCCCTCCGTGCGTTCCTGCACGCAGTAGCTGACGCTGGTCTTTTTATACCCGACCCAGAACGAAAGCGCGCGGAAGAACACGTTGCGCTCAGGCAGACTGTTGAGCGTGTCGACGACCTTGCGGTCGAGGAGCTTGAAGTCCGACGAGGAGGACATGTCCATCCCCGTGGCCTTGCTGATAAGCCCGTAGAAGCTGTTGGCTGCGAACTTATGCAGTCCGCTCTCCTCGCCGCGGTCCTCTTTGATGCCCTCGACGACCTCGTAGCCCTGCTCCCAGAGCCGGTACATCTCAATTATTTTCTCCGGCGGATGCTGCAGGTCGCAGTCGATGACGACGCAGCAGTCGCCCTTCGCCTGTTCGAGCCCGGCAAACATTGCGGCCTCCTTGCCGAAGTTGCGGCTGAAGTGTACGCCGACAACATGGCTGTCCCTCGCGGCGGCCTCGTTTATCTGCGCCCATGTGCTGTCACGGGAGCCGTCGTCAATGAACAGCAGCTCGTAGTCGATCTTCTCCGGCTGGAGAATTTCCGCCATGCGCGCTGTCGCCTTGGCGATCATTTTTTCCTCATTATAGGAAGGCAGTATCACGGAAAGCATTTTTTGCACCTCACTTGGAAATCAGATATGTCGCGCTCAGGCCGTTCTGGTACAGCAGCTCCGCCTTGTCATAATCGGAGGCTTCTGCGAGCGCGGAGATAATTTTGTCGGGGTCATAGCCGCTTGACCAGAACACGCTTATATCCACGTAGGCGACGAACTCATCCGCGCCGTCGACATAGTCGAGCGCTCCGGTGAGCTCGGTATCATCGCTCACATAGAAATCATCAAAGGCCATAAGCTGAAGCAGATCCTGCGTGATGGCCTCGAATCTGTTGTCGGAAAAGTAGACGCATTTATCGTCCGAATGTTCCGCAACTATCGCGTCATATTCCGCATACTCCGGGTAGAGATAATCCGGAGGTGCGCAGCGCGCCTGCCACAGTGCCAGCGCCATTATGCCGAGCAGCACCGCCGTCTTGATAAGCTTCTCCCGCTCGAAGCTGCCGAGCGTCTGCTCCAGCAGATGCAGCATCAGGCACGCAGTCAGCACGAAAGCCGGGATGAGATTATATATATACCGCGGCTCGTCCACCGGGGATATGAGCGCGACGATTACAAGCACGATAAACGCCGGTATTATTAACACCAGCGCCCGCAGGTCGAACTGTCTGTCCTTCGCCGCCGCCTTGAACTTTTTGAAGTACACAATAAGCGCGACGACCGCCAGCAGCGCAATGATTATCGCCGCCTTGAGCCCGTGCGTCACGAAGCCCACAAAGGTCTTGAGCCTGACGGGGTACTGCGCGAAGTTGAGAAGGTTCTCCATCGCGTTCCCGCCGGAGACGATGTTGTCCGCGAAAAGATGATCCATGCACGCCGGGAACACGAACAGCAGACTCAGCGCCCCGACGAGTGCGCAGGGTACAAACCATGCCAGCGCCTTGTATTCTTTCTTTATAAGCGCGTATATCACATACGCCGCGCAGAGGAAGAAAGCGTAGAACACGAAATAATACTGCGTTATGAGCCCCGCCAGCAGCGTAAAGCCGATAAGTATGCAGTACTTCGGTTTGAACTCCTGCATCATGCACACGATCAGATACATCAGCACAACCGTGAGGAGTGTCAGCAGCATGTACATGCGTATCATCACGAAGGTCGACAGGCCTATCACGCTCAGCCCGTAGAGCACAGCCGCGGCGGTGCCGTTGCCGGCGCTCCAGCCGAGCCTGCGCACGGTCTTATACAGCACGAATATCGCGAGCATATACAGCACATAGTTGAGTGCAAGCCCCGTCCACTTGGTGAAGGTGTTCGGGAACAGAGAGCAGACGGCATTCAGCAGCCAGTAATGCAGCGGCGGATGAACGTCGCACTCCTGATTATAGTAGACAGAACCGACATCGAAGCGCTCATCGTCTCCCACGGCGACATAGTCGAAAAGCTCCTGCCGGGTGAATGTCTTGCCGACCATTTCCCCGTCCTTTATATTGGTCAGGAACGGAGCATAGTGGCTGTTCGACAGGCCGTAGGCATATATCTCGTCAATGAACATGCCGGATTTGCGCTCGGCAAACAGCAGGCACACTCCCGTGACGATTATGAAAACAAGCACCAGCGCCCAGCAGCGGCGGAATTTTTCTTTCATCAGAACTCTCCTGAGTTTATTACATTATAATACAGATTAACAGTATAATCCATTTCCCGCCGTTTCGCAACAGTTTT
>CAZFCH010000048.1:0-11837 GCA_964517445.1 uncultured Oscillospiraceae bacterium | reverse complement strand
CGACGATGACCATACCAAGATAAGCGAGGATGAGCTGAAGCGCTGCGGCAACAGTGCCGACGGTAAAATTATTGTCCTCTGGGAGATACATGAGTACGACAGCGGCGAGACCGCATATTATATAGACTGGGATATTATGGAATCGATACCGAAGGAACTGTACCCGGAAAGCCTTGAAGAGGTCGGCCGCGCGGTCAGGATAGTGTGCAGCGGCGAAGCGGAAGGCTGGTACAATAACGACACCTACGGAAAGATAGACGCAGTCAGAGAGTACTCATATGTCTATGCCGGGAACGGCTATAACGGCAGCAACGTGTATTACTCGTCCAAGGTATGGGGTGCAAGCTGCCCGTCATATATATTCGGCGGGAACGGCGGCAACACGGTGTTCGGCGGAATTGACGATTATATAAACGATAAGGACTTAAAAGGTTATTTATACGAGGCAATCAGAAAGCTGGTCGTATAAGGACAGAACAACGGAGGTGGAGCTATGCGATGGGATATTAAAAGCCTGAGCGAGCCCGGTGAGCGGGAGAACAACGAGGACTGCGTTGCAGTAACAGCGGGAGACGCCGGAATCTGCACCATATTGTGCGACGGCCTCGGCGGACATGATGCGGGAGAGGTGGCTTCAAAATGCGTCTGCGACAGCGTCACGACCGCCTTTGAAAAGGCTCCGGAGGGCGCGGATATTGACGAGCTTTGCTGCAGTCTCCTCCTGAACGCGCAGGATGAGCTTATGCAAATGCAGGTTGAGCTCGGCAAGCAGGGCGGAATGAAAACGACTGCCTGCTGCCTGTTGCTACAGAACGAGCAAGCTGCCGCAGCCTATGTCGGCGACAGCCGTATCTATCAGTTCAGAAAGAACAAGATGCTACTCAGGTCGTCGGATCATTCGATACCGCAGTATCTGGTGAACATCGGAGAAATAAAAGAGCGCGACATACGGCATCATCCGGACCGCAACAAGCTGCTGCGTGTCATGGGCTCGGAATGGGAGACCCCGCGCTACCAGCGTCTGAAGCTGGAGGAGCCCGAGCGCGGCGATGCTTTCCTGCTCTGCACCGATGGGTTCTGGGAATGGATAGAAGAAAAGGACATGGAGCGTTTTCTCAAGCGTGCATCATGCAGCGAGGAATGGCTGGACATGATGAAGAAGCTTATATACGCGCACGGGAAAGGCAACAGGATGGACAATCTTTCGGCCATTGCCGTCATGTGTGTTGACGGCGATGACACTTCGGACGGGAGAATGCCGAAATGAAGGTAATGCGCTGCGAGAATGGCCATTTCTACGACGGAGAGAGATACGACAGCTGCCCATATTGCAGCGGACTCTGGGAGCTTGGCGGAAGGAAAAAAGATGAGGAACCTCAGCTCGCTGACAATCGAGGAATGTATCATGTCGAATTTTGGGATGTGACAAAAGACGGTAAGTATAATAGAGTGTATGGCTACACTCCTGTCCCCCCTGAAGTAAGTGGCCGCGCGGCTCTGAAAGTTCAAAAGTGCGGAAACGGACATTATTTCGACGGAAACAGAAATAAAGTTTGCCCTTACTGCGGAGAAGCCGCGGCGGAAACAATAGAAACAATATAACGAAATGATATAAAGGAGATACCGACATGAGAGTTACAAGATGCTCAAAAGGCCATTTTTACGACGGAGAAAAATTTGATGTCTGCCCTTATTGCAATGAGTCGGGAGAGACGGTCACAACGGGGATAGAGCCGACAGGGACAATCCCGGTTCCGCCAATGAATCCTCCATTCTCGTACCCTCCTGCGGGCGGCTCAGGCTCCGCGACGGACGACGATGAAGGCAAGACAATGTCTTACGATGAAGGCGCAGACGAAGAAAAAACGCAGTCATATGATTGGGGCAAGTCCGGTAACGGGCAGAATACGGCAGCCGCAGGAGAAAATACTCTGCCTCCCGTCATGCCGGAAACAAAATTTGAGCCGGTTGTCGGCTGGCTTGTCTGCGTGGAAGGCAACGAGCGCGGCCGCGATTACAGGCTGCTTGCCGGAAGAAACTTTATCGGACGCTCCGTGGATATGGATGTGAGCATCCCGGACGACCCGCAGCTGTCCCGCGAAAGACACTGCTCTATCATCTATGACCCGCGCTCCTTCCGTTTTGTTCTGCTGCCCGGCGACTCGACGCTGACCATGGTAAACGGAAATGCACAGAATGCGCCGTGCGACCTCACTGACGGGGATGTTATTTCCTGCGGCAGCACGAAGCTCTGCCTTATCAGATTCTGCAAAGAAGGACGGAATTGGGAATGAAAGCATTCAGAAGGTTTTTTACGTTGACGCTGGCGCTGATCGTCGTTATGGCCTGCGTTCCCGTTGCGGCGTCTGCAGACGGAGCATGGGCTGCTACAATTCTGGAGCAGTGCTGTGCAACGGTGCCGGAGGTAAAGGCGTATCTGTACCCAATTGATGAGGACTATGACGTCATACACGGATTGAATGAAGACAGCGTCAACATCGAAGCAACGCTCGGCGATGAGCAGTTAACTGTCGAGTCATTCAAGAATGCGAAGGATATGGGCTGCCTGTACATAGTGCTGCTCAATGCAACATCCAACGGCACCGGGTATGAATACCTGAATATCATAAAAGATGAACTTAAAACGTGGATAGACGATCTCGGGGAAAACGACAAGTTTGTCCTGATATCATACACGGATGAGTTCACCGTGCAGCTCGACGGCTCGGAGAGCCGCGATTCCGCAAAGAGGATCGTCGCCAACGTTCAGCAGGCCGCAAGGAATGCGAACGCGATTGCGGCTGTCAAGGAGGCAATAAGAATTGCCGGGCTTGAGGAGAACAGCGAGCTTGACCGTCGCGTGCTTGTGATGTACGACAACGGCGATTTCCTTGACAACGGGACCGTCGTGTGCGATGAGCTGTTAAACTCCCTTGTCACCGAAGGGCTGCCGCTCTATACGCTGTGTAACTATTCCTACAGCGACAGGCAGGATGAAATGGCAGAGTTTGCGCAGTCTACCGGCGGCAACAATGTCGTGGTAACCGGTTCGAACCGCAAGGCTGTGACGGAACAGCTCAGAAGCTGGCTCAACAGCTGCTATGTGATGGAGCTGCGCGGCGAGAGCAACGATCCCGAGCCGAGCGAAAGACTGCTTACGATAACCTTCAGTGACGGTCAGGGCTCGCAGACTGTCCAGAAATACGTAAACATCAAAAAGAACATACCCGACAATGAAAGCCCGACGGTAAAAGAAGTCGAGTACGACGATGAAAACACCGAGGTCACAATAACTTTCTCGGAGAGCGTAAAGGGCGCGGATGAGACCGGAAACTACACGATAACCGAAAAGCGCAGCGGCAAGGAGCAGGTCATCACGTCCGTCGATTATAACAGCACGTCGCACAGCGCAGTGCTGACGATGGAGAAAGCTCTGTCCGCCGGAGATTACTGCATCGAGTTCAAGAACATCACCGATACGTCCTACGAGGCAAACAGGCTCAAGCTTGAGGATGACGCCGAGCAGTATGAGTTCAGTGTCGACGGAATAAACATCGTCATAGTGATAATAGCCTGCGCGTCTGTCGTGATTTGCGCGGCAGTTGTGGCAATCATTATTGTCAACAACAAGAAGAAAAAGCGCATGGAAGAGCAGGCAAGGCTGGAAGAACAGGCAAGGCTGGAAGCCAAGCAGCGCGAGGAGGAAGAGGCCAGAAGAAGAGCTGCGGAGCAGGGACTCAGAGGAATTAAGTTCTCAGAGGACCGCGCAGGACTGTTGCCGGTGAGCCTCGTGATGGTGCTGCCGAACGGACTCAAGAGCAAGGCCGACATAGCCGTAGGCGATCGCTTCAACATAGGCCGCAACGGCAAGAGATGCGATTTTGCCATAAGCGACGACATGATCTCCGGCCTGCATCTGACTCTCAGCTATACACGCGGAGTGCTTACTGTTGCGGACGCAGGCTCTACCAACGGAACGTTCGTCAACGGCATTAAGATAGACAGGCCGCGTCAGCTCCAGAACGGCGACAAGATCGTGATAGGCAAAACACAGATTACAGTTAACTTTTGATAAACCGGCAGCAGAGACTGCTGCCCCAACGGAAGGGGCTGATGAAATATGAGATGTGCCGGATGCTTCAGAGAAATCGGACAGGAGCGCGTATGCCCGCTGTGCGGCCTTGATCAGGAAGCGGAGCAGCGGCGCAGAAGCGCAAGCAAGGCGCTGCCGATAATGTACCGGCTCTCGGGAAAATACGATCTTGGCAGGATGCTCGGTGCGGGCGGGTTCGGCATAACGTACCTCGCAAAGGATATCACGAACGGACAGCTTGTTGCCGTGAAGGAGTTCTTCCCGTCGGAGTTCTGCGACAGAGCGGGGGACGGGAGAGTAATACCGCATAGAAGCCAGGAAACGTTCAGCAAGAGCGTTCAGCATTTCTATGAAGAGGCAAAGACCCTGTATTCACTCGGCCAGTGCCCATCGGTAGCCGGCGTAGAGGGCTTTTTCCGAGGGAACAACACCTCGTACATAGTTATGGAATATGTACGGGGAGATTCGCTCAAGGAGTTTATTTCCAAATGCGGCGGCAGAGTGCCGTATAACTACGCAAAGCACGTCATAGTCCAGATCGCGCTTGCGCTGAGCGAGGTTCACGCGGCGGGTGTCGTACACAGCGATATAAGCCCGGCCAATATCCTTATGCAGCCGTCGGGCGATGTGAAGCTCGTGGACTTCGGCGCATCGAGAAGCTTCCTCAACAAGAGCGGAGAGACGCGGACCGTGCAGGTTAAGCCGGGGTTCACGCCGCCGGAGCAGTACACCGGCAGCACGATGCAGCTCGGCCCATGGACGGACATATATGCGCTGGCCTGCACGTTCTACCGCATGGTGACGGGCAAGCTTCCGCCGGAAGCCGCGGCGCGGAAGTCCGGGGAGGCGGTCACGCCAATCTCGTTCTATGTGCCGGAAGTCGAGCCGCGCATCGAGGCAACGATTGCCCGCGCAATGGAGCTCGATTACCAGAAGCGCTACCGGACGGCAGATGAGTTTATCGCCGATTTTACGGACTACGCAAAACAGGAAAAGGCTACGGATCTCCAGGACGCCGAAGGTACGCAGTTCATGGAGACAAAGGCAAACCTGATCGATAGGCTGAAGCAAGCCGTCAAGGGAAAATTCGGCATCCCGGCTGTGACAAAACGGCTGGGGCCGCAAGCCAGCGTCGAGGTAGTCGAAGGAATGAACCGGGGCGCACGGCTTGAGCTGGAGCCGGGAAGACAGTACCTTATCGGACGGCAGGAGGATATGTGCGACTTGGTCGTGTCGAACAGCTCGGTCATAAGCCGTGTGCACTGCGCGGTGAAGTTTGACAGCGCGCAGGGAACGGTGACAATCTACGACAAGTCCAGCAACGGCGTCATGCTCGGCGACGGGCGAGACCTTCGCGGAGGAAGCGCAGTTCTGTACAAAGACTGTATGGCGGCGCTTTCGGGAGGAGAAGTTATTCTGAACATAGTTATTAATAAAAACCGGGGGAATGAAGGATGAGAACAGAATGGATAGTTTTGGCGGCTGCGCTTCAGGGGACGGGAGTACGCCTTACCGGCATCATACTGGCCGCAGTCGGAGTTGTCCTGATAGCCGCCGGAATAATATACGCACTCGGCGGAAAGAAGGAAGCAGCCGCCTATAATACAAACAAGATAAAAAAGACAAACAAAGCCGAAGACATCAAAGTCTCGGCGGAAAGCATAATAGGCGACAGAAAATATCAGCAGGACTTTTTCCTGTTCACGCCCGACACAAACAGCGAGGCCGTGAAGGACTCCGGCATGCTCGCGATAGTATGCGACGGCATGGGCGGCATGGAGGGCGGAGAAATCGCCAGCCGCATGTGCGCGGAGCTTGTATATAACGGCTTCTATCAGATGGGCAAGGTCGACGATGTGTGCCAGGTGCTCAAGGAGCTCATCACGGCGGCGGATGACGAGGTCTCGGCAATTACCGACCAGACCGGCCGAAAGCTCCGCAGCGGCACAACTGCCATTGCGGTAGTCGTCCGCGATGGCAAGGCATACTGGGTCTCCACGGGAGACAGCCGCATTTACTACCTGCACAATGGGCGGCTCGAACGAATCACGCGCGACCATAACTTCCGCCTGGTGCTTCAGGAACAGTGCAACGCCGGATATATCACGCAGGAAGAGGTTGAGAACGACGGGCAGAAGGAAGCGCTCATAAGCTATGTCGGCAAGGGCGGAAATCTGCTGATCGACACGGGCGTAATTGAGTTCGGCACAGCGAAGGACGACATTCTGCTGCTCTGTTCTGACGGCCTTTACAAGGCACTGCCGGATGAGGAGATACAGAAGCTGATGCTCCAGCACGCAGGCAACTGCTTGCATCTGCCAAAGGTGCTCACGCGCGCTGCAATGGCGGGCGGCAGAGCGGGCAAGCATGACAACATCACGGTTGTTACTGTATACAAAGAATAAGTAAAAGAACATATAATACCTAATACCGAAATTTGGGAGGAAACAAGAATGAAATTAGTGAAATGCGCAAACGGACACTTCTATGACGGAGACAAGTATCCCACCTGCCCGCACTGCCAGGAAGCGGGACTTCCCGGCGGCTTCAAGGATGACGAGACCGTCACCCAGCCACTTAACCGCGCTCCGAGCACAGTTACCAGCGCGGGCAGTGGTGTGACCGTGCCGGTCGGCGACTACGGCGGCAGCAGCTTCGGCGGCGGTGTGACTGTACCTGTAAACGACTTTGGCGGCAGCAGTTTCGGCGGCGGTGTGACCGTGCCCGTCAACGGCTTTGACGACAGCAAGACCGTACCTGTTACGCAGCCTCTTAACGGAACGCAGAGCAAGGACGAAGAAGAAAAAACAATCGGCGTCTATGACAATATATTTGGCAGCGGCAGCAACACGAAACCGCCGGTATCTTCGGGATACAGCAGCGAGCAGACAGGTCCCAGTGTTGGCTGGCTGGTATGCATCGGAGGAGTTCACATCGGGCATGACTTCCGGCTTCATGAAGGCAGAAATGCGATTGGCCGCAGCGAGAGCAACGATGTCGCGCTCCGCGGTGACACGAGCGTTTCCAAGGAACCGCAGGCAATCATCGCATATGAGCCGAAGAACAACAAATTTTTCGCTGTTCCCGGAACGGCAAGAAGCCTCGCATATGTGAACGGACAGGTGCTCCTCAGCATGACCGAGCTCCATAAGAACGACGTAATCGAGCTCGGCGGAGCAAGGCTCATGCTCATTCCCTGCTGCGATGAGAAGTTCAGCTGGAACGCGGTGGCTCAGAACAACGGCTGAGACAGACGCACAGGCGGAAGCCTGAAATAATAAAAGATTTTGTGGTGATGATACATTGAACAATACAGAGACACGTACATATGTGTATACCTCCGATGAAAAGGACAAGGCGGAGAAAAGAAAGCTGCGCTCGGTCATTATGATCGCGGCCGGCGTTCTGCTGCTTGTTGTCGGTGTGCTGCTCATTGTTCTTGCACCGGCGCTGTCCGGCTCAAAGAATATTATGCCGTATGTTATCGGCATTGACAGAGACGAGGCGATAGCCCAGCTTGAAAAGTGCGGACTCGAAGTGGATGTTATCGAAGTCGAGAGCGACAAATATGAAGCGGGCATCGTCATTGACCAGAGCATCAAGCCGGGAGAAGAGATCGAGCCGGGGACGTTCGTCAAGCTGACGATCAGCGCCGGTAACGGCGGAAATGCCGGCCTGTTCGGCAGTGCGCCTCCAATGGAGAGCAGCGAGCCCGAAGACGCAGACACTGACGACCTTGAACGCGACAGGGGCGGCAGCAGCGGTTCAAGCGGCGGCAGTTCGGGCGGCAATAAGGGTACCAAGACCGATGACCCGACCAATCCGACCGACCCAACCAATCCGACTGACCCGACCAATCCGACTGACCCGACCAATCCGACCGACCCGACCAATCCGACTGACCCGACCGATCCGACTGACCCGACAAATCAGAGCATCAATGACGACGAGACCCCGGTCATCCCCAGCGACAACGAAGAAGCTGTCACCGGCGAATTGCAGGCTGAAACCTGATCACCATCAACACATAAGCAGCAAGGGAGAAGAGAATGAGCGCAGGAGAGCTAATCATAAGCGCGGTATACAGGGGCACGGAAATCGGCAGATGCACGGCGTCGGCGACGCAAAACGCACAGATCACGATAGGCCGTGACCCGAGCAACAGCATAGTTATTCCGCTGCAGTATGTCAGCGGTGTACACTGTGTGCTGCGCTTTTACAACGGCGTATGGTATGCGCAGAACCAGAGCAGGAACGGTACTTTTATAAACGGCAGCCAGATCGACGGATTTACTCCGCTGAGAGCCGGGGATAAGCTGAGCCTGCTCAACGGCAGCAATGAGATAACCATACATTTTTCTCAGCAAACCGCCGCAGGAGGAAATACTTACGCGGGCGGCAATACTTATCAGACGGCGAAGAACGACGAGGGCGATCTCGAGCTGCTTGTGTTCGACGGCAGAAACACCGTGAACCGGTACAGGCTTGAGCGCAGCGGAAACTTCCGCTACAGCTTCGGACGCGACGGCGACAACAATATAGTGATTGACTCTGCCGCCGTTTCCGGGCATCACGGCTTTATCGAGATGTCCGGAGGGGTCTGCACGCTTACGGATCACGGCAGCACCAACGGAATATGGATAAACGGCATCCATTACGGCGGCGGGAGACCGTACAGTCAGGAGCTTCACGCGGGGGATATCCTGCGCGTGGACGTGAACGACAATCGCGGCGCGCCGGGGGCGATGATAGTTGTCACCGACAGCGTCGGCGAATGGCACAGACAGACGCTGACACGCGACAGACCGACCGTTATCGGCCGCGCACCGGACTGCAGCATAAGACTGCGCCATGTCGGTGTCTCGCGGCACCATGCCGTTATCACCTGGCGGGGCGGAGCGTATTACATCGAGAACCTCGGCACGAACGGAACGCTCGTAGATAAGACCCTCGTCAGGGGAAACGTGATGCTGCGTAACCGCAGCACGATCTCCGTCACGACGACGACTTTCTATCTCTGCGGCGATGAGCTCTATTATTACCTCGCCGAGGGCGGACTGCGGCTTGAGGCGCGCGGGCTTACCAGAGACGTGAAGAACCGCGGCAAGACCAAGCGCATCCTCAACGACGTCAACCTGACGATAGAGCCGGGCGAGTTCGTCGCAATAATCGGCGGCTCCGGCTGCGGCAAGTCAACGCTGCTCAACGCGCTGACCGGATATGAGCGCGCGACCGGCGGCACGGTGCTGGTCGGCGACAAGCCGCTCTACTCGAACTATGACTATTTCAAGAGCCTGATAGGCTTCGTTCCTCAGCAGGATATCGTTTACGATTTCCTGCAGCTGGACAAGATGCTCGACTACACCGCGCAGCTGCGTATGCCCAAGGACACCGGCAAAGAGGAGCGCGCCGCGCGCGTGAAGGACGTGCTCAAGATGGTGGAACTGAGCGAGTTTTCCACCTCGATGATAAAGAAGCTCAGCGGCGGACAGCGCAAGAGAGCGAGCATCGCCGTCGAGCTGCTGGCAGACCCCGGCCTTTTCTTCCTGGACGAGCCGACCTCCGGTCTTGACCCCGGAACGGAAAGAAACCTTATGCACACGCTGCGCCGTCTTGCGACCGAAAAGCGCAAGACCGTCATCATGGTCACGCACACGACGCTGAACCTTCAGCTGTGCGACAAGATCGTGTTCATGGGCAAGGGAGGCAAGCTCTGCTTCTGCGGAAGCCCAGACGATGCGCTGCGCTTCTTCGGCGTCGACAATTTCGTGGACATCTACAACCTTGTTGCCGAGGGTACGGACAAATGGCACGACGCCTTTGCGCGCAGAGTGAACAGAGCCGGAACCACTCCGCCGGAGCCGCTTGAGATAGGCAGAACGGAACGCCCGTCCTTCTTCAAGCAGGCGGGGGTGCTTTCAAAACGCTATCTGAATCTTATATGCAACGACAGAGCGCGGCTGCTGCTGATGCTCGTCGAGCCGATCCTGATGGGGCTGATACTGTACATATGCAAGCAGGACGAGATGTTTGAAGCGTATATCGCGACAAAGAACCTGCTGTTTACATATGTCTGCTGTGCAATCTGGATAGGTATATTCAACTCCGTACAGGAGATATGCAAGGAGCGCGTCATACTCAAGCGCGAGTATATGGCAAACCTCCGGCTCAGCTCGTACATTTCCTCCAAGTTCATCGTGCAGGCATTGCTTTGCCTTGCGCAGAGCGTGCTGCTGTTCTCGGTGTTCGCGCTGACGATTGGCCTGCCGGAGGAAGGAATGCTGCTTTCATCTCCGGCGCCGGAGATGCTGCTGACGACATATCTGGCAATTCTTGCGTCAACGTGTATGGGGCTTGCGCTATCGTCCGTAGCGAATAACCCGGACAGAGCAATGACGCTTTCACCGTTCCTGCTGGTGGTACAGCTTGTTTTCGCGGGCATCATCTTTGAACTCGAAGGCGTAGTGGAACTTATCTCGAACATTACGATAAGCCGCTGGGCGATATCGGCGCTCGGTGTAAGCGCCAACCTTGAGGGGCTGTATGATGATTTCGCGGCACAGCAGGCTATGCTGAACCCGGGAGGGGACAGCGGTGCAGACCTCGTTGAGAAGATGTTCGAGCACAGCGACGCGAATATGCTGAAATGCTGGCTTATATTGCTGGCATTCTGCGTCGTTTTCTGCGTGATTTCTGCGCTGCTCCTCAGAAGCGTGTCTAAGGACAGCCGATAAAAAATACGAAATTGGGAGAGAAGAGAATGGCTTACGGGAAAAGAATTATAAGCGTCTGCCTGACGGTGATTATGCTGGCTTCGCTGCTGATGCTCGGACTTTCTATGGGCATTGAGGCCTATGCGGAGAACGACAAGGTCGAAGACGCGCAGAACAGCGTCGTGCGTGTGTTTACGACGTATGGAATCGGATCAGGTTTTGCTGTTGGTGAAAAGAATGAAGATGTCGAATACATAGTCACCAATTACCACGTCGTTGAAGGTTACCTTAACGACACGTATGTGACTGTGACCGATATCAACGGAGGCATCAAGGCTGAAGTCATATACTATGACGATTATAACGACTTTGCGATACTCAAGCTCGAAGAGAAGCTTACCAACCGCAAGCCTATTGCCCTGCTGTCTCCGAAGGAGCTGCACAAGTCCCAGAGTATATATTGCATAGGCTTTCCGGGACTGTCAGATGCCGTAGCGGACAATACAACATACGACTCGCGCATAAAGGACATGACGATAACCAACGGCACTGTCAGCAACAATGAATATGTTTCCGAAGGAACAACCTATATTCTCAGCGATGCGAAGATCAACGGCGGCAACTCCGGCGGCCCGATGGTCGATGAGTACGGTCAGGCCGTAGGCATAAACACGGCTACCATCCGTGATTCGAGCAACGGAGATTTCAGCAACAACATGACGTTGGCTGTCAGTATGGATTATGTCATGGACGCTCTTGACGATCTGGATATTACCTACATAAAGGGCAGCGCCGACGGCACGACAGGAAATTCCACTCAGCTTATCATCATAATCGCAATTGCGGTGGCTGTCATTGCCGCGGCAGTGATAATCATCGTTGTTGTCGTGAACAACAATAAAAAGGCCGGTACATCCAGTACATATAATCAGGGCAACGGCGGTAATGGCGGTTATTCCAATCCGAACAACGGTGCGACTACCGTTATTACTTCGCAGACCGCGCAGAGAAGGCTTGTCGTCACATGCGAG
>CAZFCH010000047.1:0-11854 GCA_964517445.1 uncultured Oscillospiraceae bacterium | reverse complement strand
CGTTTTTCTTTGTCCCAAAGGTTGTTGAAATGAAGGTTTCGGTATTACTTAGGTACGGATAGAGTTGAGGAAACATCTATTGTATGTCCGGTGTTGACATTGGGTAGCGTGATCTTAAAGCTGTTCTTTGTGACAGAAATGACGGGTTTTTCCGAAAGATCCTCATAAGCATCCATAATTTTCCTCAGCCCAGTGCCATATGCTTCGATCAAGTGCAGCCGATAAAATACATTTGCCAGGTTTTGATTTCTACAAATGGAGAGACCTGCCATCACATCTTCCAACTCAATTCCCGGCATCAGACCGCCAACGGACACAAACTCCATTCGATCGTCATAAATACTGATCAGGGCACTGGCGCTGAACGAATAATCCCTGTGTACCAGAAGGTTCAGAAGAGCTTCTCTGACTGCAAGGATCGGGTAATCCCGAACATCGATTCGTGACAGTTTTTCAATAGTAGCACGGGTTTGATTGTGAAAATCGATATAGTCATAGACATCGTTCATCTGCTTCATAAGAGAACCGCCGAATTCCCGGCGATCCTTGAAAATCGTCTGATTGATTCCCTGAAAGACAGCTACCTTAATGGTATGGGGGTTCTGTTCAGACAGAAGAAGCGCCAGATTGCTGTACAAACCGTCATTGTCAACGAACTTGAGGGTATGCATTTGCTGTGGCCCGAACTCTACTTTGCGAAGACGAAATTCTTTTTCAGTGACTTCGAATGTCAATGCCTGTTCCAGAGAACGCATCGACTCAAAGCTGTCTCCGTCTGTCTCCTTGATCATACGGCGTATCGCCGTATCAGTGGCCGGAACGGAAGAATAGCCCTGCCGGACATAGACACCCTCAGGACGCATTCCTTTTTGGGCAAGGTAGTAAGGACGGTCTGTCCCACGCTGGACATTGACCTCGATGATTTTCTTACCATCTGCTTCTATCGTTTGATAATGAAGAAACATTGTAACATCCGGCTTTATGGAGTCTCTCACCATGTTGCTGACTTGCAGTGCACTGCCGTCCGGATTATCCAAACCAATAACCTCACCGTCATCCCGAACGCCGATATACAGCTTGCCGCCTTCGCTGTTTGCAAAGGCAATGATCTCCTTCTTGATGTCGTCTGTAACAAGAGATTTCAGTTCTACAGTTTCGCTTTCCTGATAAGTCATGTCGTCATCTCCCATAAGATGATTTATCCTGTCATGATTATAATAAATCTCGTCAAAGTAGTCAATAGTCCTGACGAGATTTGAAGAGATACTGACGAGATAATATCGGCGTTCTCATAATTCCCGGGCTTTATTTCCTGCAGCTTAAAAAGATTGGCTCTATCTCATCAGATATCTTGTCATGTCGTCACAACTATGATGTGATAAAAATCGAAATCGCATTTTACGGAAAAAAGCGCGAATTGCGGTTGAAAGATAGAGCAAGATGTGATACGATTTTGATACAAAAAAAGAAGCGGCGCATGGAATCAAGAGAAATCGCGCTGTGTGCAAGGAAAAAGAGGCCTGAAAAGGCCGAAAAACAATCTATATATTTGAACTTAAGCAAGAGTCGATGACGGCGAACGCATAACTGGTAAAGGAGAACCGGCATGAATAAGGACGAAAAAAAAGGTAAAGACGGAAAAGATGCGATAGGCGTCATTGCCGCGATAGTCATACTTGTTCTTGTTAAGGCTGCAGGTTCCGCTGAGGGGCTTGCGGTGCTGATAGTCGTCGCGGCTTTTGTTGCTGCCGCCGTGCTTCTGGCGCGCAGGCAGAAGAAAGCTGCGGGCGCGGCAGGGGAGCGCCCCGAGCAGGCGCACAGCAAGGGCATACACATAAGCTTTGCTCCCGAAGAACATCTCCACTCTGACGGCAGCCTGTGCGTGAACACTCTGCGCGGCAGAGAGAAGTACTATGCGCAGCTTGACGGCTTCCTGAAGAACGGACTCATCGACCGTGAGGAATATAAATTCATGCGTGAGAGATACGCGAAGATGAATATCCCGGACGATTTTTAATGCATGAAGACAGTTACAATCTACACTGACGGCAAAGACCGCCAAGGCGGCTTTGATTTATTAAAAGCCAATTTGCTCGCCGCTTGCGCGGCAACCGCGAATTATGGCTGCATGCACCGTCAGACAGTGTTGATGGTTCAGCTGCGGAGAAAAGTATGAAGACAGTAACCATATATACTGACGGTGCCTGCAGCGGCAACCCCGGGCCGGGCGGCTGGGGAGCGATACTGCGCTATAACGGTCATGAAAGAGAGCTTTCCGGCGGCGCCGCGAAGACGACGAACAACCGCATGGAGCTTACCGGTGTGATCTCCGCGCTCTCTGCGCTCAAAGAGAGCTGCACCGTGGAGCTGTACTCTGATTCAAAATACGTCATCGATGCGCTGGAAAAAGGCTGGGCGCGCTCATGGCGCGCACGCGGCTGGGTGAAGTCCGATAAAAAGCCCGCGCTCAATCCCGACCTGTGGGAACAGCTGCTTGAGCTGTGCGAAAAGCACGAGCTGCATTATCACTGGGTAAAAGGTCACGCCGATAACGAATATAATAATCGCTGCGACGCTCTTGCCGTTGAGCAGCGGGACAGATACGCTGAATGAAAAAGAACTACAACGATAAACCGATAAAGGTCTTTTGGTCATATATCGCCGGGCAGAAAAAGCTGTTCATGATCGACATGGTCTGTGCAGTGCTGGCATCGGTGATAGACCTTGTTTTCCCCTATGTCTCAAGGCAGTCGATGAAAACGCTGCTGCCGCAGAATCTGTACAAGACTTTCTTTATCATCATGCTCATCATGGCGCTGGCATATGTCCTCAAGGGCGTGCTGTACTATGTGATTACCGTCATCGGCCACAGGATGGGCGTGCTTGTCGAAGCGGACATGCGCAAGGATGTTTTCTCCCACATGCAGGACCTCTCCTGCAGCTTCTATGATAAGAACCGCACGGGTGCGCTGATGAGCCATATCACGAGCGACCTGTTCGAGGTGACGGAGCTTGCGCACCACGGCCCGGAAAACGTGCTGATCTGCGCGCTGACGATTATCGGTGCGCTGGCGGTGATGTTCACGATTGAGTGGCGTCTCGCTCTGGTGCTGACGATTGTCCTCCCGCTCGGCCTGTGGTTTACGCTCTCGCAGCGCGGCAGTATGAGGCGGGCAAATGTCGAGGTCAAGCGCAAGACGGCGGAGATATATTCCGCCATCGAGAGCAGCATCTCCGGCATCCGCACGGCAAAGGCCTTTGCCAATGAGGATCAGGAGAATAATAAATTCGATAAGGCAAACGACCTGTTCCGCGGCGCGAAGGTGACCTATTATAAGGCAATGGGTCTGTACATGAGCGGCATGGAGTTTACGACCGGCATCATGCAGGTCGTGATAGTTGCCTTTGGCGGCCTGCTCATCATGCAGGGCAACATGAATTATATAGACCTTATCACCTTTACGCTCTATGTCTCCACGTTCATCTCTCCGGTGAAGCGCCTTGTGCAGTTCTCGGAGACTTATATGCAGGGCGCGGCAGGCTTTGAGCGCTTCCTTGAGGTCATGCGCACCGAGCCTACGGTTAAAGATAAGCCGGACGCGAAAATCTTGGACAGCGTCCGCGGTGAGATAGAATATAAAGACGTCTGCTTTGACTACGGAAACGGCGTGCCCGTGCTTGAGAACGTGAGCTTCCGCATCGAACCGGGACACAGCTTTGCGGTCGTCGGCCCGTCCGGCGGCGGCAAGACGACGCTGTGCCAGCTGCTTCCTCGTTTCTACGATGTGAGCTCCGGCAGCGTGATGGTTGACGGAACGGATGTCCGCGATGTGACACAGGCGAGCCTCAGAAAAAACATCGGCATGATACAGCAGGATGTGTTCATGTTCGCCGGGACGATACGCGAGAACATCCGCTACGGCAGACCGGACGCGACGGACGAAGAAATTGTCGCCGCGGCGGTAAGAGCCGAGATACACAGCGAGATTATGGAGATGCCCGACGGCTATGACACCTATATAGGCGAGCGCGGCGTGATGCTCTCCGGCGGCCAGAAACAGCGCATATCCATCGCGCGCGTCTTCCTCAAAAACCCGAAGATTCTTATCCTTGACGAGGCTACGAGTGCTCTCGACACCGTGACCGAGCAGAGAATCCAGAACGCTTTCGATAAGCTCAGCGAGGGACGCACGACTATAATCATCGCGCACAGACTTTCAACCGTGCGCAATGCCGACAGGATAGCCGTTATCGAGGATGAGCATATCACCGAAATCGGCAGTCATGACGAGTTAATGGCAAAGAACGGAGCATACGCCGAACTGTGCAGAGCACAGTCCTTGGAGAAACATAATGGGGGTAACGACAA
Organism: uncultured Oscillospiraceae bacterium; assembly: GCA_964517445.1. Lineage (GTDB taxonomy): Bacteria > Bacillota > Clostridia > Oscillospirales > Oscillospiraceae > Limivicinus. Next base: position 7,485 of record CAZFCH010000047.1, on the reverse strand, counting down.
TGCTTAACATTAACATCAGAAAAGGCGGACACGGAGACCTTGAACGCTATTTTACCCTGATAGAGATGGATTTCGACAGCGAAGAGCTGCTGCCGAAAATCGCGATCCATAAGGGCATGATGAACGGCTCTCTTGAGCTGCTTGTTGCCTACGACGAGGAAAGCGGCATGGATGCCGGCTACGCTCTCGTCGCGACGAAGAATCTCTACGGCTATGTGCTGCTGAAGTATCTTGCCGTCATGCCGTGGTGCCGCGGCCAGGGCCTTGGCATTCAGACCATGCGCCTGATAAACAAGCGCTATGCCGACAAGCAGGGAATCATCGCCGAGCTCACGGAGTTTGATGATCCTGATCCCGACAGACTCAGAAAGCTGCGCAAGTTCTTTAACCGCTTCGGCTATGAAGAGATTGAGAGCAACTACACCATTAGCGGCGTCAAGGCAAATCTGCTTGTGAAGCAGATAAAAGGCAAGACCGATATAACGCCCGTGGCGCACAGAATCATTCCGGATTTCTATTCTCGCTTTCTCACCGTCTTCACGATGGAGAAAATGCTGGATATAAAACCCGTAAAGTGAATCAAAACCAGGGTCAAAAAAGAACCAAATCGGGTCACCTGATTCGGCAAATCGGGTCACCCGACCCGGTTCTTTTTTTGACATCCGCCGTGAAAAAAATCCCCGCTGATTAAGCAAATACCGCGTTAACGTGCCTGCAGCAGAAGAACCTGTGCGAGGGAGAAGTCCTGTGGTAAATGATTATTTAATAGAGAAAAAGCCGATAAAAGCACTGCTTTTGTTCGCATTACCCATGATAATCGGCAATTTCTTCCAAAAAACGTACATAATGGCGGACTCCGCAATCGTCGGCCGCTTCGTAAGCGAAGGCGCGCTTGCCGCAATCGGCGCGTGCGACGCGCTGACAAACATCTTTATCTGCATCGCAATAGGCGGCGGAATAGGCGCGTCAGTCATCGTCAGCCGTGACTTCGGTTCAAAGGAATATCTCAAGATGCGAGAGGCCGTAAACACAGCGCTGCTCGCGTTTCTCGGCGTGAGCATACTGCTCGGCGCCCTCGGTCTGCTTCTGAGTCGCAGCATAATGGTTGCTCTCCATACGCCCGGGGACGTGCTCGACATGGCAGACGAATACCTGAGGATATATTTCATCGGCCTGCCGTTTCTGTTCATGTATAACGTCATTTCCTCGATGTTCAATGCACTTGGAAAGTCGCGCATTCCGCTTGGTTTTCTTATCTTTTCATCGGTGTTCAACGTCTGGCTTGACCTGCTGCTGGTGCGGCAATACAACATGGGCATCGCGGGCGTGGCATGGGCGACGCTTATTGCGCAGGGAATATCGGCGGCGCTGTCATTTGTTGTGCTGGTCGCGGAAATGAAGAAATTCGGCAAAGAAAAGGTGCGACTGTTCGACCCGGCGGGCTTTTCGGCAATGTCGAATATTGCCCTGCCGTCCATATTGCAGCAGTCGACGGTGTCGATAGGGATGATGCTGGTGCAGTCGGTTGTAAACAGCTTCGGCTCCGAAGCGCTGGCGGGCTTCTCGGCAGCGATGAGAATAGAGGGAATATGCTGCGTTCCGCTGGCAGGCGTTGCCAACGCGATGAGCTCCTACACCGCGCAGAACATCGGGGCAGAAAAACTCGAACGCGTAAAAGAAGGCTACCACGCGGCGAATCTGTTCATCGCAGTGTGTGCGGTCTTAATCGCGGCGATAACGGAAACCTTCACGACAGAGATCATCTCAATGTTTCTCGGCGCGGACGGGACGGCAACTGCGCTCGGCACAGGCTGCGCGTATCTGTCTTTCATGGGCTGGATGTACGGTGTGCTCGGGTCAAAATTTGTGGTTGACGGGCTCCTGCGCGGCGCTGGCGACACGAGAATGTTTACGATAGCGAACCTTGTGAATCTGTTCATCCGTGTTTTCGTCGCAAACGCGTTTGCCCCGCGCTTCGGGATAGCGCTGGTATGGTACGCGGTGCCGGTGGGATGGTTTGCAAACTGGCTGATCTCCTACATACAATACCGCAGAGGAAAATGGCGGACCATATACGTAAAGCCCACGGAATGAAAGAGAAAGCCAAGTGTTAACTTAGCTTAACATTACCGCTTTTCCGTTGAATTTACAGCACTAAGATGCTATAATATCGGCGATATGGATATTCTTATAAACCAAATACTTGAACATAAGGAAGCCGCCGCCCTCCCCCAGCTGCTGGAGAGCGGAGAGCTTCCTGCGCTTATTTCCGGTCTTTCGCCGGTACACAGGGCAAACCTCGCCGCAGCGCTTTACAATAAACTGGGTCGCCCGACCTTCATCCTCTGCCAGGACGATACGGCTGCAGAGAGCTTCGCACGCGACCTGCACGCTATGCTCGGCATAGAGACCGACACGCTCCTGATGCGTGAATTTATCTTCTATCCCGCCGAGGCCGCGTCGCGTCAGGCGGAGCAGCGGAGAATATCGACGCTGTATAAGCTTGCCAAGGGCGAGAGCCGCGTGTGCGTCGCGTCCGTCTCGGGATTTGTACAAAGGACGCTGCCGCCGGAAACGCTGCTGAAAGCCGCGTTCGAGATAAAAGACGGCGGCACATACCCGCCTGATGAGGTGGAAAAGGCGCTCATCAGCTGCGGCTACTCGCGCACCGAGCAGGTCGAAGGCCCCGGCCAGTATGCGAGACGCGGCGGCATCCTTGATTTCTTCTCGCCGCACGATGCGGAGCCTGTGCGTATAGAGTTCTGGGGCGACGATATCGACTCAATGTCGCACTTCGAGATATCGAGCCAGCGCCGCACGGAGCATGTGGATGAATGCGTGATACTCCCGGCGACGGAGGCACTGCCGCAGCTTGCTGAGGGCGGCATATCGGCGCTGTGCGAGGAGATAGAAAAATTCGCGCTTAACTATTCTAAGCGCCGCAGCAGCGAGACGGCTTCTACCCTCGCGGCAAACATGCGTGCGGATGCTGAAAGACTAAGCCAGGGCATACTGATATCTGACGCAGACAGATACCTGCCGATGATATACCCGATGGCCTGTGCGGCGGACTATATTCCGCTCGACGCTTTTGTATTCCTTGACCAACCAAACCACTGTGCCGAGAAGCTGCGCGACTATGAAAAGCAACTCGGGGCGGACATTGCGGAGCTTCAGCGCCGTGGCCTTATCGCTGCAGGAGCTGACAGCTTCAGGCTCGGGACGGATAAATTCTTCAAGACCCTGCCTGATTGGCCGGTATACATGGCCGATTCCTTCACGACCGGCCGCTGCCCAATCGCGCCGAAAACGCTCACAAGTATCTCGGCAAAGCAGCTTCCTTCATACGGCGGCAATGCACAGGCTGCGGCGGATGACGTCGAAGCGTATCTAAAGCAAGAGTACAGAGTTGTCGTTCTTGCCGGGGATGAGCGGCGCGCGAAGGTATTGCAGGAGCTGTTCGGAAAGAAAAACATACCCGCGCTTATATACACGGAGCTTAAAAAACTGCCGGAGCCGGGACGCTGCTCCATCGCGATAGGCGCGATATCCGCAGGCATAGAGTACCCGGCGTTGCGGCTTACGATACTTACGGATTCACAGTTGCTGCGCGGACATGGGCGCAAGGCGGGCACGGTAAAGAAGCTGCCGCCGAACCGGCAGCGCATAAATTCCTGCGCCGATCTATCGATAGGCGACTATGTCGTCCACGAAAACCACGGTATAGGCAAGTTTGCCGGCATCATAAAGATGCAGGTGGACGGCTTTGAAAAGGACTATATAAAAATAAACTACGCCGGGACGGATACCCTATACGTTCCCGCGACACAGCTTGACCTTGTATCAAAGTACACGGGCGGGGGAGAAGAGAAACCCGTCAAGCTTTCAAAGATGGGCGGCAGCGAATGGGCGAAGACCCGCAGCCGTGCAAAGAGTGCCGCGAAGGACATGGCGAAAAAGCTCATTACGCTTTACGCCGAGCGACAGCGTCTGCCGGGACACGCTTTCGCACCGGACAGCGAATGGCAGCGCGAGTTCGAGGAAAACTTCGGCTACACGGAGACGGATGATCAGCTGCGCTGTACGGCAGAGATAAAGGGGGACATGGAGTCCTCCGTGCCCATGGACAGACTGCTGTGCGGAGATGTCGGCTTCGGCAAGACCGAGGTCGCAATGCGCGCTGTGATGAAGTGTGTGCTCGACGGCAAGCAGGCGGCGATACTTGTGCCGACAACCGTCCTTGCCCAGCAGCATTATCAAACGGCACTGCAAAGGTTCTTCGGATTCCCGGTGAACATCGGCGTGCTCAGCCGCTTCCAAACCTCTGCACAGACAACGAGACTGCTCGCAGATCTCGCTTCGGGAAAATGCGACCTCGTTATCGGTACGCATAAGCTGCTGGGCAAGGACGTGAAGTTCAAAGATCTCGGCTTGCTTGTTGTCGATGAGGAGCAGCGCTTTGGCGTGACTCACAAGGAGCACATCAAAGAAATGAGCCGCGGCGTTGACGTGCTGACGCTCTCTGCAACACCGATACCGCGCACACTGAATATGGCCATGAGCGGCATACGTGATATGTCGACCATCGAGGAGCCGCCGGAGGACAGACTCCCGGTGCAGACCTTTGTCATGGAACACGACTGGGGCGTGATTGCCGACGCGATACGGCGTGAAATACAGCGCGGCGGGCAGGTCTATTACCTGCACAACCGCGTCGAGGATATAGAGCGCACGACAAAAAAGCTGCATGAACTGCTCGACGATGTGACTATCGCCGTTGCCCACGGGCAAATGGATAAGGCAATGCTCTCGAACGTGATGGAGCGCGTTGTCTCCGGCGAGGTGCAGGTGCTTGTCTGCACGACGATTATCGAGACGGGCATAGATATTCCGAACGTGAACACGCTTATAATAGAGGACGCCGACAAACTCGGACTTGCGCAGCTGCACCAGATCCGCGGGCGAGTGGGTCGCTCGACCCGCAGTGCTTCGGCCTATCTGACCTTCCGGCGCGACAAAGTGCTTACTGAGGTCGCGGAGAAGCGTCTCAACGCGATACGTGATTTTGCGCAGTTCGGTTCCGGTATCAAGATAGCCATGCGCGACCTTGAGATACGCGGCGCGGGAAATCTCCTCGGCGCGGAGCAGTCAGGGCACATGATTGACGTCGGATATGATATGTACATGAAGCTTTTGAGCGAGGCAGTGCTTGAGGCGCGCGGCATAGAGGTGCCGACGCGGGCGGAGTGCTCCGCAGACCTCGCCGTCGCAGCAAACATCCCGGACAGGTACATCTCCTCACCGGAGCAGCGTATGGATATCTACCGACGCATCGCACTCATTCGCACGGAGGAAGAAGCGGACGACCTGACCGATGAGCTTATCGACCGCTTCGGCGAAACCCCGCCGGGGGTCAACGCGCTTATTCATGTGGCGCTGCTGCGAGGCGAAGCAGGGCGCGCCGGGATAACCGATATTTCCCAGAAGCAGGGGACGCTGCGCTTTACTCTCAGCGAATTTGACATGGAGAAAGTCTCAGCACTTTACGCAAGGGAGGAGTACAAAAACCGCTTGCGTGTGGAAGCAGGGGCAAAGCCGTGTATCAGCCTGAAGATAAAAAACAAGAACCGCGTTATTGATGAGGCGCGCAGCTTTGCTGCCGATTGGGCAGCGTGCAGACAGAGCGCGGGACAAAGCACTTGACAAAACAGGCGACTGGTTTATTATAGAATCGGCATCGGAAAATTAATGATACGGAGAATGATATGAAAAAACTGATAGCACTGATAGTTATAGTATGCCTGGCCTTTTCATTTGCAGCCGGCTGCGGCAGCGTTGAGAACAGCGATGAAGCGGCATCCCCCACTACCGAAGCGCCCGCGCAGGAGACCACCGCTGCTGCCGAGACTCCGGCGATGGACTATGACGCGCTGCGCGCGCTCCATGCCGACGATGAGGTCGTCGCCACGGTGAACGGACGCGAGGTCACATGGGGTGAGTACTACGGCTGGCTGTACATGAACACGAGACAGATCGAGAACTACTTCTCCCAGGTGGAAATGTACTACGGCATGAGTATAGGCTGGGGCGACAGCATGGATGATTCCGGCACGACTTATGCACAGTATGCCGTGCAGAGCACTGAAGACACACTCAGGCAGTTCGCTGCAATAGACGCCTTTGCGGAGAAAAATGAAATAGAGCTTGATGAGACGACATTGGCTGCGCGGCTCGATGAGCAGAAGAAGTCCGACACGACAAGCATCTGCGGCGAGGACGGGACTGAGGATGATCTTGCCGAGGCGCTCGGAGAGATGAACCTTACCATGGACGACTACGAGCTTATGACGCTCGCAAACATCAAGTACCAGGAGAACTTCAAAGCACTCTACGGCGAGGATTCCGAACTCGTTTCCGATGAGGATGCGCTAAGCTACCTCAAGGAAAACGGCTATATGTCAGCAAACCACATTCTTATTATGACCAAAGACCCGTCCACCGGCGAGGAACTGAGCGATTCGGATAAGGCGGACAAGAAGGCCAAGGCCGACGAGATATACAATGAGCTTGCCGCGATAACCGACCAGAGCGAGCTTATGAAGCGTTTCTCAGAACTCAAAGAGGAATACTGCGAGGATACCGGCAAGACCACATACCCCGACGGCTATACCTTCACCGAGGGACAAATGGTGACTGAGTTTGAGGACGCGGTGAAGGCGCTGAATGCATATGAGCTTTCAGAGCCGGTGCAGTCTGACTACGGCTACCATATTATTCTCCGTCTGCCGGACGATCCGGACAGCGTTATCGATTACAGCTCCCAGGACACCCCGATGACTGCGAGAAAATACTGGGCGAATGCCGATTACGCGGAGCGCATGAACGCTGTCCTCGATGAGACAACGTTTGAATACGTCCCCGGTTTTGCGCAGATCGAGCTTGCAGACTTCGTGAAGTAAGAGAGAACGCCTATCTATAAATCTATAAATATAATGATGCACCGCCTGAGAGACTCACAATCTTGGGCGGTGCATTCTCATCTGTTGAGCAGACTATCCGGTCGCGAGAAACGCGAAACCGAAGCATATCAGAAGCTACAGACTCAGCCGGCAGGAGGAAATCTATCCGGCGTCAAGGCCAAAAATGCGTAAAATGAGATTGTACAAATGAGATTGTACAAACAGTCGCCGCAAACGAGCAGCCCGTATACATATTGTGCATCTTCGCAGACTCTGACCGCAATATTTAGTTAGAGAAAGAAAACAGAAAAAAAGATCGCAAAAAACGAAAAAAAGTGTTGACATAAGGCGGTTTCGGTGCTATATTAGGCAAGCGCCCGAAAGAGCGGCAGACAACTTGAGAATGAGAACTTAAAAAATTCCAAAAGAATTTGAAAAAAGTTCTTGACAAAGCTGAAAAGCTGAGTTATAATAAACAAGCTGTCGTCGAGAGCGGCGGGAGCGAGATGTACCTTGAAAATTGAAC
>CAZFCH010000046.1:0-11976 GCA_964517445.1 uncultured Oscillospiraceae bacterium | reverse complement strand
CGGCGTCGACATCCAGGGCGACACCTCCGTCAACTTCAAGGTCTGATATAATAAAATTATAAAGAACAACGTGCGCGCTGCTTTTCGCAGCGCGCACGTTGCTTTTCAAAGAACCAAAGGTTCTTTGAAAAATGGATTTGATTGATTTTTTGCCTGCGGGCAAAAAACTCTGCGAGGCTTTTTTCAGCCTGCATGCTTATTTAGGCTTGCAAAGCGCTTGGGTTCACAGCTTTTTTCGGCCGGCAAGTTTGCCGGGGCTTGTGCCGAAGCTCTCATGAAAGGCTCTGTGGAACGCGGAGTAATCCGTATAGCCGCTCTCGGAAGCCGCTTTGCCCGCGCTCACGCCCTCGCGGATGAGCCGCGCGGCGTTCATGAGGCGCTTCTGCCGTATATATGCGTGCACCGTGCTGCCGGTCTGTGCCTTGAACAGGCGCATGAAATGGTAGCGGCTGAGAAAGACGCGCTCGGCAAGCTCATCCACGGTCAGCTCTCTGCGGAAGTTTTCGTTTATGTAGGACAGCGTCTGCTGTATCTTCGCGTCGCACGCAGCCTGACCGGCGCTCGGCTCTTTGGCTTCGGCAAGCCGGCTTATCTGAATGAGCAGCTGGATGATGAACGTCTCACGCAGCGTCTGCGCGCCGAAAAGCTCGTCTCCGGCGGCGCGTTCATAGGCCGCGATTGCCGCCTTGAGCACTTCTATCTGCTCTGCGTTCGGCGTAAGGAGATGGCGGGAGTGCTTATCGGCAAGCTCAAAGCTGTTAAACAGCCCTGCGCCCGGCATGCTGCGCTCGAAATGACCGCGGTCAAGATAGATTATTATCCGCTCATACGGCACGGTCTTATCGATCTCGGCCTTATGTATGGTGTGATGCCCGACGAGCAGCACATCCCACGGGTGCAGCTCATAGCTGCTGCTTTCGACGCGGTAATCCACCTTGCCGGAAATAAGGATAATGAGCTTATCAAACTCGTGAAAATGAAAGTCCCGCTCCTGACCGGCTGTATCCTTGAGATGGAAATAATGATAACTTTCGCGCAGATATCCGGCTCTGTTTATTGCTTTTTCCACAATATCCACCCCCGATAAATATTATACAGCACTTTTTACAATGTTTCAAGCACGCGGTGCAATTTACTTCGCATTTCGGGCAAGTATAATGAATTCATACTTTTTGTAAAGGGGCGTCAGCCATGAACAAATCAGAATCATTCTTCAAGCGCTACTGGTTCATACTCTCCATGCTCGTCGGCATCGTCGCCGGCTGCATCGTCGGTGCGGTATGGCCGGGAGCAACCGCTCTTGAGCCTCTGGGCACTGTGTTCATAAACATGATGTTCTGCGTCGTGGTGCCGATGGTGTTCTGCTCCATCTCCTCCGCTATCGCAAACATGGGCAGCGCAAAGCGTGCAGGCAAGGTTCTCGGCGTCACGGTTGCGGTGTTCACAGTCACGGCAGCTATCGCGGCAATACTGATGTACATAGTCGTGCGCATATTCCCGCTGGTGCAGGGCAATTATACCGTCACTGAGGGCGAAGTCGGCTCGACGCTCGGCGTGGCTGACATGATAATCAACTTCTTCACCAAGCCTGACTTTACGGAGCTTCTCAGCCGCAGGGCTATCCTGCCCCTGATCGTTGCAGCGATTCTCTTCGGCTTCGGCATACAGATGGCCGGCGGCCCCGCGACTAAGACCGCGCAGCTGCTTGATGACATCACCAACTGCATCATGAAGACCGTCAAGATCATCACCTACTACGCACCTATCGGCTTCTTCGGTTTCTTCGCATACCTCGTTGCGACCTACGGTCCCGAGCTTATCGGCGACTACAGCCGCACGCTCATCATCTACTACGTCATGTGCTTTGTGTATATGCTTGTCTCCTCCCCGATATACGCCCGCTTCGGCGGCGGCAAGGGCGCTGTCAAGGTCATGTTCAAGCACCTGTTTGCCCCGGCCATGACGGCCTTCGGCACCTGCTCCTCCGTTGCAACCATCCCGACCAACATGGAAGCTGCCGACGACACCGGCATCTCCAGCGACGTGCGCGACATCGTCCTGCCTCTGGGCGCAACGATGCACATGGACGGCTCCGCGATGAGCGCGATAGTCAAGGTCGCGTTCCTGTTCGGCATCTTCGGTCAGGACTTCGGCACCTGGCAGGCAATACTCGCAATAATCGTCGCGGTGTTCTCCTCTGTCGCAATGTCCGGTATCCCCGGCGGCGGCGGTACGGGCGAGCTCGTTGTCTGCTCCGTCTTCTTCCCGGATCAGCTTGCCATCGCCTACCCGATAGCCATCGCACTCGGCAACCTCGTCGATCCTCCCGCAACCATGGTTAACTCCGCCGGCGACTACGTCGTCTCCTTCATCGTCTCCCGTTACGTTGACGGCAAGGATTGGCTCCAGAAGCAGCTGCACAAGAACACCGCCTCTGAAGAAGCGGTCTCCACAGATACTGCCGCAGCTGAATAATCAAACAACATATAAAACGACCGGGCTCAGTTTTCACTGAGTCCGGTCTTTCTATGTCCATGTCTCTTATCAATCGTCGCGGTTTATGCGTTCAAGCTCGGTGTCTTTTTTCCACAGGTAGCTCAGCCTCAGCTCCTCGCCGCGGCTGATGCGGCGGAAATTTTCCGTGTGCCTTATGAAAATCGGCACAAAGGGAATCGCGAGGATTGCGGCGCCCGCCCAGTTACCGGTTACCGCGCCGTAGTACAGCGGCCAGATCACCGACATGGAAACGGTCGAGACGGCGACATAGTTCGACACGAAGCCTATGACCAAAGCGATGGCGAGCATCAGCAGGAAGACCCTGGCGCTGTACGCAACCACTATACCGCCGAGGCAGGCAAAGCCCTTGCCGCCGCGAAAGCCCAGAAACACCGGGAATATATGCCCGACGACGCAGGAGACACCGGCGATCTGCCATGCGTATTCCAGCTCAGGCATGATTAAAGCGCCGAGCTTGCACGCAGCCGTGGCCTTGAATATATCAAACAGCGCGACAAACAGGCCGGCGGCCGGGCCCGCCATGATGACAGTGTTCGACGCCCCGGCATTGCGCGAGCCGGTGGTGCGCACGTCGTAGCCCTTTCTGCGTCCGATAATATAGGACGGGCTGATGCAGCCGATGAAATAGCCCATGAGCACGCACAGCAGCAGACGCCACAGACTGAAGGTCATTTAAATTCACTCTCCCAAAACAAAGCGTTCTATTCCGCGCGCGACTCCGGCTTCGGCGTTCGAGGCCGTCACCCAGTCGGCAGCGGCGCGCAGCTCCTCAATGGCGTTCTCCATCGCAACGCCGACGCCGGCGAAGCGGATCATGTCGGCATCGTTGCGGTCATCGCCGAAGGCGAGCACCTCATCGGATCTGATGCCCAGCAGCTTACAGAGCGCGGCAAGCCCCTGACCCTTTGTCGCGGCGGAGCTGTTGACCTCGATATTAAAGGGCACGGAGGTCGTGAAAGCCATGTCGGGGAACATGGCCGGCAGCGTTTCAAACTGGCGCGCACGCTCCTGTTTGTCGGTAAAATAGAGCTGGAGCTTCTGCACGCTCTCGCCCTTTTGGCGCAGATACTCCTTCAGTTCGGGTACGGTCGTGCGCAGAGAAAGGACAAGATTCAGGATGCCGGGGTCGGGCACAAAGTCCCGGGCATGCGCGTGCATATCGGCGGACATATAGCCCCAGCCGTTCTGATAGCAGTCATAGGGGATGCCCAGCGAGTCCTCATATTGCAGGAGACGGAGCGCGTCTTCGAGCGGTATCTCCGCGCGTGCAACGGCTTTGTCCTCCAGCGAGTCATATACAAACGCGCCGTTTACCGTGACATAGTAGCGGACAAACGGCAGCTCGCGTATCTGCTGCGGAACGCCGCCTACTATCCGCCCCGTTGCCGGGACGATGACAACGCCCTTTGCGGCGGCGGCTTCCAGCGCCCTTATATTGTCCGGAGGGATATTCTTCTTCGGGTCAAGAAAAGTCCCGTCAAGATCAAATGCGATAAGCTTTATTCCCATGATATACTCAACCTCATTTCTTTACCGGTATTATCCACTATTCCGGAGCTTTTGGCAAGAGATTTTTAAGGACGCAAAAAAGTCCACCGCATCAAGCTCGACGCGGTGGACCTGTTTGTTATTCTTCGGTTCTTTCCGGTTCTTTTCCGCTGCTGTAATCATCAAAGAACCGGCGGAAGATATCCAGCAGCTCTTTATTCTTGCCGTGCAGCCCGGTCTCTTTATTATAATAGGCACAGACATCGTCGATGTCCGGCAGGTAGGGCAGGGGGAAAATGTCGATATTCTTGAGGTAATCCTGCTGAAGCTCGGGGGCGAGCATGTCCCAGAAAATACGCGCATAGACGAGCACACCGAGGCCGGAGTTTGCAAGCTGGAAGGCGTTCTCGACATTCGTCAGCTCACACACGAAGCAGGGGTTTATATCATAATACTTAAGGTAGCTGTTGAGCGCTCTGCCGCCGGAGGACTGGCGCGGTATTTTTATAAACGGAGCTTTCTCGAACCACGTGAGATCCGCGCTCTCGGAGAAGCGCGCCTTTATCTCGTCGTACTGATCACCGGCAAGCTTGTGCATTATCTGCTTCGGCACGACCAGCACCTGCTCCTTCTTGCAGAGGGTGACGGTGTCATAGTTATCGGGAGCGCCGTTTATCGAGCCGATGACGAGGTCGACCCCGTCGTATATGATTGACTTATGCAGCACCTCCGGCGACTCCTCGCTGACCTTGACATAGGTGTCCGGGTGCTCCTTGAGATATTCGGGCAGCACATAGGGCAGGATGGCACGGGCAATGGTATGCTCGATGCCGACATGGATGAAGTGCGAGCCGCTGAAGCTGTGGCTGGAGCTTTCCTCATACTGCTGCTTGAGCTGGAGAATTTCCTTGGCGGTCTGCAGAAACTGCTTACCGTCCGGCGTAAGGCTGAGCGGACGGCTGCGCACGAACAGCGTCGTCCCCAGTTCCTCCTCAAGCTTCGCTATCTGCTTGGACAGCGACTGCTGCGAAATGAACAGATGTTTCGCGGCTGTAGAAAAGCTCTTCTCGTCGGCGACGGCGGTGAAACTTTTCAGCAATGAAAAATCCATTATCTTAAACGCTCCGCTTTCTTCATTAAACGCAGGCCTCAACAGGCGAAAAACACGGCTGCCGTTTTGCCCGCATACATTGTTAAGTATAGCACTGCGTTTTATTGCTGTCAAAGTTTTTTAACGGGCAGGGCTGTTTTGATTTTCACATTATATTATATGCACAAAGCGGCGGGGTTTTTGAGCCTGTTTATGGGTCAATACGGGAAAGTGTAAATTAACTATTGCAAAATTAAACTTTTGGTTGTATTATAATCGCAGAAAGGGAGTAATTCAAAAATCTGTTCTAAATCGCAGCTCCCTTTTGGTTGATTTTTAGGAGGTACCAGTATGAAAAAAGTTATTGCACTTTTGCTTGCACTTGTTATGGTATTCGCGCTGTGCGCATGCGGCAGCTCTGACTCTTCCGACAGCAGCGCCAAGAGTGAAGAACTCACCTTCACCACCGGCGGTGAGTCCGGCACCTATTATGCATTCGGCAGCGTGCTCGCCCAGTATGTCTCTTCCAACAGCGACCTGAGCGTCACCGCCATCACCGGCAACGGCTCCAAGGCAAACGTCGAAGACCTCGACGCAGGCGATGTTCAGCTCGGCTTCTGCCAGTCCGACGTTATGAGCTACGCCTATGACGGCACCAACCTCTTCGCTGACGCCGGCGCTGTTGACAGCTTCTCCATCGCCGCTGCGCTCTACATGGAGCAGGTACAGATTGTCACCATGGACCCCGACATCAAGACTGTCGCTGACCTCAAGGGCAAGATCGTCTCCATCGGTGCTCAGGGCTCCGGCGTTTACTTCAACGCAATTGACGTTCTCGGCGCATACGACATGACCGAGGCTGACATCTCCCCCGTTTACCAGAGCTTCGGCGACAGCGCTGAGAGCCTGAAGGATAAGAAGATCGACGCAGCATTCATCGTTGCAGGCGCTCCCACCACCGCTATCGTTGACCTGGCTACCAGCGGTCAGGTATACCTCGTCAGCATCGATGACGAGCACATGGATAAGCTCCTCGCCAGCAGCCCCTACTACTCCGCAGCAACCATCGCCGCTGATGTCTACGGCACTCCTGAGGATGTCCAGACCGTCGCAGTCGCAGCAGTTGTCCTCGTGCGTGACGACGTTTCCGACGACGCAGTGTACACCTTCGTGTCCACCATCTTCGAGAACATCGACGCTATCGCAGAGCAGCACGGCAAGGGCGCAGAGCTGAGCGTTGAGTTCGCTTCCTCCATGACCAGCGTGCCTTACCACCCCGGTGCTGCGAAGTACTTCGCAGAGAAGGGCTTCGAGGTCGCAACCAAGTAAGCTTAATTCTCCCCTCGGCATTACACAGATAAATGCGCTGGAGCCTCAGAAATGGGGCTCCGGCGTATGAGGTTTATTTCCAATCCCTTTATAAGCGCGCAAATTTGCGGTTTCTTTACGCCGAAACGGCTTTCTTAACTTGCACACGCGCCGTCTTTCATGCATGATATATTGGGAAGTTACTAAATATTGAACGGAAAGGGGCATACACAATGCCAAGCAAGAATCATTCTAACATCCGAAAAGCAGACAAGGTCGTCGACACCAGCGTAGACGTTGAGTTCGATGTAGGCACGGCTGCGGATGTTGAAGCCGTCATGCGTAAGTACGACCGCGAATCCAACACGCGCACATGGGAAGGCACTCCGGGAATAATCGTCCGCACTTTCATGGTCATTTTCTCGCTGTTCTGCATCTGGTCGACGCTCTTCAGCGTCGCGGCTATCGAGAAGCGTCTTACCGCGTTCGTCGGCTTTGTCATCATCATGGGCTACATGACCTACCCCGTATCGAAGCACCATGTCCGCCACAACTACATTCCGTGGTACGACTTCGTGCTTATGATAGTCGGCGCAGCGTGCTTCTTCTACTACTGCTTTGCCTATGACTCTCTCGTCATGATCCTGACCAGCGCGTCAAAGATAACGCCGTTCCAGATCGCAGTCGGCATCATCGGCATCCTGTGCGTGATGGAACTTTGCCGCCGCTGCGTCGGCGTTCCGATCCTCTGTGTCGCCGCCGCGCTGATAATCTACACCTTCGCTATCGGCACACCGCTCAAGCGCGTGCTCTATACCCTGTTCTACACCACCAGCGGCGTCATGGGTACGCCGGTTCAGGTCTGCGCAAAGTACATCGTTGTGTTCATCATCTTCGGCGCGTTCCTTGAGCGCACCGGCATCGCAGCTTTCTTTATTGACCTTGCAAACACTCTCGTCGGGCGCTTCTCCGGCGGCCCGGCCAAGGTCGCGGTTATCTCCTCCGCTCTGTGCGGCATGGTCTCCGGCTCCTCCGTCGGCAACACCGTCACCACCGGCTCCGTCACCATCCCGATGATGAAGAAGACCGGCTATAAGCCCGAGTTTGCCGGCGCAGTTGAGGCTGCAGCCTCCACCGGCGGTCAGATAATGCCGCCTATCATGGGCGCCGCCGCGTTCCTGATGGCAGAGTACATGAACGTCACCTACGCCGAGGTTGCGCTGCGCGCAATTCTTCCGGCCGTGCTGTACTTCACCGGTATATTCATCGCCGTGCACCTTGAGGCAAAGAAGCTTCACCTGAGCGGAATCCCCAAGGAGAACCTGCCTGTTTTCAGCAAGCTCATAGGGAAGATATATCTGCTGCTCCCGCTTGTTGTGCTTGTCTGGCTCGTCACTACCAACACCCGCACGATGCAGTTCTCTGCAACGGTCGCGATCCTTGTCGCGATCCTCGTGAGCCTTTTCGATAAGGAGAACCGCATCACCCTCGGCAAGATCTTCGAGGCTCTCGAAGCCGGCGGCAAGGGCACCATCACCGTCGCCGTCGCGTGCTGCATGGCCGGTATCATCGCCGGCTGCATCACCGCTACCGGCCTTGCCTCCAAGCTTATCAGCGCTGTCGTGTCCATCAGCAATCAGGTTTCCTTCATGAACCCCCAGCTCATTGCGATGTTCCTCACGATGATCTGCTGCATTATCCTCGGCATGGGCGTGCCGACTACGGCTAACTACTGCATCATGGCCTCCACCTGCGCCCCCATCCTCATCACCATGGGTGTGCCCAAGATCTGCGCACACTTCTTCGTGTTCTACTTCGGTATCGTCGCCGACATCACCCCGCCGGTCGCGCTGGCAGCCTACGCCGGCTCTGCAATAGCAAAGTCGAACCCGATGAAGACCGGCATCAACGCAACGAAGCTTGCTATCGGCGCGTTCATCGTACCGTACATCTTCTGCCTGAATCCGGCAATGCTGCTCATTGACGTTACGGCGCTCGGCATAGTCCAGATCGTCATAACCTCTCTCGTCGGCATCTTCGGCGTAGCCGCGGCAATGAACGGCTTCCTGTTCAAGAAGATTGCATGGCCGCTCAGAGTGCTTATCGGCATAGCCGGCCTGCTGATGATGGACCCGACCGCAATCACCGATGTTATCGGCATTGTGCTCTTCGCGGCAATCTTCGCATGGCAGTACTTCAGCGCAAAGAAAGAGTGCGTCGCTGCCTGAAATTAATACTGAAAAAACAAATCCGGAGCCCGGCATATTGCCGGACTCCGGATTTTTATTTACTATCTGTCTTACACAAGAAACACCCTGTGGCAGCTGCCTGCGCCGAAGGTGTTCTCCATCGCGGTCTTATAGTCGGCGAAATATTCATCCGGCATGAGTGCCTGCACGCAGCCGGCAAAGCCGCCGCCGTGGACGCGCCATGCGCCCTTGCCGCTGAGCAGCTTCTTTGAAAGCTCAAGCCCCTGCGCAAGCTTGGTATCCCCTGTGGCGCTGGTAATAATATTGTTGAGCAGCTCCTCCGAACTGCGTCCCGATTCGTTCATCAGGCGCATATACTCCGCACCGTTTCCCGCGTTGAGAGCGTCGCGCATTTTGGGAACACGCTCGTTCTCATTGAAGAAGTGCATCGCGCGGCGCACCGGGCGATCCGAGGGATCCCAACCCTTGCTGCGAAACTCCTCCGGGTCGACATCTGCGAGCACACCCTTATCAAAAAGGTTCGCGATATAGACCATGTCGCCGGGGATACGCGCATATGAAGTGTCAAGTCCGGCATGGCTGCCGCCCGTATCGGTCAGGCAAAGAGTCAGCCCCATGGAGCTGAAATCGGCTTTGATAGGCGTCATCTCGCCGGTCTTGAAGTCCACATACAGCGTATGGCCGAGGGCGCACACGAGCTGGCTCATAAGGCCGCAGGGCTTGCCGAAATAGCGGTTCTCCGCCGCCTGCCCGGCACGGGCGATAACGACGGGGTCGACCTTGCCGTCATTGAACAGCACGCTGATGGCGCTGCCCATGAGCACCGAAAATGCAGCCGAGGAACTGAGCCCCGCGCCGATCGGCAGCGTGGATCTGACAACGGCATCGAAGCCGCCGACCTTCAGACCCAGCTCGGCAAAGGCGCTCACAACGCCGCGGACGAGCGCTTTCGGCGTGCCGAACTCGGTAGTCCTGACAAGCTGATGGTCACAGCGGACATCAAAGCTCTCGAAGCCCTCCGACTGCACATGGATCATTTTGCTGCCGTTTGTCTCACAGACGGCGTATAAACCAAGGTCGATTGCAGAGGCGAGCACCCGCCCGTTCTGGTGATCGGTATGATTACCGGCAAGCTCGGTTCTGCCGGGAACAAAAAGCTCTTTTTTCATGTGTACACATCCTCGGTTCATACATTTGAACACTTTTTCCTGTATAACAGGATATACCAAATTTCACTTTAAGTCAATAAAAACCGTGTTATTCTGCCGAAAGCAAGACAATTGTTTAACACTCTGCACAAATACCTTGCCTTATTTACGTGCAGAATATATAATGGGGGTTAAGAGAAAATTTACGACCTTTTGGCACTGTGGAGGTAAGATATGAAAAGCGCTAACGGCATCAACCTGACCATGCTCTGCGATTTCTACGAGCTTACTATGGGCAACGGCTACTTCGCCGACGGTATGCAGGATCGCATCTGCTATTTTGACATCTTCTACCGCGACGTTCCCGACAGCGGCGGTTACGCTGTCGCCGCGGGGCTGGAGCAGATAGTCGACTATGTCGAAAAGCTGCACTTCGACGCGGAGGATATCGAATATCTGCGCTCGCGCGGTATATTCAGCGAGGGCTTCCTCGAGTATCTGCGTGATTTCAAATTCACCGGAGATATATGGGCAATCCCCGAGGGCACGCCTATATTCCCGATGGAGCCTATCATCACCGTCCGCGCCCCCGCTATTCAGGCGCAGCTGCTGGAGACCTATCTGCTGCTTGAGTTCAACCACCAGAGCCTGATTGCCACGAAGGCAAGCCGCGTCTGCCGCGCGGCACAGGGGCGCGCCGTGCTCGAGTTCGGTTCACGCCGCGCGCAGGGCATCGCGGGCGCCGTCACCGGCGCGAGAGCTGCGTTCATCGGCGGCTGTGCCGGCACTGCCTGCACCGTGTCCGACCAGGTCTACGGCGTTCCTGCGGCAGGGACGATGGCGCACTCATGGGTGCAGATGTTCGACTCCGAATATGACGCTTTCGTCAGCTACTGCAAGACCTATCCCAACAACGCCGTCCTGCTCGTGGACACGTTCAACACTCTCAAGTCCGGCATACCCAACGCCATCCGCGCATTCAACGAGGTGCTCAAGCCCATGGGCATCACCAAGTGCGGCATCCGTCTGGACTCCGGCGACATGGCCTATCTCACACAGCGTGCGCGCCAAATGCTCGACGATGCAGGCTGGCCGGACTGCACCATCACTGTCTCGAATTCCCTTGACGAGCGGCTTATTACAGAGCTTATCCGTCAGGGCGCGAAGATTGACTCCTTCGGCGTCGGCGAACGTCTCATCACTTCCAAGAGCTCCCCGGTGTTCGGCGGCGTATACAAGCTGTGCGCGGTTGAAAAGCCGGACGGCGAGATCGTCCCGAAGATCAAGCTCAGCGAGAACGTCGGCAAGATTACGAACCCGGGCTTCAAGAAGGTGTATCGCTTCTTCGACAAGGAGAGCGGCAAGGCCGAGGCAGACTATATCTGCATGCATGACGAGGTCGTTGACGACACTCAGCCGCTCGAGATATGCGACCCGCACGACCGCTGGAAGAAGAAGACCATGCGCAACTTCCGCGCGGTGGAGCTGCAGGTGCAGGTGTTCAAAAACGGCGAGCTGGTCTATGATCTGCCCGCTCTCGGCGATATCAAAAAGCGCTGCGGCGAGCAGATAGATACACTCTGGCCTGAGGTCAAGCGCTTTGACTATCCGCATCAGTACTACGTCGACCTCTCTCCGAAGCTTATGGCTCTGAAGGACAAGATGCTTCTCGAGCGCGGGCATGAGATTGTGTAAGAAACAGTTTCAGAAAGAAGAAGCGGGGCGTCTCCCATGAGCAAAAATGCCACATGGCTGTCATCTGCGCGGCAAAGCCGGAAGAATAAGCCGCTATCTTTCCTGTTTCTCTTCAGCAAAGAGACGCGGAGAACGATCAACCGGCGATTATAAAAATGGAGCTGCAGCGAGAAAAATCGCTGCAGCTCCGTTTTTTATTCTTCGTATGTTCTTATTATGCTCTCGGCGACGGTGCGCAGCTTCACGCAGCTGTCCATGGCGGAGCGCTCAAGGAAGCGGTGCGCTTCATCCTCGCTCATTTTGAGCCGGGAGATGAGCAGCAGCTTTGCGCGGTTAATGAGCCGTGCATCGTCGAGCTTATCGCGCAGGGCGGCATACTCGCTGCGCGAACGGCTGAGCCGCCCGCAGGCGGCAAAGAGCTGCGGAAGCACATATTGCAGCTGCGCCCAAGCGGCGCAGAACACGCCGAGGTCAATACAGGCGCGGCGGTCGAAGGCTTCATCGCTAAGCAGGAGCACGG
>CAZFCH010000045.1:6514-12254 GCA_964517445.1 uncultured Oscillospiraceae bacterium | reverse complement strand
TAAAAATACACGCCGAGGTCTATCCCAGCCTTTTTCGCGTTGCGCAGGTTCTGGGCAAAGCATGAGTCGGGATAGATAAGCCCCGTTTCCCAGCCTCGTCCTCCGACGCGGAGTATCGCAAAGTCGATGCCCTGTGCCTTTACTGCCAGCCAGTCGATGCCCTTGTTGTAGAAGGACACATCAATGCCGAGCGCGCGTGCCTTTGCCCCGTCCTGACCAAAGTAGTAAAGCTTACCGTCGACCTGTTGCAGCCCGGTGCGCATTCTGCCAAAGGAATCGTAATTATATAGTTTGCCGTCCTTTTCTACCCAGCCGCGCTCAGCAGAATAGACCGGTTCGGGTGTTGGTTGCGGCGTCTGCACGGGAGATGGCGTTGGCTGCACCTCGGAGGATGGAAGCACTGCGGCCTCCTGATCGGCAGGTGCGTCGAATGCTGACGCAGCGACGGCCTCGGTCGGCGTTTGCTCTGCACGCTGTGCGGAATAATAGCACAGACGGGGGAGAAGTATCAGTGCCGCGATTACAATTGAAAGGCAGGGCAGGAGAATAATTAGAACGCGCTCGTTTTTCGGCTCATTCATTTTCTCCCACAGCCGCCTGAAGAAATCTTTCATACGGTAAAATGTCTCCGAAAAGGAATATGTATTTTCATATAGTACTATCACACGGAGCAAATGTCAAATCGGAGGTGCGGATAAATGTCTTGGTAATCGTCATTTAGCCCATTGAATGTGGGGCGCGCTTGTGATAAAATCGGACACATGATGACTGATTTTGAAAAAAACTATATAGAAGCGCGCAAAGCTGTTGTGCGCGATGATTTCCGGAACCTGAACCCAATGCAGCAGGAGGCTGTTTTAGCAACCGAGGGCCCGCTGCTGATACTCGCGGGGGCGGGCAGCGGAAAGACCACCGTGCTCATAAACCGCGTTGCAAATCTTCTGCGTTACGGCAGAGCCGGAGACAGCGATGAGATTCCTGAGGATGCTGACAAGGAGCAGCTTGAAATCCTCAGAGCAGGGGGCGACAGAGCCCGCCGTCTCGCTGCGCTTGAACCGGTAGATCCGTGGCGCATCCTTGCAATAACCTTTACGAACAAGGCGGCCGATGAACTCAAGGCGCGCCTTGAAAACATGCTCGGCGAACAGGCACAGGATATCTGGGCCTGCACTTTCCATTCCGCCTGCGTGCGCATCCTGCGCCGCGGCGCAGAGAATCTGGGCTACACGAGCAGCTTCACGATTTACGATACCTCTGACAGCTTAAGCCTGCTCAAACATATCATCAAGGACATGGAGCTTGACGATAAGATGTATCCTGCAAAGGCTGTTATCGGAGAGATAAGCCGCGCGAAGGACAGCTGTATCTCTGCCGATGAGTACAGCAGGAACGCTGATCTCACGGGCGATCTGCGCCAAAGAACAATCGGCCGCATTTACGCGGAGTATTCCCGCCGCTGCTTCTCGGCTAACGCCATGGATTTTGACGACCTTATTTACAACACTGTCAAGCTCCTTGACACAAACGACGATGTACGCGATTATTGGCAGCGTCGCTTCAGATACGTGCTCATCGACGAGTATCAGGATACGAATAATCTCCAGTTCCGGCTGGCAGAGCTTTTGTCCGGCGGCTGGGGGAATATCTGCGTCGTCGGCGATGACGACCAGAGCATATATAAGTTCCGCGGCGCGACGATAGAGAATATCCTCAGCTTTGAAAGCCAACATAAGCATTGCCGCACGATCCGCCTTGAGCAGAACTACCGCAGCACAGGTCACATCCTCGACGCGGCAAACGCTGTTATCAGCCATAACGAGCAGCGCAAGGGCAAAAACCTGTGGACAGACCGTGGCGCCGGCGAGCTTGTGGAGCTCTTCACCGCTGATAACGAGCATGCCGAGGCACAGTTCGTTGTTTCCACAATTATGGGCAGCTACGGCCGCGGCGCAAATTGGCGCGACCATGCCGTGCTCTACCGCATGAACGCGCAGTCAAACCAGCTTGAATACGCTCTCAAGCGCAACAACATTCCTTACCGCGTTGTCGGCGGAACGCGTTTCTTCGACCGCGCTGAGGTCAAGGATATGCTTGCGTACCTGAGTGTTGTCGCATCCCAGGCGGATGATCTGCGCATTTCGAGAATCATTAATGTGCCGGCAAGAGGCATCGGCGCAAAGACTATCGAAACCGTCCGCGAACTTGCACAGGCAAACGGCTGCCCGATGTTTGAAATTCTTGACAAGGCAGACAATTACCCCGAGCTTCAGCGCTCGGCAATAAAGCTCAGAAACTTTGCAAACTTCATAAAAGAGATGCGCGAGTACGCAAAGACGGCGACGCCTGACGCGCTTTATGATGAGCTGCTCGCTAAAACCGGCTACGTCATCGCGCTTGAGACCAAGGGTACGGTCGATGATATTGCCCGCATTGAGAATGTGCAGGAACTTAAAACAAGCATCATCGACTACATGAAGGAGTCCGGGGACAATACCCTTGAAGGCTACCTTGCGAATGTCGCTCTTTATACGGACATGGACAGCTATGACCCGGACGCCGACTGCGTCATACTCATGACCATGCACAGCGCCAAAGGCCTTGAATTCCCGACGGTTTTTGTCGTCGGCATGGAGGATGGCATTTTCCCGAGTCAGCGTGCAATCGGTGAAGGGGACGAGATGGAGGAGGAGCGCCGCCTGTGCTATGTGGCCATCACTCGCGCGAAGGAAAGACTGTATCTGACCTGCGCGCGCCAGCGTATGATCTTCGGCCGCACGACAATGAATCATCTTTCCCGCTTCGTCTCCGAGATACCAGAGGAGCACATACATAAGAACACTCCCGCCTACGAAAAGCGTGAGAAGACGTGGGAGGAGCGCAAGGCACACCATCCTCGCTTTAAGGACAAAGGGCTGAGTTTCGCGGCCTCCGCGCCGGAGGCGCCTAAGCCGGAGAATACGGAGGCATTCACCCTTGGCGACAGCGTCAAGCATAAAGCCTTCGGCAACGGGGTTATCACAAAGATGTCGCCTATGGGTGGCGACTATCTGATAGAGATAAACTTTGATAGCGTCGGTGTGAAGAAGCTTATGCTGCGCGCTGCAGCCCAGTATATGACCAAAAATTAGAAAGCCGGTGCATGAAATGAGAGAGCTTTCAGCGGAGATTATCCGCAGCGAGGTCAGCCGTCTGTGCCGGGAGGCGAACCTGCACCTGCCTGACGATATCAGCCGCGCGCTGCATGAGGCGCACCGTACAGAGCCGTGGTCGGTAGCCAGGGACACGCTCGGTGTGCTGTGCGATAATATGTGCGCGGCATCCGAGAGCGGGCTCCCGGTATGTCAGGACACGGGCATGGCCTGTGTGTTCATCGAAATAGGGCAAGATGTGCATATAACGGGTGACCTTTACGGCGCCGTGAACGCCGGTGTTGCCGACGGCTATGTGAAAGGCTACCTGCGCAAGAGCGTGGTCGCCGACCCGCTGCGCCGCGTGAACACGGAGAACAACACTCCCGCACTCATAACCGTCGACCTTGTCCCGGGAGATAAGGTGAAATTGACAGTCGCGCCCAAGGGTTTCGGCAGCGAGAACATGAGCCGCCTCAAGATGCTCAAACCCGCAGACGGAGCAGAGGGCGTAAAAGACTTTGTCATTGAGACGGTGAAGCTTGCCGGTGCTAACCCATGCCCGCCGGTAATCCTTGGCGTCGGCATCGGCGGCAGCTTCGATAAGGTCGCGCAGCTTGCAAAGCACGCTCTGCTGCGGCCGATAGATCAGCCGAATCCCGACGAATATTATGCCGCAATGGAGCGGGAACTGCTTGAGCGGATAAACGCCCTCGGCATCGGTCCTCAGGGCTTCGGCGGGCGCACAACCGCCCTCGGCGTGAATATCGAAACTATGCCCACGCATGTCGCGGGGCTTCCTGTGGCGGTCAATGTCAGCTGCCATGTGACGCGCCGCGCAGAAAGCGTACTGTGAGGTGCCTATGGAATACGTGATGAGCTTTCCCGCAGATAAAGAGGAGCTTGCGAAGCTCCGTGCGGGAGACAAACTAACAGTGTCCGGGACGATATACACCGCGCGTGACGCTGCACACAAGCGCCTGACAGAGCTTATAGATTCCGGTAAAGAGCTGCCGCTGGACATCCGCAGAGCAGCAATATACTATGCCGGCCCCACACCGGAGAAACCGGGTCAGGTGATCGGCTCCTGTGGGCCGACGACCTCCGGACGCATGGACGCATATGCGCCGAAACTGCTCGACCGCGGCCTTGCCGTCATGGTCGGTAAGGGTGACAGGAACGCTGCCGTCATTGATGCGATAGTCAGAAACGGCGCAGTGTACCTCGCTGCAATGGGCGGCGCGGGTGCGCTTATGGGCAGCTGCGTGAAGGCGGCGCGCATCGTATGCTATGCTGATCTCGGCTGCGAGGCGATACGCGAACTCAAGGTTGAGAATATGCCGCTTACCGTGGTCATCGACTCTCTGGGGAACGATCTTTATAAGAGCGGCCCCGAGGCATATCTCAAAAGTCTGGAGGACTGAAAATGGATGTTATGGAAAAATCTCTCGCGCTGCACTATGAGCGCCGAGGCAAAATAGAAATTGCCGCCCGCGTTCCGGCTGACAGCAGCGAGGCACTGAGCCTTGCCTATACCCCGGGCGTCGCGAAGCCCTGCCTTGAAATTCAGAAGGACATCAACAAAAGCTATGAGCTGACCCGTCGCTGGAATACTGTCGCCGTTGTGACGGACGGCACCGCCGTGCTCGGACTTGGCGATATCGGCCCAGAGGCCGGCATGCCGGTTATGGAAGGCAAGTGCCTGCTGTTCAAGGCCTTCGGCGATGTGGACGCGATCCCGCTCTGCGTGCGCTCCAAGGACGTGGACGAGATTGTCAACACCGTCGCGCTGCTGGCGGGTTCTTTCGGCGGAGTGAACCTTGAGGATATCTCTGCGCCGCGCTGCTTTGAAATTGAAGAGAAGCTCAAGCAGCGCTGTGATATACCCATCTTCCATGACGATCAGCACGGTACGGCGGTCATAATGCTTGCCGCACTGACAAATGCGCTCAAGCTCGTCGGGAAGAAAATGGAGGATATCAAGGTCGTCACCTCCGGCGCGGGCGCAGCAGGTACGGCGATAGTGAAGCTGCTTGTTTCACGCGGCGTGAAAAACGTTGTTATGACCGACCGGAGCGGAGCAATATATCAGGGACGCCCCGGCATGAACGGCGCAAAGCAGGAGATCGCCGCCATGACGAACCCGAACATGGAGCAGGGGAAGCTTGCTGATGTTATCCGCGGTGCGGATGTGTTCATCGGCGTGTCCGCTCCCGGCGTTCTGACGCAGGATATGATTCGTACGATGAACCATGACGCAATTATCTTCGCCTGCGCAAACCCGACACCGGAGATTATGCCGGACGAAGCCAAGACGGCAGGTGCGGCCGTCGTCTGCACTGGACGCAGTGACTATCCCAATCAGGTCAACAATGTCCTCGCGTTCCCGGCAATATTCCGCGGCGCGCTCGATGCGAGAGCTTCGGATATCAACAGCGAAATGAAAATCGCGGCGGCGGAGGCACTTGCCTCGCTCGTCTCGGATGAAGAGCTGAACGCTGATTATATCCTGCCCTATGCCTTTGACAAGCGTGTGCGCGAGACAGTCTCCAAGGCTGTGTTTGACGCGGCACACCGCAGCGGCGTTGCAAGAATTTGATGGAGGACTAGAG
>CAZFCH010000045.1:1619-6414 GCA_964517445.1 uncultured Oscillospiraceae bacterium | reverse complement strand
GACAATCTTTTTCTCATGAAAAATAAAAAAGTCGGAGCAAAGCGAACTTTGCTCCGACATGGTCGGAGTGGGGAGATTTGAACTCCCGGCCTCTTGGTCCCGAACCAAGCGCGCTACCATCTGCGCTACACCCCGTTAGACAGCTTTTATATTATAATTTCAGAAACCCGACTTGTCAAGCAAAACTTGGCAATACGTGAAAGAAATTGAAAATAAACTTGTTGAGGAAAAAAGTGCCGATTGAGCAAAAATTGCTTGCAATGCGCGTCGGGTTATGTTAAACTACTATGGCTTGTGCGGAGTGCCGCACGGCGTATAGAAAGGCGGTCCGCTGCCGAGGCTTTGTCCCTCCGGTAAGAACGTCTATATGAAGGAAGGATCATAATATGGATCTGGTCAAAATTCTCAGCGAGCAGTACATGAAGAAAGAACTGCCCGAAATGAACGTCGGCGATACCGTCCGCGTTCTCGTCCTGGTCAAGGAAGGCAGCCGTGAGCGTACCCAGGCTTTCGAAGGCACCATCATTGCCAAGAAGCATGGCGGCATCAACGAGACCATCACCGTCCGCCGTATTTCCTACGGTGTCGGCTGTGAGAAGGTTTTCCCCGTTCACTCTCCCTCCATCGTCTCTGTCACCACCGTCCGCAAGGGCAAGGTCCGCAGAGCAAAGCTTTACTACCTGCGCGATCGCATAGGCAAGAAGGCAAAGGTCAAGGAGCGCATCTGAGGCTTATCACACACAAAAAAGCAGCTTCCGTCGGGAGCTGCTTTTTTGCCTTTCTTGGCGCTTTACATATTGCCCGTTTTGAGATAAAATAAACCATCAGTAAACATTGCCGCCGCTTTCGGCGGACGAGAGGATTCGGCACATGAAGAGGATCGCTTTTTTTCAGGACAATCTTGACGTCGGCGGTATTCAGAAATCAATAATGAACCTCCTGAGGAACTTCGACTATGAGGGCTATCAGGTTGATCTGTATCTTTCCGACAGAAAAAGCTTCTGGCACGTCGATTTCCCGGAACAACTCACCATCAAATACCTTCCGCATATACCGAGAATATACTCCTTTATGCCTTTTGACACGGCAAAGAAGCTTGTGCATCTGGATTTTTCAGACTGTGAGGAGTACGACCTCGCAATAGATTTCAACTCTTACCAGTTTTCCTGCGCGCTCGGCGCGCTCACCGTGCCGGCAAAGCGCCGCGTCATGTGGATTCATAACAACGTTAGTGTGAAGCTGCAGAATGAGTGGAAGTATCGCGTTCTCTGGGCAAACTTCAAGGACAAATTTAAGTATTACGATGAGTTCGTCGGAGTTTCAGAGGGCGTAATCAGACCGTTCAAGGAGTGCAGCGGTGTATATGACAAGCCGTTCAATGTTATACAGAATGTCATAGACACAAACGAGATATACCAGAAGGCGGAAGAAGAGACTGACTTCGAGGTCGACAGCAGCAAGATGAACTTTGTTGCCATCGGGCGTCTGTGCCATCAAAAGGGCTATGACATCATGCTCAATGACTTCTGCGAAGCGTCGAAGTGCCGTGACGATCTGCACCTGTATATCATCGGCGACGGCGACAAGCGCCTGTCGCTTGAGTATATGCGTGACAGTCTCGGCCTTACCGATAAGGTGACATTTCTGGGGCAGCGCGCCAACCCCTTTGTGTATATGGATAAGATGGATGCCTTCGTTTCTACCTCACGCTATGAGGGTCAGCCGCTGAATATCATGGAGGCGCGCGCGGTCGGGCTTCCGCTGTACTGCACGAAAAACCTCGAAATATACAGCAAAGGCCTTGAGGGACGCGAAAATATCGTTGATGCTATAGTCCACGCACAAAAGGAACCGAAGCGCCGAGACGACCTGCATGAATACAACACCGAAATCATAAACGGCATAAAGGCTCTGGCGGAACATACTGATGCACCCAGGGCAGAGACGCAGAAAAAGCGCGTGAGCATGATCGCGCTGCACCTTGGCATGGGCGGCGTGGAGAAAGCAATCATCAGCATGGCAAATCTCTTTGCCGAGCGCTATGAGGTGTACCTTTACAGCGTGTATAAAATGCCGGGCTCACCGTCCGTTCCGCTTGACGACAGAGTGCGGCTGCAGTACCTGCTGCATGATACGCCGAACCGCGAGGAGTGGAAGGCAGCGGTGAGGAAACTCGCCGTGGTGCAGTTCATAAAAGAGAGCTTCCGAAGTGTCAGGATACTCATCGGGAAAAAGCTTGCAGTCATCAGAATAATCAAGGCTGTTAAGGATGGCGTGCTTATCTGCACCCGGCATGAGGATAACCTGAAACTTTCGAGACACGGCAATGTGGGTGTAGTCAAAATTGCTCAGCTGCACCATGACCACAACTTCAAGCGCAAATATGTGCGCGGCTTCAGATACGGCTACAGAAATATAGATTACCTTGCGATGCTCACCCCGCAGCTCACCGAAGAAGCAAGAGAGCTGATGCGCGGCTATAACGGGCATACCGAGGTCGTGTATATCCCGAACTTCCTTACGCGCTTCCCTGAAAACGTCAGCGCTGCTGCCAGGGAAAAGACGGTGCTCGCAGCCGGCAGACTCACCGATGTCAAGCGCTTTGACCTGCTTGTCGAACAGTTTACGCATATCCATGAGCGCGAACCTGAATGGAAGCTGCGCATACTCGGCGACGGTGAGAACAGGGCGAAGCTTGAGGAGCAGATTGCGAAGCTTGGAGCGGAAGATTATATCACGCTTACCGGTAGGAAGAACGGAGACGAGGTAGAAAGCGAAATGCTCTCGGCATCCATCTTTGCCATGAGCTCGTGCTCCGAAGGCTTCCCGTTTGTGCTCATGGAGGCGCAGAGCTGCGGCCTGCCGGTGATCGCATACGACGTCCGCGTCGGCCCCGGAGCTGTAGTGCATGACGGCGACGACGGCGTGCTCGTGCCGGAAGGGGAGCGGCAGCAATATGAGGACAGACTGTGCGAGCTTATGGATAAGCCGGAGCTGAGAGAAAAAATGTCGGTAAAAGCGATGGCAGCGATCAGAGAGTTCTCGGAGGAGAAGGTCGCAGAAAAGTGGTATGAGGTGATAGAATGAACAACAGCATAAACAGCAACGCCCGCAGCGCATTCGTGCGCAACCACTGGCTTATGGCGCTGATCGTGATGCAGCCGCTGCTTGATATAATTGCGTTCTGGACGAAGAACCCTGACGGCACACTTGCCGGATATGTCCGGCTTCTCATCATGGTCTGCCTGCCGCTGTATCTGCTCTTTACCCTGCGCGGCAAGGAGCGGAAGAGCTTTATATTCTGGATGCTCGGCATCGGCGTTATCTGTGCGCTGCACATCGCAAACACCATCCGCACCGGCCCTGTGAGTCTTGCCTTTGACATTTCATATACCGCGAAGGTCGCGCAGATGCCAATACTCGCCGTCTGCTTCATGTACAGCATCAAGAACGACCAGACGCGAAACCAGGCGTATTGGGGCCTGTTCTTCGCGGCCGGCATCACTGCCGCAGCGCTCGGCCTGTCGGTGCTGACAGGTACGGCGAACTGCACCTACGGTGAGGGGCTCGGTGTGAGCGGCTGGGTCATCGATGATAACCGCTGCGCAAACAGCATCATCCTTGTTGCGCTGGCAGCGTTCTCAATATTCTGCGCCGTGAAGTCGGATAAGCCATTTGTGAACATCGCCGTTCCTGCTGTTTCGGCGGTCGTGCTCATTGCAAACGGCACAATGACCTGCTATATGTCGATCTTTGTGATCTTTATCGGCTTTGCCGTGTTTCTCCTGCTGGAAAAGAAAATACGCGGCTGCAAGCTCAACCGGCTTGCGGTGATAGTGCTGGTCGTTGTCGCGATTGCGTCTGCAGCTGCCTATCCGCTCACGCCGAAATATAAGATAAAGCAGACCCAGAGTGACTTTGCCGAGCTTACTCAGGATGATTTTGACGAGGGAGTCGGCGCGCTCGGCTACGATCTGGATTCCATGAGCAATGAGGAGAAGCTCTCGAACCCGGAGATACACACCGCGCTTGAGGATTATTACTGGAAGTGCCTGTGGATCATCACACCGAACATGTTCGAGCGCTTTGACATAGACGAGATTATGCTCAAGTACGATCTCACGACCGATGCCGCGACACTTATTGACACCCGCACCATAAAGAGCGCTTATGCCTCCCTGATGTGGGATCACAGTGATACGCTCACAAAGCTCTTCGGCATTGACATTTCAGATATCTGGCTCACCGGCGGGATGGATCTTGAAAACGACTGGCCCGCAATACGTTATTATTACGGCTATGTCGGTTTCGCGGCCTACGCGGCATTTATCCTGTACTTTGTGTACCTGATAATCAGGCGACTGTGCAGAGATTTCAAAGGCTCCTTCACGGCGGATAACTTTATACTGCTTGTCACCTTTGCGCTTCTGATAGGGCTTGCGCAGTATTCCGGCGCAGTGCTCAGGCGCCCGAATGTCTCGATATACCTCGCGCTTGTACTGGGACTGATACACTATCAGACGGCGGTGAACCCCAGCAGCAGGATCACGAGCTGGAGAGGTGAGTGGATATGAAGCTGAGCATAATCGTGCCGGTGTATAAGGTGGAGGAATACCTCGGCGAATGCGTCGACTCGCTTCTCTCACAGACGATAGATGACTATGAAATAATTCTCGTAGATGATGGCTCGCCTGACAACTCCGGGAAAATCGCCGACGAATATGCCGCGGAAAACCCTGACATGATACGTGTTCTCCACATCGATAACGGCGGGCAGGGGAGAGCCCGAAACTTC
>CAZFCH010000045.1:0-1609 GCA_964517445.1 uncultured Oscillospiraceae bacterium | reverse complement strand
AAGGGTGATTTCGTCGGCTTCGTCGACAGCGACGACTGGGTGACGCACGACATGTACGAGAAGATGTACACCCGCGCCGTGGATACGGGAGCGGATGTAGTTGTCTGCGACTTTATGGAACGCTTTGCTGACGGACGGGAGAGCGTGCTTCCGGCCTCGCTTCAGGACAATTGGCTCGGCTCGGCGGGCTCGTCCTGCAATAAAATATTCCGGCGTTCTCTTGTCGGTGAGCTTCGCTTCCCGGTTGGACTGTGGTATGAGGATTTCTACTTTTCAGCGGTGATGCTGCTGCGCTCGAAGCATACGGAGTTTATATCTGAGCCGCTGTATATCTACCGCCGCGGCCAGGAATCCACGATGCACAACAACAACGCCGCGAAGAACCTCGACATGCTGACAATCATGGATATGCTGGAGAAAGAAATGGTACCGGCAGGTTATAAGGACGATTTCGAGTTTTTCCTTGTGAACCATGTTCTGCTCGATTCAATAAGCAGGCTTGCAAAACAGGACGCGCCGGAACGTAAAGAGGTCATCGGCAGATTACGCCAATATGTGCAGGCAAAGATACCCAGCCTTTCCGACTGCGGCAGCTACAAAAAAGAGAGCCGCAAGCGCCGGACAATCATGTGGATGAATTACCATGGACTTGAGGACGCCGGGCAGTTTATCCTGAAGATAAACCAGAAGCTGCACGGCAAATAAAAATATCCCTCGGCAGGATAAGCTCTGCCGAGGGACATTTTCATGTTTATACTTTTTTGGCCTTGAGCCGGTTGTTGAGCTTCATGATGATATGCACCGCGAGATATTGCCGATGCATGAGGAGCGTCGTCAAAAGCTTATGCTTGCGGCTCATCGTGCGCACATAAGGGTTTGAAGCGTAACGGGGGAACTTTCCGAGAAAGTCCTCCCGCAGCTTATCCTGCGCATCGCTGCGCCAATCAGCGAGATTCACTCTTACAGACGCTGTCAGGAATTCATGGTGGAACGTCATGTATTCCAGAACGTCAGCCAGCTCCTCACCGCGCCCGAGGCCGGTGTAGAAGGCGGTCAGATCATCAACCGCGGGGATTATCTCCAGGTTGCGCTCCGCATTCTTGTTATTCGTTACCGAGCCGGAGCGCTGAAGATATCTGTGCCATGCTTTCGGTGTGTACGCAATCTTGTCCGTAAAGGCATAGAGTTTGAGAAGCGTGCGGAAATCCTCAAACCATACCTTCGAGGGGAAGCGTATATCGTTATCGGTATAAATACTTTTTCTGCATATGCTGCCGCCGCATATCGGGTTTTCAAGAAGCAGCTCGGGAAAATTTTTGAGATCGATATTCTCTGTTCTGCTGCATCCACGGTAATAGCTTATTTCACCGCCGTCCACATTCACAGCTATCGAATCGAAAATAAGAATATCAAAAGAACCGTCAATCGACCGGAGCATCTCGTCAATCGCGCCGGGAGCGAGATAATCATCGCTGTCGATAAAGTAGAGGTAATCGCCCTTGGCTTCATCAATGCCGACGTTCCGCGCATGTCCCTGCCCCATGTTTTCGGTCGAGATGAGACGGATGAATTGCGGATAACGGTTTGCATAATCTTGAACAATCACGGG
>CAZFCH010000044.1:0-12515 GCA_964517445.1 uncultured Oscillospiraceae bacterium | reverse complement strand
ACTGAGGACGATAGTTGTTGAAGAACGGGGTGTGACGGCCGCCCTCTTCCTTGGACAGGACGTAAACCTGGCCCTTGAACTTGGTGTGGGGGTGGATGGACTTGGGTGCAGCCAGAACCTGACCACGCTCAACAGCCTTCTTGTCGATACCGCGGAGCAGGCAGCCGACGTTGTCGCCAGCCTCTGCGTACTCGAGGGTCTTGTGGAACATCTCGGTACCGGTAACGGTGGTCTCGGTGCTCTCTTCCTTCAGACCAACGATCTCAACCTTGTCGCCGATCTTGACGCGGCCACGCTCAACACGACCGGTAACAACAGTGCCACGGCCGGAGATGGTGAAGACGTCCTCGATAGGCATAAGGAAGGGCATGTCAGCCTTACGGTCAGGAGTGGGGATCCAGCTGTCAACTGCATCCATGAGCTCCTTGATGCACTGATACTCAGGTGCATTAGGATCGTTGGACTCGGAAACGAGTGCGTTCAGAGCGGAACCACGGATAATCGGGGTGTCATCTCCGGGGAAGCCGTAGAAGTCAAGCAGCTCGCGAACTTCCATCTCGACGAGCTCGAGGAGCTCTTCATCGTCGACCTGGTCGCACTTGTTGAGGAAGACCAGAACGGAAGGAACGTTAACCTGACGGGCAAGCAGAAGGTGCTCACGAGTCTGAGCCATGGGGCCGTCGGAAGCAGCGATAACGAGGATAGCGCCGTCCATCTGAGCAGCACCGGTGATCATGTTCTTGATATAGTCGGCGTGGCCCGGGCAGTCGACGTGGGCGTAGTGACGGCCCTGGATTGCGCCGTCTTCGCCGGTCTTGTAGTTGTGGCCCTCACGGTCATAGGTCTCGTACTCGACGTGAGCGGTGTTGATGGTGATACCACGCTCTCTCTCTTCGGGAGCCTTGTCGATGGAAGAGTAGTCGGTGTACTCAGCGCCGCCGAGGAGTGCCAGATACTTGGTGATCGCAGCAGTCAGAGTGGTCTTGCCGTGGTCGATGTGGCCGATGGTGCCGATGTTGCAATGGGGCTTGTTTCTGTTAAAAACCTGTTTTGCCATTGTAAAATCCTCCTAAAATAGAATGAAAATATTACTTGCTAAACCCGAAACTTGTCCGGGCACTTACGAGGGATTCCTGTAAATTCTTAGGCAGCTCGACAAAGTGGCTCGGCTCCATGCTGTAGGTAGCTCTGCCCTGAGTTTTGCTGCGAAGATCGGTGGCGTAACCGAACATCGTGGAGAGCGGGACATTGGCCTCAATGGTCGCAGTGCCGTTTCTGATATCGGAGCCGACGATCTGACCGCGTCTCGCGTTGACATCGCCCATAACGTCACCCATGTATTCATCGGGCGCGGTGACAACCACCTTCATTATAGGCTCAAGCAGCACGGGATCGGCCTTCTGGCACGCTTCCTTGAACGCCATGCTTCCGCAGATCTTGAAGGCCAGCTCCGAAGAGTCAACCTCGTGGAAAGAGCCGTCCAGCAGAGTGGCTTTTACATCGACAACCTGGTACCCCGCGAGTACGCCGGAGAGCATAGCTCCCTGGATACCCTGATCGACACAGGGGATGTATTCCTTCGGGATAGCGCCGCCCGTAATCTTGTTCACGAACTCATAGCCCTTGCCGGACTCATTGGGCTCAATCATAAGCTTGACGTGTGCGAACTGTCCCTTACCGCCGGTCTGACGGACATAGCGGGTGTCGACCGTTGCGGCCTTTCTCACGGTCTCCTTGTAAGAAACCTGAGGCTTGCCAACGTTGGCCTCGACCTTGAATTCCCTCAGCAGCCTGTCCACAATGATCTCCAGATGAAGCTCGCCCATACCGGCAATAATAGTCTGACCCGTCTCTTCGTCCGTATAGGTCTTAAAGGTGGGGTCTTCGTCTGCCAGCTTCTGAAGGGCGATTGCCATCTTCTCCTGACCCGCTTTCGTCTTGGGCTCAATTGCCACGCGGATAACGGGATCGGGGAATTCCATGGACTCAAGGATTATCTGGTGCTTTTCATCACAGAGCGTGTCGCCGGTGGTCGTATTTTTAAGGCCGACCGCGGCGGCGATGTCGCCGGAATAAACCTGCGTCAAATCTTCTCTGTGGTTTGCATGCATCAGCAGGATGCGGCCGAGGCGCTCACGCACACCCTTGGTGGAGTTCATGACGGTTTTGCCGGTCTCTATCGTGCCGGAATAGACACGGAAGAAGCTCAGGCGGCCGACGTAGGGGTCGGACATAATCTTGAACGCCAGCGCGGAGAACGGAGCGTCATCGTCTGCCTCACGCGTCTCGACCTCGTCCGTCTTCGGGACAGTGCCCTCTATCGCGGGCACATCCAGCGGAGACGGCATATAGTCGACAATCGCGTCGAGCAGCTTCTGCACGCCTTTGTTCTTGTAGGAAGTGCCGCAGGTCACGGGAACCATTTTCACCGCGACAGTGGCTCTTCTGATTGCCTTGCGGATCTTATCCGCAGGGACTTCCTCGCCGTTGAGATACATTTCCATGATCTCATCGTCGAAGTCGGAGACTGCCTCAAGCAGATTATCACGATACTGCTCTGCAAGCTCACGCATATCCTCGGGAATTTCCTCGGTACGCATGTCCTTGCCGAGATCATCGTAATAAACGTCTGCGTTCATATCCACGAGGTCGATAATACCTTTGAAGGTCTCCTCACTGCCTATAGGCAGCTGGATCGGAACGGCATTGCATTTGAGCCTGTCATGCACCATCTCAAGCACATGATAGAAGTCCGCACCCATGATGTCCATCTTATTGACGTAAATCATGCGGGGAACGTTGTAATGGTCAGCCTGTCTCCAAACTGTTTCGGACTGCGGCTCGACACCGCCCTTAGCGCAGAGAACCGTAACGCAGCCGTCCAGCACTCGCAGGGAGCGCTCGACCTCGGCGGTAAAGTCCACGTGGCCCGGGGTGTCGATGATGTTAATGCGGGTGTCCCGCCAGTGGCAGGTGGTGGCAGCGGAGGTTATCGTGATGCCGCGCTCCTGCTCCTGCTCCATCCAGTCCATGGTGGCGGTGCCTTCATGAGTCTCACCAAGCTTGTAATTCACGCCGGTGTAGAAAAGAATACGCTCAGTAGTCGTAGTCTTTCCGGCGTCAATGTGAGCCATGATACCGATATTTCTCGTTTTCTCAAGTGAATACTGTCTGGGCATGAAACTCTCCTGAAAGAATTACCATCTGAAATGTGCGAAAGCCTTGTTGGCTTCTGCGTTCTTGTGCATATCTTCGCGCTTCTTGACAGCTGCGCCGAGATTATTGCATGCATCCATGATCTCGCCTGCAAGGCGCTCTTTCATGGTCTTCTCGCTGCGCTTGCGGCTGTAATCTACGAGCCAGCGCAGAGCCAGCGTCTGACGGCGGGCGGGTCTGACTTCGATAGGAACCTGATAGGTTGCGCCACCGACACGACGAGCCTTAACCTCCAGAGCGGGCATGATGTTGTTCATAGCTTCGGTAAATGCATCAAGGGGCTCCTTACCGGTCTTATCCTTGATGATATCGAAAGCATCGTAAACGACCTTCTGAGCAACACCCTTCTTGCCGTCGAGCATAACGCCGTTGATGAGCTTGGTCACCAGAACGCTGTTATACATAGGATCGGGCAAGATTTCTCTTTTGGGAACATTACCTCTTCTGGGCACGTTGCTTCCCTCCTTCATTAAAAAATGGAATCACAGGTACTCGAACGTCTGTACGTCCGTTGCGCCCCGAGGTCTATCCAAAATATATAGATAAACGACAGGGCAAATTTGCCGCTGAAGTTGAAATTACTTCTTCTTTGCAGCCTTGGGTCTCTTTGCGCCGTACTTGGAACGGGCCTGCATACGACCGTTGACACCCTGAGCATCGAGGGTACCACGAATGATGTGGTAACGGACACCAGGAAGGTCCTTAACACGGCCGCCGCGGATCATAACCACGGAGTGCTCCTGAAGGTTATGGCCGATACCGGGGATGTACGCAGTAACTTCGTAGCCGTTGGTCAGACGGACACGGGCGATCTTACGCAGAGCGGAGTTAGGCTTCTTAGGAGTGGAGGTACGGACTGCGGTGCAGACGCCTCTCTTCTGAGGAGCACTCAGATCGGTCTCCTTGTTCTTAAGGGTGTTCAGACCCTTCTGCATTGCAGGAGAGTTGGACTTGTAGGTGACCTTTTCTCTGCCTTTTCTCACCAGCTGGTTAAAGGTAGGCATTGTTTTCTCCTTTCTTCAATCGTCACAGGCCGTGCGCAGCATACAAATGTCCTTGCAGCGCGGAGCTTTTGGGGCTTTTTGCACCCGGGCGCAGTTCTGCCCATGCAATTGGAAATATTAGCATATTTCACAATTTTAGTCAAGAATTTTTGTAAAGCAAATCTAAAAATATTTTTCGTATTTTCGCGCTGTCGGCAAAGCAAAACTCCGCATCCGAGTGTGCGGAGTTTCGTTTATTTATGTCTTTTATTCCTCGTGTTCGCCGACGGCTTCTTTGAGAGTGCGCCAGCCGAGGACGGCGCACTTCACGCGCGCGGGCATGTGCGAAATATCCTTGAGCGCCGAGGCTTCCTCGAGGCTGTCAATCTCCTCGTCGGTGGCCTCGCCCTTTATCATGCGCATGAAGGTCTCCCCCATTTTAAGGGCTTCGTCCTTCTTTTTGCCGACTATCATGCCGAGCATGATATCTGCCGAGGCCTGCGAAATGGCGCAGCCGTCGCCGACGAAAGCGCCGTCAACGATTGTATCGCCGTCCATCTTGAGCTTGAGGTAAATATCGTCTCCGCAGCTCGGGTTCACGCCCTCGAGGACGATGTCCGCATCGGGCAGGTCATGCTTAAACTCGGGATGGATGTTATGCTCGGTGAGTATTTCATTATAAAAGCTTCTATTTTCCATAGCCCATACGCTCCCTCAGTGTCGACAGGCTTGCGGCCAGACGGTCGATATCGTCGAAGTCGTTATAGAACGCGAGACTTGCGCGGACGGTGGAGCTGTAACCGAGGTGGGTCAGCAGCGGCTGTGCGCAGTGGTGACCGGCGCGGACATTCACGCCGTCGGAGGCGAGGATCTCGCTGATATCATGCGGATGTACGCCGTCGACCGTGAAGTTCACGATGCCGACGTGCTCCTCGGGCTTATCCGAGCCGAGGACATTCACATGCGGGATGGCCTTCACCGCGGCAAGGCAGCGGGCGGTAAGCTCCGCCTCGCGGCGCTGCATCACATCAAAGCCTACTCTATTTATATATTCTATCGCGGCCTGGAGTCCGGCAGCGCCTGCGGCGTTAACCGTGCCTGCCTCGAACTTATGCGGAAGCTCGGCATACACCGCGCCCTCGCGGGTGACGGATTCGATCATCTCGCCGCCGCTCATGAACGGGGGCATTTTATTGAGCAGCGCTTTCTTGCCGTAGAGCACGCCGATGCCCATCGGGCCGAAGACCTTATGGCCGGAGAAGGCGAAGAAGTCTGCGTCGATATCCTGCACGTTCACGGGCATATGCGGGGTGCTCTGCGCGCCGTCTACTACGCAGACTGCGCCCTTTCTGTGCGCCATGGCTGCGATCTCCTTGACGGGGTACTCACGGCCGAGGACGTTCGAGACCTGCATGATGGCGACGATTTTGGTCTTATCGGTGATAAGCTCTTCGACCTTATTGAGGTCGAGGCTGCCGTCCTGCTCGCACTCCATGAACTTGAGAGTCGCGCCGGTCTGGCGGCAGACCATCTGCCACGGGAGAAGATTGCTGTGGTGCTCCATGATGGAGACAAGGATCTCGTCCCCGGCTTTGATGTTGGTCAGGCCGTAGCTGTAGGCGACGAGGTTCAGGCTCTCGGTAGTGTTGCGGGTGAAGATTATCTCCTCGCAGGACTTTGCGCCGATGAAGGCGCGTACGCTGTTTCTCGCGTTCTCATAGACCTCGGTTGCGGCGATGCTCAGGGGGTAGAGACCGCGGAGGGGGTTTGCGTTATGCAGAAGGTAAAAATCGCGTTCGGCGTCGATGACGCACTGTGGGCGCTGCGCGGTGGCGGCGCTGTCAAGGTAAGCTATATCGCTGTGCGCAAGCAGCGGGAAATCATTTTTATAATTGTATTCCATTTTACAGCTCTCCGTTCAGTCTGTTCATTATATAATTCTCACTCTCACTGTCACCGAGCAGGCGCGCAAGGCGCTCTATTGCGGCGCGGGCAAGAATGTTTTCGGCGGTCTGCCTGTCTATGCCGCGGCTCTCGAAGTAGAAGAGCGTGTCGTCGTCAAGCTCGCCGATAGTCGCGCCGTGGTTGCCGACGACGTTCTCCTCAGCGCAGAGGATAAGCGGCACGGTCTTGTTCACGACATCGTCACCGAGCATGAGGACTGTCTCCTTCTCGTTGCCGACGGAGGCGGACGAACCGTTCTTGAAATCTATCGTGCCGCGGAACACTTTGCGCGCTGCGTCCTTGAGCGCGCCTGCGGCGTTTATCTCGCTCTCGGTGCTCTTGCCCCAATGGTCGACTATAAGGTTCATGTCAAGCTTCTGCTCACGCTGACCAAGGTAGCCGATATCGGCCTTGAAGCTGCTGCCATCGCCGCTGAGCTCGATGTGGCTGTCGCAGTAGACATCGCCGGAGCCGATAAGTATCTGCACAAGCTCTATTCTGCCGTTTTTGGCGCACTCGCCGTACACGCGGTCATAGAGCAGGGACGCTTCTCCGGTGCTCTGTATCTGCACGAGGCGGATGCAGGCGCCTTCGCGCGCTGTCAGCTCTGTCTCGACGGCGAGCTTCCCGGCGTTCTCAAAGGTCTCGAACACGGTGACGCTGCTGCCGGGCTTGGCGTCAACGCTGACGCGCTTGCGGCTGTATTCGCCCTCGCCCTTTACGGTGAGTCTCGCGCTCTCGGCGGTAATATTTTCCTCGGGAAGCTCCGTTGTATTGTCGTCATCCCAGTCGATGGCGGCTTCGTTTACCTTCAGCCAGTTCCACGTTCCGCCGGGGAGCTTATTTATAAGCATTTTCTTTTCCATCGTTCTGCCTCCCCGTTCAGCCTATGCTGCCCTTCATCTCAAGGCGTATGAGGTTGTTCATCTCAACGGCGTATTCCACCGGCAGCTCCTTGGAGACGTTGTCGGCAAAGCCGCTGACGATCAGCGCTCTTGCGTCCTCTTCGCTCATACCGCGGCTCATCAGATAGAAAATAGCGTCGTTGCTGATGCTGCCGATCTTCGCCTCATGGCCGACGGACGCGTCCTTTGTGCGGATGTCCATGGCGGGGACGGTATCGGAGCGGGACTCGGAGTCGAGCATCAGGGACTGGCAGGACACCGAGGACTTCGCGCCCTTCGCGGTCTTCGCGACGACGACGCTGCTGCGGAAGGTGCTGATGCCGCCGCTCTTGCTTATCGAGCGGGTGTTCATATAGGAGCTGGTGTTCTTGCCGAGGTGCGTGACCTTCGCGCCGGTATCGAGGTTCTGACCCGCTCCGGCAAAGGTGACGCCGGTGAACTCCATGCGGGAGTTGTCGCCCTTGAGGACGCTCATCGGGTACAGGCAGCCGACGTGGGAGCCGAAGGAGCCGGACACCCATTCGATAACGCCGTTTTCTTCGACGAGCGCGCGCTTGGTGTTGAGGTTATACATGTTCTTCGACCAGTTCTCGATGGTCGAATAGCGCAGCTTCGCGTTCTTCTTGACGAACAGCTCGACGCAGCCGGCGTGGAGATTTGCGACGTTGTACTTCGGGGCGGAGCAGCCCTCGATGAAGTGCAGGCTTGCACCCTCGTCGACGATGATGAGCGTGTGCTCAAACTGGCCTGCGCCCTTGGCGTTGAGGCGGAAGTAGGACTGAAGCGGTATTGAAACCTGCACGCCCTTCGGCACATACACGAACGAGCCGCCAGACCACACCGCGCCGTGGAGCGCGGCAAACTTATGGTCGCGCGGGGTGACGAGCTTCATAAAATACTCATGCACCATCTCGGCATACTCACCCTTGAGGGCGCTTTCCATATCGGTGTATATGACGCCCTGCTCGGCGACTTCGGATTTTACGTTGTGATAGACAAGCTCGGAGTCGTACTGCGCTCCGACGCCGGCGAGAGACTTGCGCTCCGCCTGCGGGATGCCGAGGCGCTCAAAGGTGTCCTTTATATCCTGCGGGACGTCCTTCCAGTCGTTCTTCATGTCGGTCTTGGGTCTGACATAGGTCGCGATATGGTCCATGTCCAGCCCCTCTATCGAAGGACCCCAGTTGGGAAGCGGCATTGAATTATATGTCTCGAGGGACTTCAGGCGGAACTCGCGCATCCACTCGGGGTCGCCCTTCTCCCGGGAGAGCTTCTCGATGATCTCCGGAGTCAGGCCGTCCTCCATGCGGTAGGCGTCGTTTTCCTTATCCTTTATATCATATATGCTGCGGTCGATATCCTCGACCTGAGTTTTCTCTTTCATAGCAAACCACCAGCCTTACTCGGCCTTGATAATGCCGAAGCCGTTTTCGTTGATCTCGTCGACCAGCTCAGCGCCGCCGTTTCTGACGATCACGCCGTTTTCCATGACGTGCGTCTCATCGACTGTCAGCGCTTCGAGAATCCTCGTGCTGTGGGTGATGATGAGAAGAGAGCCGTGGACGCGCTCACGGTAGAGCTGGACGCCCTGCGACACGGTACGCACAGCGTCGACGTCAAGCCCGGAGTCCGTCTCGTCGAGGATGGCGAGCTTCGGCTCGAGCATCAGCATCTGGAGGATCTCCGCCTTTTTCTTTTCGCCGCCGGAGAAACCGACGTTCAGGTCGCGCTCGGCGTAGCTTGCGTCCATGTGCAGAAGCTCCATCGTCTCGGCGAGCTTCTTCTTGAAGTCCCACAGTCTCAGGCGCGTGCCGGTCTTCTGTTCAAGCGCGCTGCGGATGAAGGCGCTGAGAGTCACACCCGGAACCTCGAGCGGGTTCTGGAACGAAAGGAAGATGCCCTTGTTTGCTCTCACGTTTACCGGCAGCTCGGTTATATCCTCGCCGTCGAATATTATTTTGCCGGAGGTCACGGTGTATTCGGGGTTGCCGGTGATGGCATAGCCCAGCGTGGACTTGCCGGTGCCGTTCGGTCCCATGAGGACGTGGGTCTCATCCTCGCCGACCGTCAGGTCAACGCCGTGGAGTATCTCCTTATCCTCAACGCTGATGTGAAGGTCCTTTACCTCAAGCAGATTCTTCTTACTCATATCTGTTCAACCTCTTTCTGTCCGCGGCCATCTCTCCCCGCTGACAGCTTCCATAGATATATCGCTGCGGTCGGCTGCGGCGCAGCCGTTCCGGCATTTTGTTTGCGGGAGGCGGCATTAATTCCCAGTCCTCCAGCAGGAATTATACTTGCCTAATCCTACAATGTCAATAGGAGTTAGCGCGGCATGTGTATAAAAAGATGAACTTTTGGTTAAAAAATACCGCACAATGTCCGCTTTCCGCCGCGTGTACTTGAAAAAGCCGCGGGCAGGTTGTATTATACATACGCTTTCTATTACATATATTTTCGGCAATCAAAGGATATATGCGGCGGATATTGCCGCGGGATTTTACGACTATGCAGGATATTACAAGATACTCTTTACCGATACTGACCGTACTGCTGCTGACGCTGTTCTTTCTCTCGCTGCCCGATCTGAAAAACTGCACGCTTGCCGACCCCGACACGGCGCGCCGCAAGCTCGGGCGAATCGATGCCGTTATAATGGCGGTCATCACACTGCTGTATGCAGGCGTCGCATTCCGGAAGCTCGGCAACACGTCCTCGCCCGAAAGCTTCGTGAACATGGAGAACCGCACCGAGAGCATAGAACTTGACGTAAACGGCGGCATGGTCACGCACCTGATGGTCTACGAAGGCGTCGGCATCGGCAGTTACAGCATAACCTACTCCGACGGCAGCACCACGTATGAGCTCACGGAGCTCACGCAGAGTCATGCAGACGTTCTGAAGTGGCACGATGTTGCTATCAACTACTATCTGACCGGCGGAACAATCTACATCTCCGGCACCGGCAATGTCTGGCTCGGCGAGGTGGTCGCACTCGATGCGGACGGGAACATAGTCGGTGCGGTGTCCTCAGCGTCGGAGCTGTGCGATGAGCAGTCGCTGTGCCCCGACAGGCAGACCTATATGAACTCCACATACTTTGATGAGATCTATCATGCGCGCACTGCATGGGAGAACCTCAACGGCGTTTATCCCTATGAGATAACGCATCCCCCGCTCGGCAAAATAATCATCTCGATTGGCATCGCGATCTTCGGCATGACGCCTTTCGGCTGGCGCTTCTCGGGTACTCTCTTCGGTGTGCTGATGCTGCCGATAATCTACATTTTCGCCAAGAGGCTCTTCGGCGGCAAGGCCGTGCCGGCAGCGTGCACTCTCGTGCTGGCAAGCGACTTCATGCACTTCGTGCAGACGCGCATCGCCACTATCGACACTTACGCCGTGTTCTTCATTCTGCTGATGTACCTGTTCATGTACGGCTTTCTCACAACCGGCAGCCGCCGGGAGCTTGCGCTCTCGGGAATCTTCTTCGGCATAGGCGCGGCTAGCAAGTGGACTTGCATCTACGCGGGAGCGGGACTTGCGGTGATGTGGCTCATCTATGTCATCCGTGAGGCAAAGGCGCAGCGGCTGGATATGAAAGGCTTCTGGAAGCTCTGCGGTTTCTGTGTAATCTTCTTTGTACTCATCCCCTGCCTTATCTATTACTTTGCATATATCCCCTACGGGATTGCCCGCGGCATCTCTCCGTTCAGCTCGGAGTATCTGCGCATGGTGATTGACAACCAGATCTATATGTTCAATTACCACTCCGGGATTGTCGCCGAGCATCCTTACTCCTCGCGCTGGTACCAGTGGATACTGAATATCCGCCCGATACTCTATTACCTTGAGTATTTCGACGACGGCACGCATTCGAGCTTCGGGGCGTTTCTCAATCCCGCGCTATGCTGGGGCGGGCTTATGAGCCTGTTTGTGCTGATCTATACGGCAATCTTCCGGCATGACCGCCGCGCAGAGTTTATCGTCATCGGCTATCTGGCGCAGCTCATCCCCTGGATGTTCATCACGCGCATCACGTTTGAGTACCATTACTTCCCCTGCTCGGTGTTTCTTGTGCTCTCGCTCGGCTACTGCTTCAACCTCATGCGCCACAACCTCAGGCACTGGAAGTGGTATGTCTCGGGCTTTGTCACGCTGAGCATTGCTCTGTTCGTACTGTTTTACCCGGCACTTTCGGGTAAGC
Organism: uncultured Oscillospiraceae bacterium; assembly: GCA_964517445.1. Taxonomy (GTDB): domain Bacteria; phylum Bacillota; class Clostridia; order Oscillospirales; family Oscillospiraceae; genus Limivicinus. The sequence goes on along the minus strand of CAZFCH010000044.1, from coordinate 1,260 downwards.
CCGTCGCCGCTACCGGGCTGCTGTCGTGGCTGCCGACCTGGCCGTTCTGAGTTTTTCATCGGTCTTATAACAATTTAGCGCAAATAAAAGCTTTGGCAACCGATTTGCCAAAGCTTTTTATGTACTTTTACAGCTTGATATTATTCCCGCATACAGCTATAATATAAAGCAATATGTCAGGTTTTGGAGGTCTGTTTATGGCTCTCGCCCTACTTATCAAGATTGGCTCTCTGTTTATCATTGCACTCGCAGCATACGCGCTTGTCAAGATTCATATTCTCCGCAGTGAGGACAGCCGCGTAATCTCTCTGATAATGATGTACTTGATATGCCCGTGCACCGTTATCTCCGCGTTCCAGATAGACTGCACCCCCGAGGTGCGCTCCGGCCTGATCTTAGCCTTTGTCGCCGCTATCATCTCTCATGTCGGCGCGATCGTTATCAACAACCTCTTTGTCAGAAAGCCGCTGCACCTCACTCCTGTTGAGCAGGCTTCGTTTGAATATCCCAACGCGGGCAACATCATTATACCTATTGTTGTCTCTCTTCTCGGGCAGGAATGGGTTGTCTACACCTGCGCGTATATATGCGTCACTATCGTTCTGCAGTGGACACACCTCAAGCAGCTTATCTCCGGAGAGGCTCATGTCAACATAAAGAAGATCCTGACAAACATCAACATAATCGCGATCTTTATAGGACTTTTAATTCTCGCTTTCGGAATAACGCTTCCGAAGATTCTTCAGGACGCAGTCGACAGCGTGAGCGTGATGATCGGGCCGGCGTCAATGATGATGATTGGCACAATGCTCGGCGGCATGGAGCTGAAGCAGATATTTGCAAATAAGCGTGTATGGCTCATCTCGTTTCTCAGGCTCATTTTCGCGCCGCTCCTGTTTATCGCCTTCCTGCGCCTGACCAATTTCGGAGCGAGCGTGCCGAATGCGGACACGATACTGCTCATTACTACGCTGGCAAGCGCTTCTGCTGCTGCAGCTACAGTCACTCAGATGGAGCTGGTTTACGGCAAGGACGCGGAATACGCCTGCTCGATAAATGTTGTCACGACTATGCTGTGCATTATCACGATGCCGCTCATCGTCCTTGTGTACCAGCTGTGATACTGACGGGAACAGTTTCAGATTTTGGGCGCGAACCGAAAATTTCTGCTTGACAAAACACCCTATGTCTGGTAATATACTCCTTGCTCATGGGGGTATAGCTCAGCTGGGAGAGCGCTTGAATGGCATTCAAGAGGTC